>NZ_JBGCCK010000017.1:0-155621 GCF_041262525.1 Streptacidiphilus sp. MAP12-20
CGGATCCCGCGAATCCGACCCCATCAGGGGACGCTTGCCCACGGCCATCGGAAACTCCTTCGAGTGGTCTCACCCACCACATCCCTGACAGTCCCCCTGGGTCGACGGCCGCGGCTACCTCAACCAGCCCGCCGACCCCGCCACCAGCTACAGCCTCCTCGGGGCCCGCAACTTCGACCCCACCACCGGCCGCTTCCTCCAAGCCGACCCGCTTCTCGAAGCAGCCGACCCCAACCAGCTCGGTGGCTACACCTACGCTGCCAACGACCCCGTCAACGGCGCCGACCCCAACGGCCTCCGCGACGACCAGTGTGCTCAATCCGGCTGGTCCTGCTCTGGAAACACCATCACCGAGCCGACCGGCCAAATCGACAACGTCCACACCGGACAGATCCTCGGCCACACCTCCCCGCCCCATACCTGTGGCGTCGGCAGCTGCGACCCCAGTGAATGGGGCGACAGCAGCGGATTCGCCGGACGCCACCACATCTGGGACAACGCCACGAACCAGCGCTGGGACGCCTACTGGGCCCAGGTGGCTCTCGCAGCTAAGCAAACCGCCGAGGCGACCTATCGCGCTCAGCAGAATTCGATGGCAGCGCAGCAGGCGCGCGAGCTGCGCCAGGCCCTCACCAGTTACAACCCCTACCTCCAGGACCCGACCTGTGGTGTGAGCCATGCCCCATGCAGCGGCATCAGTGGTGTGGCATGGGGCGGAGCAATTGCCCAGGGAACGATGTCGGCATTCGGATCGGGCATTCCTCAAAGGAGGCCGGGGCCGTATGGCTATACGCTCGCCAGCGATGGGACCAAGGTGCCCGTGGGGCAGACGCTCAGGAATGTGAAATTTGGCCAGTATGCAGGTGTGGCAGACAAGTTCGCGACGCCTCTCACGATCCTCGGCGCTGGAGCATCGGCCTATGGCGGATATCTGTCCGCTCAGGACAACGGTGAATCCACGGGTGACGCCATTGCTACTGGTGCGTCCGAAGGCGTGGGTGACACCGTGATCGGAGTGGCCACGGTCGCTAATACGGCAGCCATTGGTTTCATGGTGGCTGGGCCTGCGGGTGCGGCCGCCGGAGCCCTGGTTGGGATCGGTATTTCAATCTTCGCTGACAACTCCTTTAATGACGCGATTTCGGGTTGGTTCTGACTGAGGCTCGGGTTCAGCGACAGATGACTGAAAGCTGGACCCCTCAACAGATGATTCCCGGCTGGATTTCCTCATAGTCCGCGATGCTGCGGCCAGGTCGACCTGGCCGCAGCACCACAGCCACCCCTCGGGGCCCTCCAGTTCGGGCCGCGCCCCTGTTGTCTGCTTTGCTGAGTTAGGATGCCATCATGGACGAGCTCATGCTGACCCTCACGGCTGCAGAGCGCCGGGAGTACCGTCAGATTATGGCGATCGCGCTCGGCGTATTGTGCCTTCTTGGATTGTTGATCGGTCGATCTTTCGGCTCATTTGCGGTTGCCGCGTACGCCATCGTTTTTGTCGTGCTAATCGCGTTGGCCTGGTCTGCCAATGAAGGATGGACGCGTATTGGCAAGCGTGGAATTGTTGTAAAGCGGGCACTTCTTCCTGGTCGCACTATTTCATGGGATGAGGTGGCATCTGTATATGTCAAGCGAACGGAAGTTCCGTTTTTTGGATCGACCAGTACTATAAGGATCAGGATGGTCAGCGGCAGGCAAGTCCGGCTTCTTGGGGTCGAGCGAAGCCTGCGGAGGCCGGACGTCCATTTTGATGAGAAGTTCGCACAAATTTGCAGATTGCGTGACGCATCGACCGACTGAAGGCGCTGACGAGCAAGTGCGGAAGTCACGCTCTTCCGGCCGTGGTCCCCTCGGGGGACTTCCCGCTCGACGTGGACAGTCAGAGGGGGGAGTGGGGGCATCTGGTTGGGCGTGCTCTGGAAGGAGAGGGACGCGGCGAAGGCGGCCGGGGCGCCTGGGGTGGTGCCGCCGAGCGCTGGTTTGTCCCACGGACAGGCATCGCGGCCCTGGAGCTCAGCACGCTGCCGGACGTCGGCGTCGCCGTCGCTCCGGGCAGTAGCAGCGACGGACTCGCGTGTGCCTGGACCCTGGGGCGGGGCGGTGTCCTCGCGTCTGTCTTTCTCCCCGAGCACGGAGCAGATGTCCGGGTTGCAGGCGCCGACTACGGCGACGCTCTGGCGGCCCGCGAGCAGTTCGCCAAGGCCACGGGCGCGCTCACGTACGACGTCGACGAAGACCCGCTCATCGCTGCAGGCGCCGGTACGGTGCTGGGCGCATGGCGTCACCGCGCACCGCCGGATCACTCCGACACCGCAGGACTTCGAGCGGATCCTCGACCTCGCCGTCGACCTCACCCCCACCGTCGAGCAGCTGCCGCCGGACGCCTTCCTCCTCGACGTCGCGGGAGCGCTACGGTTCTTCGGCCGGGGACCGGCCGACCTGGCGGCCCGGCTGTCACGTGCGCGCGCTCGCCCTGCACGACCTCGACCTGACCATCGGCGCCGCCACCAACCCCCTGCTCGCCCGCATGGCCTGCCACCAGGGCGTCGCCCGCGAAGGCGACCAGCTCGTCGGCACCGCGCTCGACCGTTTCGGCCGCTCCCTGGGGAACCTCATCGAGCTCTCGAAGGAGCTGCAGGAGCGCCGGGTCGGCATCGTCGTCCTGGACCGCCATCGACACCACCACGGCCGTCGGGCGCATGTTCTTCCAGATCCTCGGTGCGATCGCCGAATTCGAGCACGCCCTCATGTCCGAGCGCACCATGGACGGCCTGGCCGCCGCCCGGGGCCGGACCGGCGGCCAGATCCTGAAGCATCGGGAGGAACGGGGGCGTGACGCGTCGGCGGCTGGCCGGACGGTCGCTACTCGCAAGGGTCCGTGGCGTGGGGGAAGGCCGGTAGGTGGCGGCGCCGCAGAGCGGTCTTGAGCGCGCAGGCGGATGTATCGGTACCCGGCCTGGAGCGGGTGAGGTGCTTGATCAGCTTGGGGGTGGGCAGTGCCGGGGGGCCAAAGGCTGGGTGGCGGCGTCAACGGGCGCGCAAGCAAGGAGCAGAAGCCGCAGCAGATCACTCAACGTGACATGCTGCGGCATCTGTCGAAGCCTTGCCGCTTGGCTGGGCCGGTCGACGCTCCCCAAGGACGAGCCCTACCCCCGGGTAGCGGTGGACGGACGGCAGGCCCAGGCCAGAGGCTGTGCGACCCGTGTTTCGCCAGGGACTTTTCAGGGACTTTCTGCTTCGTCCGAGGGACTTTTCAGGGACTTTTCGCGGTGCAAACAGGGAAGGCCCTGACAGCCCTGAAAGAGGCAAAGCCGCAGATCAGAGTGTGTTTCGTCAGCACTCGATCACGTTGACCGCGAGTCCTCCGCGACTCGTCTCCTTGTATTTGATCTTCATATCCGCGCCGGTCTCCTTCATCGTCTTGATCGCCTTGTCCAGCGAGACGTGGTGTCGCCCGTCGCCGCGCAGCGCCATGCGCGCAGCGGTGACGGCCTTGACGGCCGCCATGCCGTTGCGTTCGATGCACGGGATCTGGACCAGGCCGCCGACCGGGTCGCAGGTGAGGCCGAGGTTGTGCTCGATGCCGATCTCCGCCGCGTTCTCGACCTGTTCCGGCGTGCCGCCGAGGACCTCGGCCAGGCCGCCCGCGGCCATGGAGCAGGCGGAGCCGACCTCTCCCTGGCAGCCGACCTCGGCGCCGGAGATGGAGGCGTTCTCCTTGAAGAGCATGCCGACCGCGCCCGCGGTCAGCAGGAAGCGGACGATGCCGTCCTCGTCCGCGCTGGGGATGAAGTTCAGGAAGTAGTGCAGGACCGCCGGGATGATCCCCGCCGCGCCGTTGGTCGGCGCGGTCACCACGCGGCCGCCGGCCGCGTTCTCCTCGTTGACCGCCATCGCGTAGAGGGTGACCCACTCCATCGCGTTCGCCGGACCGATGCCCTCGACGCGCAGCGCCCGTGCGCCGCTCGCCGCGCGGCGGCGGACCTTGAGGCCGCCGGGGAGGATGCCCTCGTGGTTCATGCCGTTGCGGACGCACTCCTGCATCACGGACCAGATCTCCAGCAGCCCGGTGCGGATCTCCGCCTCGGTCCGCCAGGCCTTCTCGTTCTCCAGCATCAGCGAGGAGATGGAGAGGCCGGTCTCGTTCGTGAGCCGGAGCAGCTCGGCGCCGGTGCGGAAGGGGTACTTCAGCACGGTGTCGTCGGGCACCACCCGGTCCGCGCCGATCGCGTCCTCGTCGACGACGAAGCCGCCGCCGACCGAGTAGTAGGTCTTCTCCAGCAGCGGGGTCCTGGCCGCGTCGTAGGCGCAGAGCGTCATGCCGTTCGCGTGGTACGGCAGCGAGCGGCGGCGGTGCAGGACCAGCTCGCTGTCCGGGTCGAAGGCGATCTCCTGCGTGCCGAGCAGGGAGAGCCGCTTGGTGGCCTTGATCCGCGCGACGTCGAGATCCGCCTGCTCGATGTCGACCGTCCGCGGCGAGTTGCCCGCCAGGCCGAGCAACACGGCCTTCGGGGTGCCGTGGCCGTGGCCGGTCGCGCCGAGCGAGCCGAAGAGCTCGGCCCGCACCGAGTGGACGTCGGCCAGCAGGCCCTCCGACTTCAGCCGGCGCGCGAACATGCGGGCCGCCCGCATCGGGCCGACCGTGTGGGAGCTGGACGGGCCGATGCCGATGGAGAAGAGGTCGAAGACGCTGATGGCCACGAGGACGCCCTTGTCTTGTGGTGAGGGACGAACGGAGGAAGACACGCCGGGGCACCGCGCGCCACCGTCTGGTTCCAGTGTGCGCGGTGCCCCGCCGTTATGAGATGCCCCGCCGTTATGGAAGGACAGGCAGGCCCGGAAACTTCCGGGCCCCGGAAGACCTACAGGTCCGGGTAGAGCGGGTGCTTCGCCGCCAGCGCGCTGACGCGCGCCGCGAGCTCGGCGGACTTGGCGTCGTCGAAGGACGGCTTCAGCGCCTCGGCGATGATGTCGGCGACCTCGCGGAAGTCCTCCGCCTGGAAGCCACGAGTGGCCAGCGCCGGAGCGCCGATGCGCAGGCCGGAGGTGACCATCGGCGGGCGCGGGTCGAAGGGGACCGCGTTGCGGTTCACCGTGATGCCGACCGCGTGCAGGCGGTCCTCGGCCTGCTGGCCGTCCAGCTCGGACTTGCGCAGGTCCACCAGGACCAGGTGCACGTCCGTGCCGCCGGAGAGGACGGAGACGCCGGCCTCGACCGCGTCCGACTGGAGCAGCCGGTCGGCGAGGATCTTGGCGCCCTCGAGGGTGCGGCGCTGGCGGTCCTTGAACTCCTCCGTGGCGGCGACCTTGAAGGCCACGGCCTTGGCGGCGATCACGTGCTCCAGCGGACCACCCTGCTGGCCGGGGAAGACCGCGGAGTTGATCTTCTTGGCGTACTCGGCCTTGGACAGGATCACGCCGCCGCGGGGACCGCCGAGGGTCTTGTGCGTCGTCGTGGTGACCACGTCCGCGTAGGGCACCGGGGAGGGGTGCAGCCCGGCGGCGACCAGGCCGGCGAAGTGGGCCATGTCGACCATGAGCAGCGCGCCGACCTCGTCCGCGATCCGGCGGAACGCGGCGAAGTCCAGCTGACGCGGGTAGGCGGACCAGCCGGCGATGATCAGCTTGGGCTGGTGCTCCTTGGCCAGGCGCTCGACCTCGTCCATGTCGACCAGGTTCGTCTCGGCGTCGACGTGGTAGGCGACCACGTTGTAGAGCTTGCCGGAGAAGTTGATCTTCATGCCGTGGGTCAGGTGGCCGCCGTGGGCCAGGTCCAGACCGAGGATCGTGTCCCCGGGCTTGATCAGCGCGAACATCGCGGCGGCGTTGGCCTGGGCGCCGGAGTGCGGCTGGACGTTGGCGTGCTCGGCGCCGAACAGCGCCTTGATCCGGTCGATCGCGAGCTGCTCGACGACGTCGACGTACTCGCAGCCGCCGTAGTAGCGGCGGCCGGGGTAGCCCTCGGCGTACTTGTTGGTGAGCACCGAACCCTGGGCCTCGAGCACCGCCACCGGGGCGAAGTTCTCGGAGGCGATCATCTCCAGGGTGGACTGCTGCCGGTGCAGCTCGGCGTCCACCGCGGCGGCGACCTCGGGGTCGAGGCTGTGCAGGGACTGGTTGAGGACAGTCATGGCGTGTGTGTGATCCCTCGGCTCGTCAGTCGTTCGGCTCGTCGTTCGTCAGCCGCCGGTGTGGGCGGTGTACTCGTCGGCGCTGAGCAGACCCTCGGGCTCGCCGTCCAGGCGGATCTTGAAAAGCCAGCCGTCCGTGAACGGCGCGGAGTTGACCAGGGCCGGGTCGTCGATGACGGCCTGGTTGACCTCGACGACCTCGCCGGCGGCGGGGGTGTAGAGGTCGCTCACGGACTTGGTCGACTCCAGCTCGCCACAGGTGTCGCCGGCAGCGATCTGCGCGCCGACCTCGGGCAGCTGGACGTAGACCACGTCACCGAGCGCGTCGGCGGCGAAGGCGGTGATGCCCACGGTCGCGACGCCGCCCTCGGCGGCCGTCAGCCACTCGTGTTCCTTGCTGTACGTGAGGTGCTGGGGGTTGCTCATGACGCGATTCTCCCGGATGAGGTGTGGGTACGGCGAAACGGGGGTCGGCGACCCCAAGAGAATTCTGGTGACAGAACGAGCGAGCGCTAGCGGGCGCGCTTGTAGAACGGCAGAGCGATGACCTCGACCGGCTCGTGTGTGCCGCGGACGTCCACGGCGACGCTGCTGCCGGGCGTGGCGTGGGCGGCGTCGACGTAGGCCATGGCGATCGGCTTGCCCAGGGTCGGCGAGGGCGCACCGGAGGTGATCACGCCGATGACCGTGCCCTCGGCGTCCACCACGTTCATCTCGGCGCGCGGCACCCGGCGGCCGGGGGAGACCAGGCCGACCAGGACGCGCGGGGGGGTTGCGGCGGCCTGCTCGGCGGCCTTCTCCAGCGCGGCGCGGCCGACGAACTCGCCGTCGTTGGTCGTCTTGTCGAATCGCACGACGCGGCCGAGGCCGGCGTCGAAGGGGGTCAGCGAGGTGTTCAGCTCGTGCCCGTACAGCGGCATCCCGGCCTCGAGGCGCAGGGTGTCGCGGCAGGAGAGGCCGCAGGGGATCAGGCCGAAGGAGGCGCCGGCCTCGGTCAGCGCGGCCCAGATCGCCTCCGCGTCGCCGGGGGCGACGAAGAGCTCGAAACCGTCCTCGCCGGTGTAGCCCGTCCGGGCGAGCAGCGCGGGGCGGCCGGCCACGGTGGCGGGGAGGGCGGTGTAGTACTTCAGGCCCGGCAGGTCGGCGTCGGTGAGCGAGCCGAGGATGGCGGGGGAGTCGGGGCCCTGGACGGCGATCAGCGCGTAGGCGTCGCGGTCGTCACGCACGACGGCGTTGAAGCCTTCCGCGCGGGCGGTCAGCTCATCCAGCACCAGCTGCGCGTTGGAGGCGTTGGCGACGACCATGAACTCGGCGTCGCCGGTGCGGTAGACGATCAGGTCGTCCAGGATGCCGCCGTCCGGGGCGCAGATCATGGTGTAGCGGGCCTTGTTCACCGCGAGCGCGGAGACGAAGCCGACCAGCGCGTGGTCCAGCAGCTCGCCTGCCTGCGGGCCGGTGACCGTGATCTCGCCCATGTGGGAGAGGTCGAAGAGGCCGGCCTTGGTGCGGACGGCCAGGTGCTCCTCGCGCTCACTGCCGTAGCGCAGCGGCATGTCCCAGCCGGCGAAGTCGGTCATGGTGGCGCCGAGGGAGCGATGGACGGCGTCCAGCGCGGTCAGGCGGAGAGACATAGCGGGATCTCCAAGCAATCTGGGCATGCTGCGGCAGGGACCCTCCCCGTCTGTCGCTGCAACCTGAGAGCTTCACCGTGCCTACGGGCACGGCTTGCACCGTGGGTGGACCCGGCCGGTCGGATGGCTGGGTCGCTTTCCAGAACTGCCTCGCCCGTGCGGTGTTGTGCCTGAGAGATTCGGGGGAGGACTTGCTCCTTCGGCGCCGGCGAGCACATGTTCGTACAGTGTGTCGCCGAGCTCTCCCGCGCGGGTTCGATCGGCCTCTATGCGATTGTGGGTGGGCTCATCATGGCATGACGCCGGAGCTGTGGCGAACAGGTGGAGGAGAGCGTGCAGGAGTACCCGGGCATCCCGCAGCAGGGGCAGCAGCGGCCGGGCGTCTGGCCGGAGAACGAGCTGGAGCTCGCGCTGGCGGCGTCCGTCGGCGACCCGGGCGCGACGCCGCGGGTGATGGAGGTGCTGGGCCGCAGCTACGTCTGGGTCCCCATGCCGGCCGGCCCGAGCCGCGACGGAGTCACCCTCGACCTGCCCACGACGGAGCTGGCCGGCCAGCCCTTCGTCCCGGTCTTCAGCTCGGAGGCGCAGCTGCGCGCGGTGGCCGGCCCGGAGATGCCGTACGCGATCGCGCCGGTCCACGAGCTGGCCCGCGGCCTGCCGCAGGGCGTCGGCCTGGCGGTCAACCCCGAGGGCGCGGTGGGCCTCCCGGTCCCGGCGGCCGGCGTCCCCGACCTCTGCGGCGACCCGACGGAGGAGGGCGTCCGCGCGACGGCGTGGGAGCCGGAACCGCATGAGGACCCGTACGAGTTCCTGGCCGCGGCGGCGGGTGAACTGGCGGCACTGCCGGTCGTCCTGACGGCACGTCGGGCCTACGTCCAGGTGGAGAGCGACACCCCGAAGCTGTTCGTGGGCGTCCAACTCGCCCGCTACGACGCGGGGGACCACGAGGCGGTGGGTCTGGCGCTGGGCCGCGCGCTGGGCCAGGCGCCGCTCCCCTTCGAGGTCTCCCTCGTCCTCCTCGACGCGGTCGCCCAGGACCCCACGGCGCAATGGATGCTCCAGACAGTCGCCCCCTTCTTCGCACGCTGACGTTGCACCTCCCTCAGGGGCGCGGGGAACTGCGCGAGTACCCACGCTGTGCGGATGGCCCTGCTCGTTCGGCCTGCCAGCTGCGTGGGTGGCCTGTCGCGCAGTTCCTCGCGCCCCTGGAGGTAGTGCAGCTACCTCGTCTGCCCCACGGCTAGGCTGCTCGGCGACGGATCGTGAGGGGGCGGAACGATGATCGAAGCGGCACTGCGGGAGCTCGCGCCCGGCCGTTACGACCGGTACGAGGCGCTGCTGCAAGAGATCGCCGCAGGCGATCTCTTCATGCTGTTGTGGCACGGCGTCCCCGGCAGCCCCGATGTCCAGTACGGCAACCTCGAGGTCAACGGCTACGGCTACGCCCCCTGCGTCACCTCCGCCGAGCAGCTCGCCGCGTCCGGGTGGACGCGGCGGCACCAGGTCGTGCCGGGGGCCGAGGTCGCCGCCGCGCTGTACCGCGAGCGGTGGGGTCTCTGGTTGAACCCTCATGTCGCGGGCGGCGGCGTCGGCATCCCGTGGGCGGATCTGCGCCGGATCGCGGGCGGTCTCGACCGGCTGCCGGCCGGCCCGCTCTCGCTCACCACCGTCGACGCGCCGCCGAGCAGCGTGCCCGAGAGCGTCGGCAGCCCCGCTGCGACCGCCGCGTTCTTCCGTCAACTCCACACCGCTGCAGGCGAAACGCCCGCTGTGCTGTCTTTGCGACGAGCTTGGGTGGAACCGTCCTTCGGTGAGCCATATGTCGTGCTTGGTCTGGAGATGACCGATTCGTCCGAGCAGTCCGTCGACGCCGTCCGGCGGATGATGCAGCGCGCGCTCGTCGCCGCACCCGACGGGCTCGCCGTGTCCACCGTCGCGCTCGCCGATCCCTATGACCAGGTCGCGGCCTGGCTCTCGGCACGGGTTCCGACCTGCTACGAACGGCTCTGACACTTCCCGGAGTGGTGGCATGCGGCCGCCTGACCAGCGGAAATCTGATCTACACGCGTCGACGCCCTGCGGCCCTTGGGTGCCGAGGAGCCGATGAATCGACGTATTCGCAGGTTGCGGCTTTGCATCGATGCAGGTCACGGTTAGGAAACCATTCACTGGCGGGTCTTTCGGACTTATGCGCCCTTGATGAAGAGTTCTGCAACAAGCCGGGCGGCCATGTGCCGTTCTCGCTTGTCGTCCCCGTCGGACACCTCGGTCGCACCCGACCCGAACGCCCCGCCGGACGACGACCGCACGTGGAACCACCGCACGTGCACCCATGCACTGACGCACCATCAGTTTTCGGGCATTGTGCCCAGCACATCAGCATTCCGCACTCAGCACTTGGCACCACTAGTGAACTGCGACCGTGTCCGCGGGCTCGCTCTCCTATCCCGGAGCGTGTCCAGGCAGGTCGACCGGGCACCGTGTGCCGGTCACCACCGGCTTGGGGGTCTTCTCCATATGACTGCGCCACTCCACGACTCCGGGACCGCGACACTGGAGGTTCCAGCTGACCCCACGGTCGCTCCCGCGAAGATCATCGGCCGCTCACCCGGGCGTATCGCCTGGGAGCGACTGAAGAAGGACAAGCTCGCCCTTCTGGGCGGTGCCGTGGTGGTCCTCCTGATCATGGTTGCCGTCCTCGCGCCGGTGATCACGTCGCTGTTCGGACACCCGCCGAACGAGTTCCACTCGGACCAGATCAACCCTGATCTGCAGGTCCCCAAGGGTGCGTTCGGTGGAATCAGCAGCGACTACCTGCTGGGTGTGCAGCCGGTGTCGGGGCGCGACATCTTCAGCCGCATCGTCTACGGTGCGCAGATCTCGCTGCTGGTCGCCTTCGGTGCGGCTCTGCTCGCAGTCGTGATCGGCGTGGTGCTCGGTACCGCGGCGGGATACTTCGGCGGCTGGTTCGACGCCGCTGTCAGCCGGACCATGGACGTTCTGCTCGCCTTCCCGCAGCTGCTCTTCTCCATCGCCCTGGTGTCGGTCCTTCCCGACAAGGTCTTCGGTGTCAGTGGAAGCTGGGTTCGCGTAGGCGTGCTGATCTTTGTGATCGGCTTCTTCGGCTGGCCGTATATCGGACGTATCGTCCGCGGTCAGGCCCTCTCCCTGCGTGAGCGCGAATTCGTCGAGGCGGCCCGCAGTCTGGGCGCCGGCCGGGTGCGAATCCTGTTCAAGGAGCTGCTGCCCAACCTGCTCCCGCCGATCCTGGTCTACTCCACGCTGATGATCCCGTCCAACATCCTCAACGAGGCCGCGCTCAGCTTCCTCGGTGTCGGTGTCCGGCCGCCCACCCCGTCCTGGGGCGAGATGCTCTCGGACGCGACGCAGTACTACCAGGTGGATCCCACCTACATGGTGGTCCCCGGCCTCGCCATCTTCATCACCGTCCTTGCCTTCAACCTCTTCGGTGACGGGCTGCGGGACGCCCTTGACCCCAAGGGGAATTGAGAATGCCTGCGCCTGTGCGCAGCTCCCAAGCGGTGGAGAGCCGCGACTCGTCCACCTGACTGTCCAAGATCCCTTTCCCGGACCTTGGTATCTCTCGGAGGTTGAACCGTAGTGAATACGCGTAAGAAGGCCGTAGCGGCCGTCGGCCTCGTCGGGGTCATGGCCCTGACCGCGGCCTGTGGAGGTAGCTCCAAGCCCACCACCGGTGGCACCACTGGTGCTGCGAAGTCGAGCTTCAACGGCTCGGTCACCCAGGTGCTCAACCCTTCGGACAAGAAGGGCGGCACGCTCAACCTCTGGGCGAACCAGGACGCCGACTCCCTCGACCCGGCGATCGGTTACTACGCCTGGGTCTGGGACATGCAGCGCCTCTACGCCCGCACGCTGGTGGCCTACCCCTCGGCCCCGGGCGCTGCCGGCCTCAAGCTGCAGCCCGACCTGGCGACGGCCATGCCGACCGTGAGCGCGGACGGCCTGACCTACACCTTCACGCTGAAGAAGGGCATCAAGTTCGACGACGGCACCCCGGTGACGTCGAAGGACATCAAGTACGGCATCGAGCGCATCTTCGCGCCCGAGCTCGCCGGCGGCCCGAGCGCCTACCTGACCGGTGTGCTGGACCAGGGTCAGAAGTACCCCGGCCCGTACAAGGACACCGACCCGAACAAGCTGGGTCTGAAGTCGGTGACCACGCCGGACGACAGCACCATCACCTTCAAGCTGGCGGCGCCGTCCTCCGACTTCCTGTACTTCCTGTCGATGGGCACCGCCTCGCCGATCGAGAAGTCCAAGGACACCGGCGTCAACTACGCCAAGATGCCCGGCTCCACCGGCCCGTACAAGATCTCCCAGTACGTGCCGAACAAGATCATCGCGTTCGTCCGGAACCCCAACTGGGACCAGTCGACCGACACGATCCGTAAGGCGCTGCCGGACGCGATCAACGTCAACATCACCAGCAACGCCGACGACGTCGACAGCCGCCTGCTCGCGGGCACCGGTGACCTCGACCCCGGCCAGGTCGGCGTGCAGACCACCGCGCAGACCAAGATCCTGACCAACCCGGCGCTCAAGGCGAACACGGACGACGCCCCCAACGGCTTCATCCGCTACATCTCGATGCAGACCCAGGTTGCGCCGTTCAACAACGTCCACTGCCGCAAGGCCGTGGAGTACGCCGCCAACAGCACCGACCTGCAGACGGCGCGTGGCGGCTCCTACGCCGGTCAGATCGCCACCAACATGCTGCCCCCGAACATCCTGGGTCACGACAACTACGACCCGTACAACCTGGCTGCGGGCAAGTCCCAGCTGGACAAGGCCAAGTCGGAGCTCGCGCTCTGCGGTCAGCCGAACGGCTTCAGCACCACCATCGCGGTGCGTAACAACAAGCCGAAGGAGAAGAAGGAGGCTGAGGCGCTGCAGGCGGCCCTCGCTCCGCTCAAGATCAACCTGACGCTCGACCTGTACGACGGCGCCAACTACAACGCTGTCATCGGCTCCCCGGCCAACGTGCACAAGAAGGGCTACGGCCTGATCGTGTTCGGTTGGGGCGCGGACTACCCGACGGCCCCCGGCTTCCTGGGTGTCCTGGTCGACGGCCGCATCATCCCGGCCTCGGGCAACAACAACTACCCCGAGCTGAACGACCCGGCGATCAACGCTCTGATCGACGACGCCAAGAAGCAGACCGACCCCAACGCTGTTGCGGCGGACTACACCAAGATCAACCACATGGTCATGGACCAGGCCGTCTACCTGCCGGTTGTCTACGACCAGGCGCTCAACTACCGCAACCCCCGCCTGACCAACGTCGTCTTCGAGCAGGCGTTCGGCATGCTCGACTTCCAGGCGCTGGGCGTTTCCGACGGCAAGTGACGCCGTCTCACCTGTAAACACAGCTAGACCGAAGGGCAGGTGAAGGCGGGGCTGTGGTCGGCCGCCGCTCCCTACAGGGAGGGCGGCCGGCCACCGGCCAGCCGAGCGCAGTGCTCCTGTATATCTTCCGACGACTCGTGAACGTGGTCGTCATGCTGCTGGTGATCTCACTGGTCACCTTTGGCATCTTCTTCATGGTGCCGAAACTCACCGGTAGCGACCCCGCGTTGCTCTATGTCGGCAAGAACTCAAGCCCAACGGCACTGCACGACATCAAGGTCAAGTTGGGTCTGGACAAGCCGCTGTACGAGCAGTACGGCATGTACCTCAAGGGCATCGTCGCCGGTCGGGACTTCAACAACGGTCCCAGCGTGTCGCACTGCCCCGCCCCCTGCCTGGGCTATTCGTTCAAGAACCAGGAACCGGTCTGGGGCACGCTGACCACAGCGCTGCCACAGACCGCGTCCCTGGCCGCCGGCGCCTCAGTCATCTGGCTGGTGCTCGGCGTCGGGACCGGCATCCTGTCGGCCCTGCGCAAGCGCAGCGTGCTCGACCGCGTCACCATGGTCACCGCGCTGGCGGGTGTGTCGCTGCCGATCTACTTCACCGGTCTGCTGACCGCGGCGATCTTCGTTTACAACCTGCACTGGCTACCAGATCTCGGGTACGTCAACTTCACCGACGATCCCGTGGGTTGGGCGAAGCAGCTGATTCTCCCCTGGATCACGCTGGCCTTCCTCTACGCGGCGACCTATGCGCGACTGACCCGTGCCACCATGCTCGACGTCATGGGCGAGGACTACATCCGTACCGCCCGGGCCAAGGGTCTGACGGAGGGTGTCGTGGTCCGCAAGCACGCACTGCGCTCCACCCTGACGCCGATCCTCACCGTCTTCGGTATGGACCTCGGCGGACTGATCGGTGGCGCGATCCTCACGGAGAACGTCTTCAACCTTCGCGGTCTGGGCTACGAGGCGCTGAACGGCATCAACAGCGAGGATCTGCCGCTCATCATGGGCGTCACGCTGTTCGCGGCCTTCTTCATCGTGATGGCCAACCTGATCGTCGACCTGCTGTACGCGGTCGTTGACCCCCGAGTGAGGCTCGCATGACCCCCCGTAAGACCGAGCCCACCGAGGAGTCGACCGGCGTGGCCGAGTCGGCCGTGTCCCAGGTCGCCCCCTCCGCGTTCCTCTCGGTCCGCGACCTCCGGGTGCACTTCCCCACCGACGACGGTGTCGTCAAGTCCGTCGACGGCCTCAGCTTCGACCTGGAGCGCGGCAAGACCCTCGGCATCGTGGGCGAGTCCGGCTCCGGCAAGTCGGTGACCTCCCTGTCGATCATGGGGCTGCACCGCAACGTCGGGAAGAAGCGTGGCCCGAGCATCAGCGGCCAGGTCTGGCTCGACGGCCAGGAGCTGATCAGCGCCGGTCCGGAAGAGGTGCGCAAGCTCCGCGGTCGGCAGATGGCGATGATCTTCCAGGACCCGCTGACGGCCATGCACCCGTACTTCACGGTCGGCCAGCAGATCGTCGAGGGCTACCGCCAGCACAACCCGCAGGTCAACAAGAAGGCCGCGCGGGAGCATGCGATCGCGCTGCTGGACCGTGTCGGCATTCCGCAGCCGGACAAGCGGGTCGACCAGCACCCGCACGAGTTCTCCGGCGGTATGCGGCAGCGCGCGATGATCGCGATGGCGCTGGCCAACGACCCGTCGCTGCTGATCGCGGACGAGCCGACCACCGCGCTCGACGTGACCGTGCAGGCGCAGATCCTGGACCTGATCCGGGACCTGCAGAAGGAGTTCGGCTCCTCGGTCATCATCATCACGCACGACCTCGGCGTCGTCGCCGAGCTCGCTGACGACATCCTGGTGATGTACGGCGGCAAGTGCGTGGAGAAGGGTCCGGCGGACAAGATCTTCACCGAGCCGGAGCACCCGTACACCTGGGGCCTGCTCGGCTCGATGCCTCGCATCGACCGCGAGCTGCAGGAGCGGCTCATCCCGGTCCAGGGCAACCCGCCGTCGCTGATCAACCTGCCGGGTGGCTGCTCGTTCCACCCGCGCTGCCCCTTCGCGGACCGCACCGACGGCAAGTCGCAGTCCGAGACGCCGCAGCTGACCAGCGTGGGCGAGAACCACCTGGCGGCCTGCCACATGTCCCTGGAGGCCCGTCAGCAGATCTTCACCGAGGAGATCGCTCCCCGGCTCTAGCCGGTAGCAAGTCGAGGAGACGAAGAAACAATGAGTGAAGAAAGCTCGACGGCGACCGTCCCGGCGCCCGCGACTCCCCCCGCCATGGAGGGGGAAGCGCTGCTGAGGGTGACCGACCTGGTCAAGCACTTCCCGATCAGGAAGGGCCTGCTGCAGCGTCAGGCCGGCGCCGTGCAGGCCGTGGACGGCCTCATCTTCGACGTCCGTCAGGGCGAGACCCTGGGCGTGGTGGGCGAGTCCGGCTGTGGCAAGTCGACCATGGGCCGGCTGATCACCCGCCTGCTGGAGCCGACCGCCGGCAAGGTGGAGTTCGAGGGCGTGGACATCACGCACCTCAACACCGCGAAGATGCGCCCGCTCCGGCGGGACATCCAGATGATCTTCCAGGATCCGTACTCCTCGCTGAACCCGAGGCACACGATCGGGACGATCGTCGGCGCACCGTTCCGACTGCAGAAGATCCAGACCGAGAACGGCATCAAGGCCGCGGTCCAGGATCTGCTGGAGCTGTGCGGGCTGAGCCCGGAGCACTACAACCGCTACCCGCACGAGTTCTCCGGCGGCCAGCGCCAGCGCATCGGCATCGCTCGCGCGCTCGCGCTGCGGCCGAAGATGATCGTCGCGGACGAGCCGGTCTCGGCGCTGGACGTGTCGATCCAGGCGCAGGTCGTCAACCTCCTCGACGACCTGCAGAAGGAGCTGGGCCTCACCTACGTGGTGATCGCCCACGACCTGTCCGTGGTGCGTCACGTGTCGGACCGCGTCGCGGTGATGTACCTGGGCAAGATCGTCGAGATCGCGGACCGGGACTCCCTCTACGCCTCGCCGATGCACCCGTACACCAACGCGCTGATGTCCGCGGTGCCGGTGCCGGACCCGACGCGCAAGGAGCAGCGCGAGCGCATTCTCCTCACCGGAGACGTGCCCTCGCCGGTCAACCCGCCCTCGGGCTGCCGCTTCCGCACCCGCTGCTGGAAGGCGACGGAGCTGTGTGCGGCTGAGGAGCCGCCGCTGGTGGCGCTGAAGACCGGTCACCAGGTGGCCTGTCACTTCCCTGAGAACGCCTGAGCGTTCTCCGCTTTGCGAGGTCACCCCGTATTCCACGATAGAAATGCGGGGTGACCTCGCAGATTTTCTCCCCGGGGGTCGAGCATGTGCTCGACCTCTCCGGCATTTTCGTCTTCGCCCTCTCCGGCAGCCTGCTCGCGGTGCGGAAGAACTTCGACGTCTTCGGCATGGCCGTGCTCGCGGAGGCGACGGCGCTGGGCGGCGGGGTCCTGCGAGACGAACTGATCGGCGCGATCCCGCCGGCGGCGTTCACGGACATCGGCTACTTCATGACGCCGTTGGTCGCCACGCTGGTTGTCTTCTTCATGCACCCCGAGGTCGCCCGCATCAACCGCACGGTGCAGACGCTGGACGCGCTGGGCCTGGGTCTTTTCTGCGTGACCGGTACGGCGAAGGCGCACGACTACGGTCTGGGCGTGGTGGCCTCGATCGCACTGGGGATGATCACGGCGGCGGGCGGCGGCGTGATCCGTGACCTGCTGGCGATGGAGACCCCGTCCCTGCTGCGCTGGGACCGCTCGCTGTACGCCGTCCCCGCGCTGGTCGGCGCGGGTCTCACGGCGGCGCTGATCGCCGCCGGCGCGCTGGACGCGGTGACCGGCAGCGCGGCGGCGCTGATGGCCTTCGGCCTGCGGATGCTGGCCATCAAGTACGACTGGCGCGCGCCGAGGGCGTGGCACCGGGGGAGTTCCAGCGAGGGCGAGCAATAGTTGCACCCTCCGGGGGCGCGAGGCTCTGCTCGCTGAACTGCGTGCGCGACAAGCCACTGATGTGGTGGGTCGCCGAACGCGCAGGGCCATCCGCACAGGGTGGTTGTTCGTGCGCGCAGTGAATCAAGCAGAGCCTCGCGCCCCCAGACAGTGCAGCTGACTCGCTTGCCTAGGTGCGGCCGCCGTACTCTCTTGAGATCGCGTCCGCCGTGGCCGTCAGGTCGGGGACCAAGCGCCGCAGCGCCGCCAGCGGGGCCACCACCGTCGGGGTGGAGATGGAGCACGCTGCGATCACGCGGCCGTCGATGCCGCGGATCGGGACCGCCACGCAGTTGACGCTCTCCTCGTACTCGCTGCGGTCCATCGCCCAGCCCTGCTCGCGGACCGTCTCCAGCTCGGCCAACAGCGCCGCCGCCGTCCGAAGTGAGCGCGGGGTGTACGCCGGGTACTCCAGTCGCTGCGCCAGCTCCGACCGGCGCGCCGGCGGCAGGCCCGCCAGCAGGACCTTGCCCACCGCGGACGCGGTCAGCGGCGCGCGCTTGCCGATGCGCGAGTACATCCGCACCGGGTACCTGCTCTCCAGCTTGTCGACGTAGGTCGCCTCGCCGTCCTCGTACACCGCGAGGTGCACCGTGTGTCCGCAGCGGTCGTTCAGCGCGGCGAGGTGGGGAGCGGCCACGCCGCGGACGTCGATGCTCTCCAGGGCCAGCTGGGCCAGCGAGAAGAGCCCGCCGCCGAGGCGGTAGCGGTAGTCCGCCTGGCGGTGCACGAAGCCGTGCTCCTCCAGCGTGCGGAGCAGCCGCAGCGCCGTGGACTTGTGCACGCCGAGGCGCGCGGCGGCCTGTTCGAGCGAGGTCGGTCCGTCGGCGAGGGAGGCGAGCACCGTCAGTGCCCTGTCGACCGACTGCGACATGTCCCACCAGCCTCCGACGCTGCACCCCCGACAGTTGCACGGATCATAAGGACGCCGTTGCACGGGCTGCAATGGATGATGCGCATTCGGAATGTGCGGGTGCGGAATGTGCGGGATCTGAGGGGGCGGGAGAGCGGGCGCGCGCGTGGCCCTAGACTTGTCCCGCCATGCCCTACCTCGACCACGCCGCCACGACTCCGATGCTGCCGGAGGCGGTCCAGGCGATGACCGCGCAGTTCGGTCACACCGGCAACGCCTCATCCCTGCACGCGGCGGGCCGCCGCGCCCGCCGGGTGATCGAGGAGTCCCGGGAGACCCTGGCCGCCGCGCTCGGCGCCCGTCCCAGCGAGATCGTCTTCACCGGCGGCGGCACGGAGTCGGACAACCTCGCCGTGAAGGGCCTCTACTGGGCCCGCCGCGACGCCGATCCGGCGCGCCGCCGGATTCTCTGCAGCCCGGTGGAGCACCACGCGGTCCTCGACGCGGTGCACTGGCTGGAGCAGCACGAGGGCGCGGTCGTGGAGTGGCTGCCGGTCGATGCGCTGGGCCGGGTCCACGCGGTGGCGCTGCGTGCGGCGATCGAGGCGAATCCTGCGGATGTCGCGCTGGTCACCGTGATGTGGGCCAACAACGAGGTCGGCACCATCCAGCCGGTGCGGGAACTGTCGGCGGTGGCACGGGAGTTCGGCGTGCCGATGCACGCCGACGCGGTGCAGGCCTTCGGGCAGGTTCCGCTCTCCTTCGAGGACTCCGGCCTGGACGCGATGACCGTGACCGGCCACAAGATCGGCGGCCCCTACGGCGTCGGCGCGCTGGTGCTGTCGCGCGGCGCGACGCCGGTTCCGCTGCTGCACGGGGGCGGCCAGGAGCGGGACGTCCGCTCGGGCACGCTGGACGTGCCGGCGGCGGCGGGCTTCGCCGCGGCGGCGGCGATCGCGGCGGAACGCCGGCCGGTCGCGGCGGCGGAGTTGGCGGCGCTGCGGGACATGCTGATCGCGGAGGTCCAGGCGGCGGTACCGGACGCGGTCCTCAACGGCGATCCGGCGGGGGAGGGACGGCTGAGCGCCAACGCGCACTTCTCCTTCCCGGGCTGCGAGGGCGACGCGCTGCTGATGCTGCTCGACGCGCGCGGCATCGAGTGCTCGACGGGTTCGGCCTGCTCGGCGGGCGTCCCGCAGCCGAGCCACGTCCTGCTCGCGATGGGCGCGGAGCCCGCGCTGGCGCGGGCGTCCCTGCGGTTCTCTCTGGGCCACACTTCGACTCCGTCGGACGTGAAGGCCCTGTCCGAGGCGATCGCCCCCGTGGTGGAACGCGCCCGCCTCGCGGGCATGACCGCGAAGCGGTAGTTGCACCACGCTGGGGACGCGAGGTCTCAGTAGGCGAGCAAGCTGCACTATCCAGGGGCGCGGGGCTCTGCTTGATCAACTGCGCGCGCGAACAACCACCCTGTGCGGATGGCCCTGCGCGTTCGGTGCCCTACGTGCGTGAGTGGCTTGTCGCGCACGCGGTTCATCGAGCAGAGCCTCGCGCCCCTGAGGTGTTGCCGGGTGCCCGTATTCTGGTAACCACTATGTCTGACTTCCCCGGTGCCCCCGACTCCTCCGCCTCCGCCCTGCCCGGTGGACGCCTCCGCGTCCTCGCGGCCATGTCCGGCGGCGTGGACTCCGCCGTCGCCGCCGCGCGGGCGGTGGAGGACGGGCATGAGGTCACCGGCGTGCATCTCGCGCTCGCGAGCAACCCGCAGTCGTTCCGGACCGGCGCCCGCGGCTGCTGCACGTTGGAGGACTCGCGGGACGCGCGCCGCGCCGCCGATGTGATCGGGATCCCGTTCTACGTCTGGGACCTCGCCGAGCGGTTCCGTGAGGACGTCATCGACGACTTCGTCGCCGAGTACGCCGCCGGGCGGACGCCCAACCCCTGCCTGCGCTGCAACGAGAAGATCAAGTTCGCCGCGCTGCTCGACAAGGCCGTCGCCCTCGGCTTCGACGCCGTCTGCACCGGGCACTACGCTCGGATCATCGACGAGCCGGCCCGTGGGCGGACGCTCCACCGCGCCGTCGATCCGGCCAAGGACCAGTCCTACGTGCTGGGCGTGCTCGACGCCGACCAGCTCGCGCACGCCATGTTCCCGCTGGGGGACACCCCCAAGGGGCAGGTCCGCGTCGAGGCGGAGCAGCGCGGCCTCGCGGTCGCGAAGAAGCCGGACAGCCACGACATCTGCTTCATCGCCGACGGCGACACCCAGGGCTTCCTGGCGCAGCGCCTCGGCTCGGCCACCGGCGAGATCGTGGACGTCGACGGCACCGTCGTCGGCGAGCACAGCGGCGCCTTCGGCTTCACCATCGGGCAGCGCAAGGGCCTGCGGATCGGCCGCCCGGCGGCCGACGGCAAGCCGCGCTACGTGCTGGACATCTCGCCCGTCGACAACCGGGTGACCGTCGGCCCGGTCGAGGCGCTGGACATCGCCGCGCTCAGCGGCGTCAAGCCGCGCTGGTGCGGCGAGCAGACGCCGGTCGGCACCGGCCGCTACCACGCGCAGCTGCGCGCCCACGGTGAGCCCGTGCCGGTCACGGCGGAGATCGACGCGGACGGGGGCCTGCGGGTCGTCCTGGACGAGCCGGTCCGCGGCATCGCGCCGGGGCAGGCGGTCGTCCTCTACGACGGCACCCGCGTCGTCGGCTCGGCGACAATCGCGACGACTGAGCGCTCCGTTCACCAGCAGGCCTGATAATCGTCCGGTGAACATCACCGTCTTCTGCTCCGCGTTCTCGCTCGACGAGCGCTACACCGTCCCCGCCCGCGACTTCGCCCGCACCCTGGGCGAGCGGGGCCACACGCTGGTCTGGGGCGGCTCGCACGCCGGACTCATGGGCGTGATCGCCGACGAGGCGAAGGCCGCGGGCGCGAAGCTGGTCGGGATCTCCGTCGAGCTGCTCGCGCACAAGGCGTACCGGGGCGCGGACGAGCTGGTCAGTACCAAGGACCTCGCCGAGCGCAAGGCGCAGCTGCTGCAGCGCGCGGACGCGGTCGTCGTGCTGGTCGGCGGTCTGGGCACGCTGGACGAGGTGACCGAGGTGCTGGAGCTCAAGAAGCACGGGCTGCACGACAAGCCCGTCGTGCTGCTCGACACCGACGGCTTCTACGACGGCATGCGCACTCAGCTCCGGCGGATGGAGCGGGAGGGCTTCCTGCCCCGTCCGCTCGACGAGCTGGTGCGCTTCGCCGCGGACGGCGTCGAGGCCCTGCGCTACGCCGAGGGCGAGGCCTGAGCAGGAAGGTGGGGTGCCGTCGCCGCGTCCGTGCGACGCAGCAGGCGGCCCAGGCCGGCCCGGGTGGCCACCACGATGACGCGGTCGCCGGGGCGCAACTCCCGCTGCGGTGACAGCTCCCAGTCCAGCCCGCCACCGCGCCCCCGGGACGAGTACGCGACGATGCGCCAGGCGCCCGGCTCGAAGGCAGCGGCGACCGTGCGGCCGACGAGCTCGTCCCCCTCCTCCACGTCGACGTCCGCGAGCAGCAGGATCTCCCGCCGCGCGGGGATCGCGGCCAGGACCTGACGGCCCATCATCGCCGCCGCGAAGGCGGGCGCGGCGAGGTAGGACACGCTTCGGCTGCGGGTCCGCGCCTCCGGATGCGCCTCACGCAGCGCCTTGTAGACCGTTTTGGAGAAGGGCTCGTCGAAGAGCCGCAGCACCACGCGCAGATCGGGCCGGCGCTCGCGGGCGAACAGCACCGCCTGCAGGTTGGCGCTGTCGTTGCTGGTCAGCGCCATCAGCGCGGCGGCACGGTCGGCACGGGCGGCGCGGAAGACCGAGTCCCTGGTGAAATCCCCCTGGACGACGGGAACGCCGCGCGCCCGCACCGCCGCCAGCCCGGGAACTCCCGGATTGCGCTCGACGACCACGACCGGCACCCGCATGTCCGCCAGCCGGTTCACCACCGTGCTGCCGACCTTGCCGAGCCCGATCACCACGACGTGGTCGTTCAGGGTCCGCCGCACCCGCCGGGCGCCGGCGGCCGGACGCACCGCGCCGACGCTGTCCAGCACCACGGCGGCGACCAGGCCGAGCACCAGCATGCCGGTGAACATGGTGACGACCTGCAGGATCTGCCGCGGCAAAGGCTGTCCGAAGGCCGCGTTGCCCGCCGAGCTGAGGTCCAGCAGCACCAGATAGAGCGACAGGCCGAGGTTGGTGCCGGTCAACTGCCAGGTGAGTACGGTCAGCAGCGCCACCAGCGCCGCGAGCGCGGCTGCGGCGACCTGGAGTTTGCGCGAGAAGAAGGAGCGCGCCACGGCCATCACCCGGCGGTGGTCCCAGGCGCGTTCGCGCGGCGGCGTCGGGGCGTCGCGGTGGTGCAGCAGCCGGACGACGGTGGTCTTCTCGTCGCCGGACGCGATCTCGTTCTCGCCCGGCAGCAGCGTGCCGCTCGACTCGGTGAGCACCGCGATCGGCACGCCCTCGCCCGGCGGCAGCTTCCGCGTGTCGGGCGGCAGCACCTCGGTGACGACGGTGCAGGTGCCGCCGTTCACCGGGATCACCTGCTCGTGGCTCGGCAGCGCCGAGGAGACGAGAGCGGGTGCCGCCGTGTCGGAGGCGGAGGCGACCGACGTCGGCGCGGACTCGCGGTCGAGCAGGCGGCGCAGCCGCTTGCCCAGGGCGTTGTTGTGGACGCGCAGCGCCAGCCGCACGGTCGGGTTGACCACGCGCGCGGTGAGCGCGGCGGCGGTCACGGCCTGGTCGTCGTCGAGGACCAAGGCGAGCGCGGCGGCGGTCTCGATCCCTGCGAGGCGCAGCGTCGCCTCGTCCGGCCGACGGCCGCCGATCACCCGGATCGGGCCCTCGTCCTGGTGCAGCGCGAGCAGTTGCGGGCCATGGTCCTGCCGGGGCTCCGGCACGATGACAACGACGCTCTCCTTGTAGAGCTTGGCCAGATCCTCGGCCAGTCGCTGGGTCAACGCGTCGTTGCCGACCACGATCATGCGGCCGTCGTGTTCTGCCTCGGGCACCTGTCCCCCTGGTGTCTGCGTGCGCATGACCATGGTGGCGCACGGACCGCCTGCTCGGGCGTGGTACTGATGAACCCATGGGTACGCATGTGATCACCGGAGCGGGCTCCGGCATCGGCGCGGCGGTCGCCGCGAAGCTGACCGAGCGCGGCGAGGAGCTGTGGCTGCTGGCGCGGGACGCGCGCCGCGCGGCGGAGCTGCGCGAGCGGTTCCCCGCCGCGCAGACGCTGGTCGGTGACCTGGGACAGCCGGAGCGGCTGAGCTGGGCGCTGGGCCATCAGCAGCAGCCGGACCGGATCGACTCGCTGCTGCACATCGCGGGCATGGTCGAGCTGGGCACGGTCGGGGACATGGGGGTGAAGGTCTGGCAGGACACGCTGGCGGTGAACCTGCTCGCGCCGGCGGAGCTGACCCGCCTCTTCCTGCCGACGGTCCGCATGACGCGCGGGCACGTCGTCTTCGTCAACTCGGGCGCGGGGCTGCGGGCGGGCGCGGAGTGGGGCGTCTACGCGGCGTCGAAGTTCGGCCTGAAGGCGCTTGCCGACTCGCTGCGCGAGGAGGAGCACGGCAACGGCGTGCGGGTGACCACCGTCTACCCGGGCCGGACGGCCACCCCGATGCAGGTCAAGGTGCACGCACAGGAGGGCCGCGCGTACGAGGCGGACGCCTGGATCGCGCCGGAGTCGGTCGCCACGGCCGTGCTGACCGCCATCGACCTGCCGCGCGACGCGGAGATCACCGACCTG
Organism: Streptacidiphilus sp. MAP12-20; assembly: GCF_041262525.1. NCBI lineage: Bacteria > Bacillati > Actinomycetota > Actinomycetes > Kitasatosporales > Streptomycetaceae > Streptacidiphilus > Streptacidiphilus sp. MAP12-20. Next base: position 23,808 of record NZ_JBGCCK010000017.1, read on the forward strand.
ACGGTGCGGCCGGGCCGATGAGCGCGCGCGAGTTCCCCTTTCCTCTTCTTTCCGGTCCCGGCGCGACCGGCATCGGCTCGATGCCCGGCACGGACGCGCGCGAGACGGCGAGGACCGTCACCGGCTCGCTGGAGTCCCTGCCGCACCTGGCCGAACTCCCGGCGCGCGGGCCGGGCGCGGACATGATCGGCCGCAGCCTGGGCCTGCTGGTCGAGCTCTTCGCCCGGGTGGAGCCTTCGGGCTGGCGCTTCGGCGACCATCCCGGGCGGGACACGAAGCGGGCCTACTCCTGGCTCGGCGAGGACCTGGACGCGCTGGAGGAGTTCACCCAGGGCCGGACCGGCCCGGTCAAGGTCCAGGCCGTCGGCCCGTGGACGCTGGCGGCCGCGGTCGAACTCCAGCGCGGCGAGAAGGCGCTGGCCGACCGGGGCGCGGTGCGCGACGTCGCCGCCTCGCTGACGGAGGGCCTGCGGCTGCACCTGGCCGAGGTCCGCCGCCGGATCCCCGGCGCGCAGGTGCTGCTGCAGCTGGACGAGCCCTCGCTGCCGGCGGTGCTGGCCGGTCAGGTGAAGACGGCGAGCGGTTGGCAGCGGCTGCGCGCGGTGGACAAGCTCGTGGCGGAGGAGGTCCTGCGCGGCCTGATCGGCGCGCTGGACGTGCCGGTCGTGGTGCACAGCTGCGCGCCGGACGTGCCGATCGAACTGCTGCGCCGCGCGGGCGCGTCGGCGGTCTCGCTGGACGCATCGCTGCTGACGGAACGTGACGACGACGCGATCGGCGAAGGGGTGGAGGGCGGGACCGTCTTTCTGCTCGGTGTCGTGCCTTCCAGCGACCAAAAATTGTCAGACCCGGCCGGTAGTGTCAGTGGTGTGAGGACGTTGTGGCGGCGGTTGGGCCTGGCCCCGGCGCTGCTGTCGCGTTCCGTCGTGATCACCCCGACCTGTGGCCTGGCCGGGGCGTCCCCGGCGTTTGCGCGAAAGGCGTTGTCACACAGCGTCATTGCGGCGCAGAGCCTGGCGGACAATCCTGAATGATCTGACAAAGGGGTGGACCGGTGTCTTTGGACGAGGACCGCGTACGGCACGCGCAGCTTGCCCAGGAGATCGAGGAGCACCGGTACCGGTACTACAACGAGGACGCGCCGACGATCAGCGACGGCGAGTTCGATCTCCTCATGCGCGAGCTGGAGGGGATCGAGGAGCGGCGCCCCGAGCTGCGCACGGCCGACTCGCCGACCCAGATGGTCGGCGGGGAGACGACGGCCGACTTCGCCAAGGTCGAGCACCTGGAGCGGATGCTCAGCCTGGACAACGCGTTCACCGACGAGGAGCTCGACGCCTGGGCCGAGCGGGTCGAGCGCGATCTCGCCGGGCAGGAGTTCCACTACCTGTGCGAGCTGAAGATCGACGGCCTGGCCGTCAACCTGACCTACGAGCACGGGGTGCTGGTCCGCGCCGCGACGCGGGGCACCGGCCGGGTCGGCGACGACATCACCGCCAACGTGCGCACCATCAAGGAGATCCCGCATCGCCTGGCGGGGGAGAACCCGCCGGAGCTGGTGGAGGTCCGCGGCGAGGTCTACTTCCCGATCGAGGACTTCGAGGCGCTCAACATCGCCCGCGTCGCGGCGGGTGAGGACCCGTACGCCAACCCGCGCAACTCGGCGGCGGGCTCGCTGCGGCAGAAGGATCCGGCGGTCACCGCCTCCCGTCCGCTGCACATGATCGTCCACGGGATCGGCGCCCGGCGCGGCTTCGACATCGACTGCCAGTCACACGCCTACGAGCTGCTGCACGGCTGGGGCCTGCCGACGGCCCGCCACAACGCCGTGGTCGGCACCCTGGCCGAGGTCAAGGAGTTCATCGCGCGCTTCGGCGAGCAGCGCCACAGCGTCGAGCACGAGATCGACGGCGTGGTCATCAAGGTGGACGAGATCGCCCTCCAGGGCCGCCTGGGCTCCACCTCACGCGCGCCGCGCTGGGCCATCGCCTGGAAGTACCCGCCGGAGGAGGTCAACGCCAAGCTGGACCGGATCCTCGTCGGCATCGGCCGCACCGGCCGGGCCACGCCCTACGCGGTGCTGGAGAAGCCGGTCAAGGTCGCCGGCTCGATGGTGCAGTACGCGACGCTGCACAACCAGGACGTGGTCAAGGCGAAGGGCGTCCTGCTCGGCGACACGATCGTGATCCGCAAGGCGGGCGACGTCATCCCCGAGATCCTCGGCCCCGTCGTAGCGCTGCGCGACGGCACCGAGCGTCCCTTCGTGATGCCCACGCACTGCCACGAGTGCGGCACCGAGCTGCGTCCGATGACGGAGGGCGACAAGGACCTGCGCTGCCCCAACGCCCGCTACTGCCCGGCCCAGCTGCGCGAGCGCGTCGCGTTCCTGGGCGGCCGGGAGTGCCTGGACGTCGACGGCTTCGGCTACGTGGCGGCCATCGCCCTCACCCAGCCGCTGGAGCCCGCCACCCCGCCGCTGGCGAACGAGGGCGACCTCTTCGGCCTCACGGTCGAGGAGCTGCTGCCCATCAAGGCGCTCGTCCGCGACCCGAAGACCGGCCTCCCGAAGATCGACGAGGAGACGGGCGAGCAGAAGGTCGTCAGCTTCTTCGCCAATCTCAAGGGCGAGCCGAAGAAGACCACCACCCAGCTGCTCGACAACCTCCAGCTCGCCAAGGGGCAGCCGCTCTGGCGCGTACTCAACGGCCTCTCCATCCGGCGCGTCGGCCCGGTCGCCGCGCAGGCGCTGGCCCGCGAGTTCCGTGACCTGGATCGGATCGCGAGTGCCAGTGAAGAGGAGCTCGCGGCTGTGGAGGGGGTCGGCCCTGGCATCGCCAAGGCTGTCGTCGACTGGTTCGCCGAGGACTGGCACCGGGAGATCATCGAGAAGTGGCGCGCCGCCGGCGTCCGCTTCGTCGACGAGACGGCCGAGGAGGAGTCCGGCCCGCGTCCGTTGGAGGGGCTGACCGTCGTGGTCACGGGCACGCTCGCGGACCACACCCGAGACGGCGCCAAGGACGCGCTCCAGACGCGTGGCGCGAAGGTGACGGGCTCGGTGTCGAAGAAGACCGACTTCGTTGTCGTCGGTGACAATCCGGGGTCCAAGTACGACAAGGCCGTGCAGCTGAAGCTCGCGATCCTGGATGACGCCGGCTTCGCCGTGCTGCTGGCCGAGGGGCCGGACGCGGCGCGGGCCGTCGCGCTGCCGGTCGAAGAGTGAACGCATGACGGGTCGTCACGTCACCTAACGCAAACCTGTGGCGGGACATTGACGGTTAATCCGGACAATGTCCCGCCGCCAAGGACACCACTCGGTCACAGCGGGTCCGATTGCCACTCCGATCCGGGGCAGCCGCCCTACGCTGGAGCCAGCCCGGTCCAGTCGGTCCACACGGGCTGACGGGGAAGCAAGAGGAACTGCCTCATGGAGCGCACCACTCGGCCGGGGCCGGGAGTGGGGTCGGGGCCCGAGCGTGCCGGGTTCGCGGTCCGGGCTGCGATCTTCCTCGGCGTGGCCCTCGCCGGCGCCGCGCCGCTGGTGCCGCTCGCCCAGGTCGTCGGCCTGCACGCGCCACAGCTGCTGCCGCTCTTCGTCGTGCCGATCGCCGTGCTCTTCGCCGCCTGGTGGTTCGGGCGGGCGCGGCTGCGCGAAGGCGTCACCGACCAGCTGACCGGCCTGCCGAACCGCACCGGCCTGCACCTGGCCGCCGCGCAGGCGCGCACGCGACAGGCGCTGGTCCTGATCGACCTCGACCGCTTCCGCTCGCTCAACGACACCCTCGGCCACCTCGCCGGGGACCGGCTCCTGGTCCAGGTCGCCGAGCGGCTGCAGACGCTGGTCGCCGGTACGGGCGCGCTGGTGGCGCGCCTCGGCGGGGACGAGTTCGCCGTGCTGGTGCCCGAGCCGCCGCAGGAGCCGGGCGCGCTGCTGCGGCTGGCCCGTGGCTTCGCGGCGGAGGTCGCCGCGCCGATCCAGTTCGGCGGCCTGCAACTGGTGCTGGAGTCCAGCGCCGGCGTCGCCGTGCTGCCCGACCACGCGCCGGACGCCGAGTCGCTCTTCCGCCGGGCCGACATCGCCATGGTCCACGCCCAGCGCAGCAGGGCCGGCGTCGCGCTCTACCAGCCGGGGCAGGAGGAGGACACGCCGCTCCGTCTCGGCCTGCTCGGCGATCTGCGCCGGGCGCTGGACCTGGGCGAGGTGGAGATCCACTACCAGCCCAAGGTGGCCTTCGACGGCAGCGTGGTCGGCCTGGAGGCGCTGGTGCGCTGGTCCCGGGCCGGACGCGGGCCGGTCAGCCCGGAGGAGTTCGTCGGGCTCGCCGAGTCCAGCGGCCTGATGCCGCAGCTCACGGACTACGTGCTGGAGGCCGCCGTCACCCAGCTCGCACGCTGGCGCGAGCAGGGCATCGAGGTGCAGGTCGCCGTCAACGTCTCGCCGCGCGACGTGCTGCGGCCCGGCTTCGCCACCTGCGTCGCCGAGCGGCTCGCCCGGCACGGCGTCCCGGCCGACTCGCTCCAGCTGGAGATCACCGAGCGGCTGCTGCTGGAGGACGGCGCGCGCGCCGCCGAGACGCTGGAGGAGTTGCGCGGCCACGGCGTCGGCATGTCGTTGGACGACTTCGGCACGGGCTACTCCTCGCTGGTCAGGCTGCGCCGGCTCCCGGTCGGCGAGCTCAAGATCGACCGGTCCTTCGTCAGCCGCATGGTCGCCGACGACCACGACGCCGCGGTGGTGCGCTGCAGCGTGCAGCTCGCGCACTCGCTCGGCCTGACCGTCGTCGCCGAGGGCGTCGAGGACGACGAGACCTGGGAGCGGCTGCATCGGATGGGCTGCGACGCGGTCCAGGGCTGGCTGGTCTCCGCGGCGCTCCCGGCCGACCAGGCCACGGCGTGGCTGCGCGTGCACGCGATCGAGCGCCGCGACCTGCGTACCAAGTGGTCCCGGCAGTAGCGGTTGCACCTCCAGGGGCGCGGGGCTCTGCTCGCTTGAATGCGTGCGCGAGACACCACCCTGTGCGGATGGCCCTGCGCGTTCGGCCTGCCAGCTTGGTGGGTGGCTTGTCGCGCACGCAGTTCATCAGCAGAGCCTCGCGCCCCTGATGTGCAACTCGCTCTGCAGAGAAAACGCCCGCGCATCCTGCGTCCCCGCGTCCGTAGGATGGAGCCCGGCCCCGCTGTCAATAGACTGGGGCGACTCGAATCGCTTCACTACTCACTCACCAGAGGATCGCTGCATGCCTGGCATTACGCGCGAGGAGGTCGCCCACCTCGCCCGGCTGTCGCGGCTGGAGCTCAAGAGCGAAGAACTCGACCACTTCGCCGAGCAGCTGAACGACATCGTCGACGCGGTCGCCCGCGTCAGCGAGATCGCCGCCGAAGACGTCCCGCCGACCTCGCACCCGCTGCCGCTGACCAACGTCATGCGCGCCGACGAGGTGCGTCCGTCGCTCAACCCCGACGAGGTGCTCGCCTGCGCCCCGGCCGCGGAGGAGCAGCGCTTCCGCGTTCCCCAGATCCTCGGGGAGGACTGAGCGATATGACCGACCTGATCCGCAACACCGCGGCCGAGACCGCGCACGCGATCGCCTCCGGTGAGGTCTCCGCCGTCGAGGTCGCCCAGGCCCACCTGGACCGCATCGGCGCCGTCGACGAGAAGGTGCATGCCTTCCTCCACGTCGACACCGAGGGCGCGCTCGCCGCCGCCCGCGCCGTGGACGAGAAGCGCGCCAAGGGCGAGGAGCTCGGCCCGCTGGCCGGCGTCCCGCTCGCGCTGAAGGACGTCTTCACCACCCGGGGCATCCCGACCACCGCCGGGTCCAAGATCCTCGAAGGCTGGATCCCGCCCTACGACGCGACGCTGACCCGTCGTCTCAAGGACGCGGGCGTGGTGATCCTCGGCAAGACCAACATGGACGAGTTCGCCATGGGGTCCTCCACCGAGAACTCCGCCTACGGCCCGACCGGCAACCCGTGGGACCTCTCCCGCATCCCCGGCGGCTCCGGTGGCGGTTCCGCCGCCGCGCTGGCCGCCTACGAGGCCCCGCTCGCGATCGGCACCGACACCGGCGGCTCGATCCGTCAGCCCGGCGCCGTCACCGGCACGGTCGGCGTCAAGCCGACCTACGGCAGCGTCTCCCGCTACGGGCTGATCGCCTTCTCCTCCTCCCTCGACCAGGGCGGCCCCTGCGCCCGTACGGTCCTGGACACCGCGCTGCTGCACGAGGCCATCGCCGGCTACGACCCGATGGACTCGACCTCGATCAACGCCCCCGTGCCGCCGGTCGTCGCCGCGGCCCGCCAGGCGGACGTCAAGGGCATGCGCGTCGGCGTGGTCAAGGAGTTCGGCGGCGAGGGCTACCAGCCGGGCGTGATGCAGCGCTTCCACGAGTCGGTGGAGCTGCTCCGCTCGCTGGGCGCCGAGATCGTCGAGGTCTCCTGCCCGTCCTTCACCTACGCGCTCCCGGCGTACTACCTCATCGCCCCCTCCGAGGCCAGCTCCAACCTGGCCCGCTTCGACGCCATGCGCTACGGCCTGCGCGTCGGCGACGACGGCTCGCGCTCGGCGGAGGAGGTCACCGCGCTGACCCGCGAGGCCGGCTTCGGCCCCGAGGTCAAGCGCCGGATCATGCTCGGCACCTACGCGCTCTCCTCGGGCTACTACGACGCCTACTACGGCTCGGCCCAGAAGGTGCGCACGCTGATCACCCGCGACTTCGACCGCGCCTTCGCGGACGTCGACGTGCTGGTCTCGCCGACCACCCCGACCACCGCCTTCCCGATCGGCGAGCGCGCCGACGACCCGATGGCGATGTACCTCGCGGACCTCTGCACCATTCCGTCGAACCTGGCCGGCAACGCGGCCATGTCGGTGCCCTGCGGCCTGGCGCCGGAGGACAATCTCCCGGTCGGCCTGCAGATCATCGCTCCCGCACTGGCCGACGACCGGCTCTACCGCGTCGGCGCGGCAGTCGAGGCGGCACTCAACGACAAGTGGGGACACCCCCTGCTGGAGGAGGCACCGGCACTATGAGCAAGCTCGAAACGGCCAAAGGCTTCAAGCACAGCAAGCCGGGCCTGATGCTGGGCATCGGCAGCAGCGCCTTCGGTGCCTTCGGCATCGTCAAGGACCTGAAGAAGGCCCGCGCCGAGGCCGACACGCTCAAGCTCATCAACGCCGCCGTCGGCGCCGTCGCCCTGCTCACCGGCACCCTGCTGCTCGTCCGCGAGCTGCGCCAGCTGGCCAGTAGCGACGTCCCCGACATCCTCGCCGACTGAGACCGACCGCAAGCCAACCCTGAAAGGACGCCGAGTGAGCGTCATTGACCTGGTCCCGTACGAGGAGGCCCTGGCCTCGTACGACCCGGTGATGGGCCTTGAGGTCCATGTCGAGCTGGGTACCAAGACCAAGATGTTCTGCGGCTGCTCGACCGCGCTGGGCGCCGAGCCGAACAGCCAGGTCTGCCCGACCTGTCTGGGCCTGCCGGGCTCGCTGCCGGTCGTCAACGCGATCGGCGTGGAGTCCGCGATCCGCATCGGCCTCGCGCTCAACTGCGAGATCGCCGAGTGGTGCCGCTTCGCCCGGAAGAACTACTTCTATCCGGACATGCCGAAGAACTTCCAGACCTCCCAGTACGACGAGCCGATCGCCTTCAACGGCTACCTGGACGTCCAGTTGGAGGACGGCGAGGTCTTCCGCGTGGAGATCGAGCGCGCCCACATGGAGGAGGACACCGGCAAGTCCACCCACGTCGGCGGCGCGACCGGCCGGATCCACGGTGCCTCGCACTCGCTGCTGGACTACAACCGGGCCGGCATCCCGCTCATCGAGATCGTCACCAAGCCGATCGTCGGCGCGGGCGAGCGCGCGCCCGAGGTGGCCAAGGCCTACGTCGCGGAGCTGCGCGAGCTGATCCGCGCGCTGGGCGTCTCCGAGGCCCGCATGGAGATGGGTCAGATGCGCTGCGACGTCAACCTGTCGCTGATGCGCAAGGACGCCGAGAAGTTCGGCACCCGCAGCGAGACGAAGAACGTCAACTCGCTGCGCAGCGTCGAGCGCGCCGCCCGCTTCGAGATCCAGCGGCACGCCGCGGTGCTCAACGAGGGCGGCACCATCGTCCAGGAGACCCGCCACTTCCACGAGGACAACGGCACCACCACCTCCGGGCGCATCAAGGAGGAGGCGGAGGACTACCGCTACTTCCCCGAGCCCGATCTGGTCCCCGTCGCGCCCTCGCGCGAGTGGGTCGAGCAGCTCCGCGGCGAGCTGCCGGAGCTGCCGCGGGTGCGGCGGCAGCGGCTGCAGGCCGACTGGGGCATCTCCGACAGCGAGATGCAGTCGGCGCTCAACGCCGGCGCCATCGAGCTGATCCTGGAGACGATCGCCGCCGGCGCTCCCGCCGACCAGGCCCGCAAGTGGTGGATGGGCGAGCTGGCCCGTCGCGCCAACGAGGACGGCGTCGACCTCGGCGAGCTGCCGATCACCCCGGCCCAGGTCGCGCGCGTCGCGGCGCTGGTCGGCAAGGGCAAGATCAACGACAAGCTGGCCCGTCAGGTCATCGAGGGCGTGCTGGCCGGCGAGGGCGAGCCGGACGCGGTCGTGGAGAAGCGCGGCCTGGCCGTCGTCTCCGACGACTCCGCGCTCGGTGCGGCCATCGACGCCGCGCTTGCGGCCCAGCCGGACGTCGCCGCCAAGATCCGCGACGGCAAGTTCGCCGCCGCGGGCGCGCTGGTGGGCGCCGTCATGAAGGCCACCCGCGGCCAGGCGGACGCCGCCAGGGTCAAGGAGCTGATCTTCGAGAAGCTCGGGGTGACCCCCGAGTAGGACCGAGTAGGACCGGCACGTAAGGCCAGTTCAGGCCTTACTTAGGCCATCCGGGCCGCCGTTCTGAGTGCTTAGGCGCACTCAGGGCGGCGGTTCGCTTTTTCTAAGCACCCCCAGGCGCCCAAGATCGGGCATGCGCCTCATGTGGGGGACCCCCCTGGGAGAGGAAATTAGAGGTTGTCAGGGAGACCAGCCAGGGAATCCCAGGGCAACACCACCCACAGGGGAGAGCCAAGATGTTCGAGTACCAGATGATCGTGAACCGTAACGCCGAGCTCGTCGCCCAGGCCGAGCAGTACCGTCTCGTCCGCGAGGCTCAGCGTGCCAACAAGGTCCGGAGGGCGGGTGAGTCGCCCCGGTCACGGGGACGGAGCTCCGTACGCCGGGCCCTGCACCTCGCCGCACGCTGAAATAGCTGCTGATCAGCGGGGGACGTATGCCATGCTGCCCAACGTGGAGCGGATATCGGTAAGTCCCGTGTTCATCGGACGAGGCTCGCAGATGGCAGCCCTGACGGAGGCGCTGAAGCGCGCCGACGAGGGGCAGCCGCAAGTCCTGCTCGTCGGGGGAGAGGCAGGAGTCGGCAAATCCAGGCTGCTGGAGGAATTCCAGTGCGCGGCCGGAGCTCGGGGGGTTCCGGTCGTGGTCGGGGGGTGCCTGGAGGTGGGGGCGGAGGGCTTGCCGTACGCGCCCTTCGCCACCATCCTGCGGCGGCTGCACCGGGCTCTCGGGGGAGAGCTCGAGGCGGCCGCCGTGGGCCGGGAGAGCAGCCTGGCCCGGCTGTTGCCGGACATGGGCGAAGCACTGCCCGAGGCCCACGACGAGTACGCCCGCGCGCGGCTCTTCGAGCACACCGCGCAGCTCTTCGAGCAGTTGACGACGGATCGGACCCTGGTCCTGGCCGTCGAGGACCTGCACTGGTCGGACCGGTCCACCCGGGAGCTCTTCGCGTACCTGATCCGCACTCTGCACCGGGCGCGGCTCGTACTGCTGGCCACCTACCGCAGCGACGACCTGCACCGCCGCCACCCGGTCCGGCCCTACCTGGCCGAACTGGAGCGGCTGCGCACCGTGCAGCGGCTCGAACTGCCGCGGCTGGAACAGCGCGAGGTGGCCCGTCAGGTGGCCGGCATCCTCAGCCCGGCCCGGCCGACCGCCGACCTGGTCCAGCAGATCTTCAAGCGCTCCGAGGGCAACCCCTTCTTCGTGGAGGAACTCGCCGTCTCGCACCAGCAGGGCTGCAGCACCCGGCTCACCGACACGCTGCGCGACCTGCTGCTCGTCAGGATCGAGGCGCTGCCCGAGGACACCCAGTCCCTGCTGCGGGTCCTGGCCCAGGGCGGCTCCCGCGTCGAGCACGGGCTGCTGGCCGCGGTCGTCGACGCGATCGGCACGCTCGACGAGGACGGGCTGATCGATGCGCTGCGCACCGCCGTCGGCGCCAACATCATCCAGCAGACCTCCGACGGCGACGGCTACCGCTTCCGGCACGCGCTGGTCCGCGAGGCCGTCAGCGACGACCTGATGCCCGGTGAGATCACGCGCATCAACCGCCGCTACGCGCTGGTCCTGGAGGCGGACCCGATGCTCATCTCCGCCGACCAGCGCTCCGCCCGCCTGGCCGGCTACTGGTACTGCGCCCACGACGCCGCCCGCGCCGTCCCCGCCGTGCTGCACGCCGGCCGCGAGGCGCGCCGCCGCAACGCCTTCGCCGAGCAACTGCGGATGCTGGACCGCGCACTGGAGCTCTGGGACGACGTCCCCGAGGACGTGCGGGACACCCTGCGCGACTACGACCACGCCGACGAGAGCTATCCGGCCTGTTCCTGCGAGCCGGGCTCGTCCCACGATGACTGCGGCGCGGTCCAGTTGGTCGACCTGCTCGCCGAGGCCACCGTCGCCGCCCGGCTCAGCGGCGAGACCGACCGAGGCTTGCGCTACACCAAGCGCGCGCTGCGCCTCATCGACGAGTCGAAGACGCCAGAACGGGCCGCCTGGTTCAAGCTGTCCCGCGCCCGCGCGCTCCGCTACGACGTGGGCGCGGCCCCGGAGAAGGATCTGGAGCGCGCACTGGAACTGCTGGAGGGCCGAAAGCCCTCGGCGGTCCTGGCGGAACTACTGCACCGCCAGGCCTGCGACGGGCTGCTCGGCGTCCCCACCCGCGAGCACCTCGACATCGCCCGGCGCTCCGCGGAGATCGCCGAGCAGGTGGGTGCGACCTCGCTGCGGCTGCACGCCAGACTGACCCTGGGGATGCTGCACTGCGCCTTCGGCGAGTTGGACGCCGGCGCTGCGCTGCTCGGCGAGCTGCTGGAGCAGGCCGAGGCCTCCGGCGACGTCGACCTGCGCTCCCGCGTCTACACCAACCTGGCCAGCCACCACGAGATCCAGGGCCGCTCCCGGCAGGCGGCGGAGGTGGCCAGGGCCGGGCTGGCGATGATCCGCGCCAACGGCATGACCGGCTACTCGGGCACGATCATCCTCGGCAACCTCGCCGAGCCGCTGATCTCCCTCGGCGAGCTCGACGAGGCCGAGCGGCTGCTGGCGGAGGAGCCCGACTGGTCCGGCCAGCGCGCCCACCGCGACTTCATGGAACGGCTGCGCGGCGAGGTCGCGCTGCTGCGCGGGGACGTCGCCGGCGCGGCCGAGCACCTGGCCGAGTGCCGGCGGACGGGCATGCTCTGGCAGCCGCAGAAGTTGGTCCCGACGGCGCTGCTGGGGCTGCGCATTGCGGTCGCCCAGGGCCGCTACGCGGAGGCGCGGGCGGAGCTGACGGCCGTCCTGGAGGGCGAGCGCGCGGAGGGCCATGACCGCGTCTGGTGGTCCCTGCTGGCCGCCGGCGCGGCGGTCGAGGCCGACGCGCGCCACCTGCCGACGATGGCGCCGGGCCGCGCCGAGGTGCTGACCCGCATCCGCGAGGCGGCCTCCGGCCTCACTACGGAACTCCCGCTGCTGGCAGGCTGGTCAGCGGTCCTGGACGCGGAGCTCGCCCGGGCCGAGGGCACGGCGACGACCGCGCAGTGGCGCCGCGCGACGGACGCGCTGGCGACGCTGGAGTGTCCCCACCCGCGCAACCTCGCCTGGTACCGCCTCGCGGAGGCGCTGGCCGCCGACGGCGACCGCACGGCGGCGAGCGCGGCGGCACGGGAGGCGGAGGCATTGGGTTGCCGCCAGGGCAACCAGCTGCTGTTGCACGACCTGAGGCTGCTGGCGGACCGTGCCCGGCTGTCGCTCTCGGAGGAGCCTGCGCAGGTCGTCGCAGACGACGACTCCTTCCACCTCACCCCGCGCGAACAGGACGTCCTGAAGCTGCTGGCCCTGGGCCGGACCAACCGCCAGATCGCGGAGGAGCTGTTCATCTCCCCGAAGACGGCGAGCGTCCACGTCTCCAACATCCTCGCCAAGCTGGATGTCACCGGCCGTGGGGAAGCTGCGGCGGTCGCTCACCGACTGCGGCTCGTTGCAACCAGCTAGCTGGGGGCGCGGGGCTCGGCTTGATTCACTGCGTGCGCGAGCAACCACCCTGTGCGGATGGCCCTGCACGTTCGTCCTTCCAGCTGCGTGGGTGGCTTGTCGCGCACGCAGTGAATCAAGCCGAGCCCCGCGCCCCTTGGGTGTTGCAGCTGGCCCTCCGTCGTCACCTGTCGCGCCCACGCGGCGGAGCCGCATATCGGCAGAGCCCCGCGCCCCTGGCGGTGCAACTGCCTGCGGCAGCGCACCCCAAGCCTCGCGCCCCCAGAGGGTTAAGGTCGCAGCATGAGTGCCCGCTATCTGCTTCCGTACGCCCCCGAAGACATTGGTGGGCTGCCCGCCGATCTCGATGTGATCGTCTGGGACGGTGACGGGCCGCAGCCCCCCGCGCAGGAACTCCAGGGCGTCGAGTTCTTCTGCCTGCCGTACATGCGCCATGGAGCGGCCCTGCCGCTACTGCCCTCGCTGCCTTCACTCAAGATCGTGCAGACCCTCACCGCCGGCATGGACGACGTCCTGCCGCACATCCCGCCGGGCGTCACCGCCTGCAACGCCCGTGGCCTGCACGACGCCAGCACCGCCGAGCTCGCCGTCACGCTGATCCTCGCCTCCCTCCGTGGCATCCCGTACTTCTCCCGGCTCCAAGCAGAGGGCCGGTGGAGTCAGGAGTTCCACGACTCCCTCGCCGACCGGCGCGTGCTCATCCTCGGTTACGGTTCGATCGGGCAGGCGCTCGCCGCGCGCCTGCTGCCGTTCGAGTGCGAGGTCGTGCCCCTCGCGCGCCGGGCGCGCCCCGGCGAGGGGGTGCACGCCGTCACTGAGCTGCCCGCGCTGCTGCCCACCGCCGACGTCGTCGTCCTGCTGACGCCGCTCACGCCGGAGACCCGGCATCTCGTCGACGCCGGGTTCCTCGCCCGGATGAAGGACGGCGCTCTGCTCGTCAACGTCGCACGCGGTCCCGTCGTCGACACCGAGGCCCTGCTCAAGGAGCTCTCCGCGGGCCGGCTCCGCGCCGCCCTCGACGTCACCGACCCCGAGCCGCTGCCGGCAGGGCACCCCCTCTGGCACGCGCCCGGCACGCTCATCACCCCGCACGTCGGCGGGCCCAGCTCCGCGTTCCTACCGCGCGCCAAGCGCCTGCTGCGCGGTCAGATCCTGCGCTACGAGCGCGGCGAGGAGCCGGCGAACAGAATCTGATTCGCGCCGCGAATCCGTGCGCCCCCGGCGTGCGCCCGGGACACCCCCTGCTTTTCCCCGCACACCGCCCGCTTTCGTCCGGATCGGGTACAGCTACACCGACGCTCGCCATTACTCTGAGTTGAGTGTGCATGTCTCTGAGTGACGACTGTGGTGTAGGTTCCCGACCGGGAGACCCGGTACGGAGTTGTCCGCCCCGCTGGTCCGAACGTACCCGGGGCCGGAGGGGGATTGCCCATGCTGAGCACTGACACGTTGCTGCCCGGTCCGTCCTGGACCGAGGAGCGCCTGACGGCCACGACGTCGGCGATGTCGGCGACGTCGCCCTTCGCCTTCGGCGAGAGCACCCGCTTCGGTCTCGACGCGGCCGGGGCGGAGGCCGCCGCCGCAGGCGTGCCCGCGCATGAGCCGCTGCGGCTGTCGCAAGCTGCCGCGAGGCTGCCGCGGATACTGGTCATGCTCGTCTGCCTGCTGTACCTGGCGGGTGCCGCCTACGGTTGGGGGACTGCCGCGCTCGCCCGCGTCATGGGCGACTTCGGCCTGGCCGGCGCCGCGCTGACCGCCTCGGCCTCCTGTTTCGTCTACGGATCCGTCTCGGGCGGGCGGAGCCGGCCCGCCTGGCTCTGCTTCGGTCTCAGCTCGCTCATGGTCGGGGTCGGCAACGGTATCTGGGGGTGGTACGAGTGCGTCCTCGGCCGCAGCCTGCCGTCGCCCTCGATCGCCGACTACGCCTTCCTCTTCTTCGCCCCGCCCGCCATCCTCGGGCTGCTGCTGCTGGCCAACCGACCCCGCAACGCCGCCGGCTGGCTCTGCCTCGGGCTCGACGGCTGGCTGATCGCCGGTTCGCTGCTGACCCTCAGCTGGAGCCTGGCGCTGGCCCGCACCGCTGCCGGGGACCAGCACAGTCCGCTGCGGCTGGCCGTCGGGCTGGCCTACCCGCTGCTCGACATCCTGCTGATCAGCATGGTTCTCGGGCTGCGCTTCCGGCGGCCGGGCAGCAACCGTGCGGCCGTGCACACAGCCATAGTGGGACTCGCGCTGACGGTGCTCTGCGACGCCGTCTTCACCAGCCAGTCCTTCAAGGACGCCTACCACTCCGGCGAACTCCTCGACGCCGGTTGGTTCTGCGGCTCGATGCTGCTCGCCTGGGCCCCCTGGGCCGGGTCCGGCCGCGAGGCGTCCGACGGCGACCACGCGGCCGGCCCGGCCGGCCCGGCCGCCCCGGTCGCCGCCGCGCGCCGACCGCGCGTCGCGTCCACCTTCAGCGCGTTGACGCCCTACGCCGCCACCGGCGTCTGCACGGTCGGGCTGCTCTACAACGCGCTGGGCCAGCATCATCTGGACCGCTTCGTGCTGATCGTCAGCTGCACGGTCGTGATGGCGCTGATCCTGCGTCAGGGCATCATGCTGCTCGACAACCTCTCCCTCGCCCAGAAGCTGAGCCACCAGGAGCACCACTTCCGCTCCCTGGTCCAGGGGTCCAGCGACGTCATCATGATCGCCGACCCGGACGGCGTGCTCCGCTACGTCAGCCCGGCCGCCACCGGCGTCTACGGCAGGCCCGCCGAGGAACTGGTCGGCACCCGGCTGCCGGAGATGGTCCATCCGGACGACCTCGGCCACGTGCTCTGGGAGGTGCAGCGCTACCTCGCCAAGGCCCCGGCCCATGGGACGACAGCGGAGCCGACCGCGCGGATCGAGTGCCGGGTCCGCTCGGGCGCGGGGGAGTGGCTGGACGTCGAGTCCACCGTCAACCGCTACCGCGACGGGCTGATCTTCAACTGCCGCGACGTCTCCGAACGCGTGCGGCTCCAGGCCCAGTTGGAGCACAACGCGTTCCACGACGCGCTCACCGACCTGCCCAACCGGGCCCTCTTCCTGCAGCGCAGCCGGGCCGCGCTCGGCAGCAGGCCGGGGGAACGGCCGGAGGTCGCGGTGCTCTTCGTCGACCTCGACGGCTTCAAGGCCGTCAACGACACCGCCGGACACCAGGTCGGTGACGAGCTGCTGGTCCAGGCCGCGCGGCGGCTCCAGGACGCCGTCCGCGCCGGGGACACCGTCGCCCGGCTCGGCGGCGACGAGTTCGCGGTACTGCTGGTCGGCGAGGTGGACCGGGAGCAGGTCTTCGGCATCGCCGAGCGGCTGCGCGCCGCCGTGGCCGCGCCGTTCTGCGTCGGCAACGAGGAACACGCGGTCGCGGCCAGCATCGGCATCGCCTTCGCCGATCCGAACGCCGCCCCCGAGGCCGCCGCCGACCTGCTGCGCAGCGCCGACCTGGCCATGTACCAGGCCAAGAAGCACGGCAAGGACCGCGTCCACGAGTACTCCCCCGAGCTCCGCACCGAGCTGCGCCGCCGCACCGAGCTGGACCAGCGGCTGCGCGTCGCCGTCCGCGAGGGGCAGTTCACGCTGCTGCACCAGCCGGTCGTGGACCTGGGCAGCGGCGTCGTCTCGGCGCTCTCCGCCCAGGCGCGCTGGCGTTCGGCCCAGGGGCTGCTGCTGACCCCCGCCGAGTTCCTGCGCGCTTCCGGCGGCGGCGAGCGGGTGGTGCGCTTCGCGCGCTGGATGGTCGAGCAGGCCGTCCAGCAGGCGGCCGAGCGCGGCGGCGGCCTGCCCGTCGCGGTACGGCTCTCGACGCGGGTCCTGGCGGCCCCGGGGTTCTACGAGACGGTCGACGCGGCGCTGCGCCGCACTGGTCTCGCGCCGTCCAGGCTGCTGGTCGAGCTGACCGACAGCGGCAACAGCGTGGCCGACGGCCGCCCGCAGGGCTTCGACGAGCTGGTGCGGCATCTCGGCAGGCTCAAGGAGCTCGGCGTCGGCCTGGTCCTGGACGGGCTCGGCGGTGGCGCCACCCCGCTCAGCGGGCTGCGCCGACTGCCCGTGGACGCGCTCAAACTGGAGCGTGGTGTGGTGGACGGCCTACTGGAGTCGGCCTTCCTGCGGACCCTCGCGTCCTCGGTGCTGCGCATCGGCCACGAGCTCGGTCTGGACACCGTCGCCGAGGGAGTGGACAGTGTTGAGCAGGCAGAACTGCTCCGCCAGCTGGGCTGCGCCAGGGGCCAGGGGCAGCACTACGCGGGCGCCCTGGACGAGCGCGAACTAGCGGTTCTGCTGGCGGATACACGGACGTCCGAGGACTATTCCGCATGATGAGACACGTTTCGCTTCGGCTTGACACCCCCGGGGGCGTCGGAGGAAGGTCGACAACATGCGCACCCGAATTCTCGTACTTGGCGGGCGCGTCGGCTGAGCCGGGATTCCCCTCCCGAGCTGACCAGGCCGACGCGCTACCCCTCGCATGCCCCCGTGGGCACGAGGGGTTTTTTGTTGCCGCAAGGCAGCACGCAGCGCCTTGAAGTACCCCTCCGAGAACTCCGAAGCAGTCCGAGAAGGAATCAGCAGATGACTGAGCAGGCAGCAGCGCCCGTCCCGCAGCACGCGGGCCCAGAACCCATGACCGGTGCCCAGTCGCTCATCCGCTCCCTCGAGGCGGTCGGCGCGGAGACGGTCTTCGGGATCCCGGGAGGCGCGATCCTCCCGGCCTACGACCCGTTGATGGACTCCACAAAGGTCCGCCACATCCTGGTCCGCCACGAGCAGGGCGCGGGACACGCGGCGACGGGTTACGCGCAGGCGACCGGCAAGGTCGGCGTCTGCATGGCGACCTCCGGCCCCGGCGCGACCAACCTGGTGACGCCGATCGCCGACGCCTACATGGACTCGGTGCCGATCGTCGCGATCACCGGCCAGGTCGCGTCGAAGGCGATCGGGACGGACGCCTTCCAGGAGGCGGACATCTGCGGCATCACCATGCCGATCACCAAGCACAACTTCCTGGTGACCGACGCCGCGGACATCCCGCGCGTCATCGCCGAGGCCTTCCACATCGCCGCGACCGGGCGACCGGGGCCGGTGCTGGTGGACATCGCCAAGGACGCGCTGCAGGCGCGGACGGTCTTCCGCTGGCCGGTCGAGACCCAGCTGCCGGGCTACCGCCCGGTCACCAAGCCGCACGCCAAGCAGATCCGCGAGGCGGCCAAGCTGCTGGCCACCTCCAAGCGCCCGGTCCTGTACGTCGGCGGCGGCGTGCTGAAGGCGCAAGCCACGACCGAGCTGCGGATCCTGGCCGAGCTGACGGGCGCTCCGGTCGTCACCACGCTGATGGCGCTCGGCGCCTTCCCCGACAGCCACGACCAGCACCTGGGCATGCCCGGCATGCACGGTTCGGTCGCGGCGGTCACCGCGCTGCAGAAGGCGGACCTGCTCTTCGCGCTCGGCACCCGCTTCGACGACCGGGTCACCGGCCGCCTGGACACCTTCGCGCCCTTCGCGAAGATCGTCCACGCGGACATCGACCCGGCCGAGATCGGCAAGAACCGCGCGGCGGACGTCCCGATCGTGGGCGACGCCCGCGAGATCATCGCTGACCTGATCGTCGCGGTGCAGCAGGAGCAGTCGGCCGCGCAGGCGGCCGGCGAGGCCCGCTTCGAGTACGGCGCGTGGTGGGAGCAGCTGAACGCCTGGCGCAAGACCTACCCGGTCGGCTACGACCCGGCCCCGGAGGGCATGCTCAGCCCGCAGCAGGTGATCGAGCGGATCGGCCAGAAGGTCGGCCCGGACGCGATCTACGCGGCGGGCGTGGGCCAGCACCAGATGTGGGCCAGCCAGTTCATCAACTTCGAGAAGCCGGCCACCTGGCTGAACTCCGGCGGCGCGGGGACGATGGGCTACGCGGTCCCGGCGGCGATGGGCGCGAAGGCCGGCTGCCCGGACGCCACGGTCTGGGCGATCGACGGCGACGGCTGCTTCCAGATGACCAACCAGGAGCTGGTCACCTGCGCGCTGAACAACATCCCGATCAAGGTCGCGATCATCAACAACGGCTCTCTGGGCATGGTCCGCCAGTGGCAGACGCTCTTCTACAACCAGCGCTACTCCAACACCGTCCTGCACGACGGCCCGGAGAACGACGGCCGCGGCCCGGCGGCGGGCACCCGGATCCCGGACTTCGTCAAGCTGTCCGAGGCGATGGGCTGCTACGCGCTGCGCTGCGAGCGTCCCGAGGACCTGGACGCGGTGATCGACAAGGCGATGGCGCTGAACGACGCGCCGGTCGTGATCGACTTCATCGTGCACCAGGACGCGATGGTCTGGCCGATGGTCGCGGCAGGCACCAGCAATGACGAGATCCTGGCCGCGCGCGATGTCCGTCCGGACTTCGGCGACGAGAACGACTGAGGGGTTCACACACATCATGTCCAAGCACACCCTCTCCGTCCTGGTCGAGAACAAGCCGGGCGTCCTCGCCCGGATCGCGGCGCTGTTCTCGCGGCGCGGCTTCAACATCGACTCGCTGGCCGTCGGCCCGACCGAGCACCCGGACATCTCCCGGATGACGATCGTGGTCAACGTGGAGGACCTGCCGCTGGAGCAGGTCACCAAGCAGCTGAACAAGCTGATCAACGTGATAAAGATCGTCGAGCTGGACCCGTCGGCGGCGGTCCGCCGCGAGCTGATGCTGGTCAAGGTCCGCGCCGACGCGGAGACGCGCTCGCAGGTGACGGAGATCGTCCAGCTCTTCCGCGCGAAGACGGTCGACGTCTCCCCCGACGCGGTCACCATCGAGGCGACGGGCAGCGGCGACAAGCTGGAGGCGATGCTGAAGATGCTGGAGCCGTACGGGGTCAAGGAACTCGTGCAGTCCGGCATGGTTGCGATCGGACGCGGAGCGCGCTCCATTACCGACAGGTCGCTCCGCGCGGTTGAGCGCAGCGCCTAGCCAGGGGCGCGAGGAACTGCGCGCTCAGCCCTCTACGGAGCTGCACGGTTTCTCGCGCAGTTCCCCGCACCCCTGGCATGTGCAACAACCTCTGAGACGCTAATCTCACTGTTTGAGACTCCACCGTTCGCGATTTCGCATCGGCGTACGGTGTCCCCAAGGAATCCACCCCGCAAGGAGAAGCCAGCGATGGCCGAGCTGTTCTACGACGACGACGCCGATCTGTCCATCATCCAGGGCCGCAAGGTCGCCATCCTCGGTTACGGCAGCCAGGGCCACGCGCACGCGCTCTCCCTGCGTGACTCCGGCGTGGACGTCCGCGTCGGCCTGCTGCCCGAGTCCAAGTCCCGCGCCAAGGCGCAGGAGCAGGGTCTGCGGGTCGTCACGCCTGCCGAGGCCGCCGCCGAGGCCGACGTCATCATGATCCTGGTGCCGGACCCCATCCAGGCCGACGTGTACAAGGAGGTCGTGGAGCCCAACCTCAAGGCGGGCGACGCGCTCTTCTTCGGTCACGGCCTGAACATCCGCTTCGGCTTCATCAAGCCCCCGGCCGACGTCGACGTCTGCATGGTCGCCCCGAAGGGCCCGGGCCACCTGGTCCGTCGCCAGTACGAGGAAGGCCGCGGCGTTCCCTGCATCGTCGCCGTCGAGCAGGACGCGACCGGCAAGGGCCTGGAGCTCGCGCTCTCCTACGCGAAGGGCATCGGCGGCACCCGCGCCGGCGTCATCAAGACGACCTTCACCGAGGAGACCGAGACCGACCTCTTCGGCGAGCAGGCCGTCCTCTGCGGTGGCACCGCCGCCCTGGTCAAGGCCGGCTTCGAGACCCTGGTCGAGGCGGGCTACCAGCCCGAGATCGCCTACTTCGAGTGCCTCCACGAGCTGAAGCTCATCGTCGACCTCATGTACGAGGGCGGCCTGGAGAAGATGCGCTGGTCCGTCTCCGAGACGGCCGAGTGGGGCGACTACGTCACCGGCCCGCGCATCATCAACGACAACACCAAGGCCGAGATGAAGAAGGTCCTCGGCGAGATCCAGGACGGCACCTTCGCCAACACCTGGATCGCCGAGTACAAGGCCGGTCTGCCCCGGTACAACGAGTACAAGAAGGCCGACAGCGAGCACCTGCTGGAGACCACCGGCAAGAAGCTGCGCAAGCTGATGAGCTGGGTCGACGAGGAGGCGTAAGCCGCTTCGTCAGCGGGGGCGTCCAGAAGGACGCCCCCGCTGCTTTGTACGGATCGTAAGGTCCCCTGCGGGTGATTCCGCCGCAAGGGCGATCGGCAGGCGCAGTCCCGCCGATAGACTCACATCCTGCGCGTCAGGCTCACAGCGTCGTGCGTCTCCAACGCGGCATGCCACCGTCCCCTTCATGCCGTCCACGCATCGCGGGTGCCACCCTCATTCGCGACGGCTGGGGAGAACCGGACAGTAAGGACCACTGTCGTGAGCAGCAAGCCTGTAGTTCTGATCGCTGAAGAGCTGTCGCCTGCCACCGTCGACGCGCTCGGCCCCGACTTCGAGATCCGCCACTGCGACGGCGCCGACCGCGGTCAGCTGCTGTCCGCCATCGCCGACGTGGACGCGATCCTGATCCGCTCCGCCACCAAGGTGGACGCCGAGGCCATCGCGGCCGCCCGCAAGCTCAAGGTCGTCGCCCGCGCCGGCGTCGGTCTCGACAACGTGGACGTGCCCTCCGCCACCAAGGCGGGCGTGATGGTCGTCAACGCGCCGACCTCCAACATCGTCACCGCCGCCGAGCTGGCCTGTGGCCTGCTGCTTTCGACGGCGCGTCACATCCCGGCCGCCAACTCCGCGTTGAAGAACGGCGAGTGGAAGCGCAGCAAGTACACCGGCGTCGAGCTGGCGGAGAAGACCCTCGGCGTCGTCGGCCTCGGCCGCATCGGCGTCCTGGTCGCGCAGCGCATGTCGGCCTTCGGCATGAAGATCGTCGCCTACGACCCCTACATCCAGGCCGCCCGCGCGGCCCAGATGGGCGTCAAGCTGCTCCCGCTGGACGAGCTGCTCGAGGTCGCCGACTTCATCACCGTGCACCTGCCGAAGACCCCGGAGACGGTGGGCCTGATCGGCCACGAGGCGCTGCACAAGGTCAAGCCGACCGTCCGCATCGTCAACGCCGCCCGTGGTGGCATCGTCGACGAGGAGGCGCTCGCCGCCGCCCTCAAGGAGGGCCGGGTCGCCGGCGCGGGCCTGGACGTCTTCGTCAAGGAGCCCTGCACCGACTCCCCGCTCTTCGCCTTCGACAACGTCGTGGCGACCCCGCACCTCGGCGCCTCGACGGACGAGGCGCAGGAGAAGGCCGGCATCTCCGTCGCCCGCAGCGTGCGCCTGGCGCTGGCCGGTGAGCTGGTCCCGGACGCGGTGAACGTCCAGGGCGGCGTCATCGCCGAGGACGTCCGTCCCGGCCTGCCGCTGGCGGAGAAGCTGGGCCGGATCTTCACCGCGCTGGCGGGCGAGGTCGCGGTCCGCCTCGACGTCGAGGTGCGCGGCGAGATCACCCAGCACGACGTGAAGGTGCTGGAGCTGAGCGCCCTCAAGGGCGTCTTCGAGGACGTCGTGGCCGAGACGGTCTCCTACGTCAACGCCCCGCTGTTCGCGCAGGAGCGCGGCCTCGAGGTGCGCCTGACGACGATGAGCGAGAGCCCCGAGTACCGCAACGTCATCACCGTGCGCGGCACGCTGACCGACGGCCGCGAGATCTCGGTGGCGGGCACGCTGACGGGCCCGAAGCGCCTGCAGAAGATCGTCGGCATCGACGACTTCGATGTGGACGTCGCCCTGACGGACCACATGGGCTTCTTCCGCTACGAGGACCGTCCGGGCGTGGTCGGCACGCTGGGTCGCCTTCTCGGCGACGCGGGCATCAACATCGCCGGCATGCAGGTCTCCCGCGACGAGGAGGCCGGCGACGCGCTGGTCTCCCTGACGGTCGACAGCGAGATCCCCCAGGGCCTGCTGACGGAGATCGCCGCGGAGATCGGCGCGAAGTTCGCGCGCTCGGTCAACCTTTCGGCGTAACGGAAGCATCGTCAGGGGCGCGAGGAACTGCGCGACAAGCCACCCAGGTGGTGACTCGCTCAGCGAGCAGGGCCATCCGCACAGGGTGGTTCCTCGCGCAGTTCCTCGCGCGCCTGGTAGTGCAGCTACCTCGCCTGCCTATGGGTTCACGTAGTCCGACAGCCACTTGTTCAGGGGCCTCGTCGCCTTCAGGAACTCCAGGACGCGCTTCTTCGCCTCCGGCGTGCCCAGCCACGGTTCCACCGGCCACTGCCGCCACGCGGCCAGGTTCTTCGCGCGGAGCAGCTCGATACGCGGGTGGTCCTTCGGGTACCCCCGCGGCGCACTCTTCAAGCGGTCGTGGGACATGATCTCGATGTCCGCCTGGGCCAGCTTCGCGACCAGCGATTCCAGCGCCTTGCCCGGCTTCTCGTCCGCCACCGACTCGCGGTAGCGGGCCAGCTGTTCCGGTGTCATCTGGTAGCAGCCGGTGCCCGCGCCCAGGCCGTCCGCCGAGAGCTGGACGTAGCCGCCGCCCTCCAGGACCGCGCCGATGTGCGTCTTGTACGGCGACTTGTCCGCCGAGAAGCGGATGTCGCGGTTGGGGCGGAAGATCTTGCCCTCGCCGTGCGTGCCGGCCAGCTCCTCCAGCAGGGCCGCCATCGGCTCGCGGACGCAGCGCTCGTAGACGTCCTTGTGGGACGTCCAGTAGTCCTTCGTGTTGTCGGCCTCCAGGCCCTCGTAGAACTCAAGGGCCTCTGCGGGCCAGCCTTGGAAGCTCATGATCCGAGGTTAGAGCCTGTCCGAGTGAGGCGCGCGTCTCGGATAGTAGGAAATCCAAGTATCTCTGCAGACAGTCGCAGTCTCCTGTCGTACCGTGAGGAAAGCAGTAGTCGGATGGTCTGCCGTATCCACGGCCGTTCCGGCTCGGCCCCAGCACAGGCGACCCCTGTCCGGCCCTCTCCCCAGATCGGACCGCACTTCCCAGGAGTCTCCCCATGCCTTCTCTGACGCAGAAGCCCCGCACCCGCCGCACCCCCCACAACAACTCCGAGCGCGCCCAGGCGGCAGCCGCCCTGCAGCGGTCGCTGGACCGGCGTGACAACGGCGGGTCCACCGGCCATCAGGACGCCGCAGGCGTGACGCCGTCCTGGTAGTGAGCCTCCGTGACGCCGCGTACGTCCGTATCGCGGACATCGGATGTCAGCTGCTGGACACCGGAGTAAGGTCGGCCGCATGTCTCGCACTCTCCGCCTCGCAGTGATCCCTGGTGACGGTATCGGCCAGGAGGTCGTGGCCGAAGGACTCAAGGTCCTCACCTCCGCTCTTCCTGCCGACATCAAGGTGGAGACCACCGAGTACGACCTCGGCGCGCGTCGCTACCACGCGACCGGCGAGACCCTGCCGGACAGCGTGCTCGAGGAGCTGAAGGGCGCCGACGCGATCCTGCTCGGCGCCATCGGCGACCCGTCCGTGCCCTCCGGCGTGCTGGAGCGCGGGCTGCTGCTGAAGCTGCGCTTCGCCTTCGACCACCACGTGAACCTGCGTCCGGGCAAGCTCTTCCCCGGCGTGCAGTCTCCCCTGGCGGGCAACCCGGACATCGACTTCGTCGTCGTCCGCGAGGGCACCGAGGGCCCGTACGTCGGCAACGGCGGCTCGCTGCGCACCGGCACCGAGCAGGAGATCGCCACCGAGGTCAGCCTGAACACGGCCTTCGGCATCGAGCGCGTCGTCCGCGACGCCTTCGCCCGGGCCCAGGCGCGCCCCCGCAAGAAGCTCACCCTGGTCCACAAGAACAACGTGCTGGTCTACGCCGGCCACCTGTGGAAGCGCGTCTTCGACCAGGTCGCCGCCGAGTACCCCGAGGTCACCACCGACTACCTGCACGTCGACGCGGCGACGATCTTCTTCGTCACCCAGCCCGAGCGCTTCGACGTCATCGTCACCGACAACCTCTTCGGTGACATCCTCACGGACCTCGCCGCGGCCGTCACCGGCGGCATCGGCCTGGCCGCGTCGGGCAACATCAACCCCAGCGGCTCCTTCCCGTCCATGTTCGAGCCGGTCCACGGCTCGGCCCCGGACATCGCCGGGCAGGGCAAGGCCGACCCGACCGCCACCGTGCTGTCGGTCGCCATGCTGCTGAGCCACCTCGGTCACGCCGAGGAGGCCGCGAAGATCGAGGCCGCCGTCGCCGCCGACCTCGCGGAGCGCGCGTCCCTGACCGCGCCCCGCTCCACCTCGGAGATCGGCGACGCGCTCGCCGCCCGAGTAGCCGGCTGACCGCCGGCCCTCGCACCACCCCGCACCGGGCCGGCGACGGCCCGGTGCTGTGCTTTCACCGTTGCTGCGCCCGTCACAGGCGCACTGGCTGTCGCTGTTGCCCCGATTAGTGCGACCATCGACCGTGGGAACCCACCCAGGTCGAGTTCCCGCCATGACGACACGGTGAAGGACAAACGTCGATGACCTCCCTCTCTATCGAGCTCAAGCCCTCGGCTCACCCGCTTTCCGACGCCGAGCGCGAGGCCCGGTTGGCTTCTCCCGGCTTCGGCCGCTTCTTCACCGACAACATGGTGACCATCCGCTGGACCGAGGGCCGCGGCTGGCACGACGCGCAGTTGGTGCCCTACGGCCCGCTGGAGATCGACCCGGCCAACATGACGCTGCACTACGGCCAGTCGATCTTCGAGGGTCTCAAGGCCTACCGGACCGCCGACGGCACGATCCAGACCTTCCGCCCGGAGGCCAACGCCCGCCGCTTCCAGGCCTCCGCCCGCCGCCTGGCCATGCCGGAGCTGCCCGAGGAGCTCTTCGTGGCCGCCGTCGAGGCCCTGGTGACCCAGGACCAGGCGTGGGTGCCCAGCCAGGAGGAGGCCAGCCTCTACCTGCGTCCGTTCATGTTCGCCACCGAGGTCGGCCTGGGCGTGCGCCCGGCCAACGAGTACCTCTTCATGCTGATCGCCTCCCCGGCCGGCGCGTACTTCCCCGGCGGGGTCAAGCCGGTCTCGGTCTGGATCTCCGAGGAGTACGTCCGCGCGGCGCCCGGCGGCACCGGCGCGGCCAAGTGCGCGGGCAACTACGCCGCCTCGCTGGTCGCCCAGGCCCAGGCCGCCGAGAAGGGCTGCGACCAGGTCGTCTGGTTGGACGCCGTGGAGCGCCGCTGGATCGAGGAGATGGGCGGCATGAACCTCTACTTCGTCTTCGGCGAGGGCGCGGACGCCCGCATCGTCACCCCGGAGCTCTCCGGCTCGCTGCTGCCCGGCATCACCCGCGACTCGCTGCTCAGCATCGCCGCGGACCTGGGCCACGCGACCGAGGAGCGGAAGATCTCCACCGACGAGTGGCGCGACGGCAACGCCGCCGGCACCCTGACCGAGGTCTTCGCCTGCGGCACCGCCGCCGTGATCACCCCGGTCGGCTCCGTGAAGTCGGCCCGCGGCGACTGGCAGGTCGGCGACGGCACGCCCGGCCCGGTCACCATGAAGCTGCGCGAGACGCTGCTCGCCCTGCAGACCGGCCGCCGCGAGGACACCCACGGCTGGATGCACCCGATCGTCTGAGGCTCAGGCGCTGGGCCGTGCATCTTGAGATACGAGATGCACGGCCCACCCGTCGGAATCTGTGCCAGACTGCGAGCGTGCCCACGTTCGCACTGATTATTAGCTGCAGCGCGTCGGTCTGAGTTCCCGAGCGGAACCGACCAGCGTGCAGACCTCTCGCATCCGCGGGGGGTCTTTTGCGTTAAGTAGCACAGCCGTTCAGCGAGCAGCCACCGACTCAGGAGACCACGGCCATGACTGCCAGTCCCAGCGACGAATTCCACGTCTTCGACACCACCCTGCGCGACGGCGCGCAGCGCGAAGGCATCAACCTCACCGTCGCCGACAAGCTCACCATCGCGCGTCACCTGGACGAGTTCGGCGTGGGTTTCATCGAGGGCGGCTGGCCCGGCGCGAACCCGCGGGACACCGAATTCTTCGCCCGCGCGGCGACGGAGCTGAAGCTGGAGAACGCCCAGCTGGTCGCCTTCGGCTCGACCCGGCGGGCCGGCGGCGTCGCCGAGGAGGACGCGCAGCTGCGTGCGCTCGTCGCCTCCGGGGCGCCGGTGGTGACCCTGGTGGCCAAGTCCCACGACCGCCACGTGGACCTGGCGCTGCGCACCACGCTGGAGGAGAACCTGGCCATGGTCCGCGACAGCGTCGCGTACCTGCGGGCCCAGGGGCGGCGGGTCTTCATCGACTGCGAGCACTTCTTCGACGGCTGGAAGGCCAACCGCGAGTACGCGCTGTCGGTCGTCCGGGCCGCGCACGAGGCGGGCGCGGACGTCGTGGTGCTGTGCGACACCAACGGCGGCATGCTGCCCGCCGGTGTTCGGGACATCGTCGCGGACGTGCTGGCCGAGACCGGCGCGCGGCTGGGCATCCACGCACAGGATGACACCGGTTGCGCGGTCGCCAACACCCTTGCCGCGGTGGACGCGGGCGCGACCCACGTCCAGTGCACGGCCAACGGCTACGGCGAGCGGGTCGGCAACGCGAATCTCTTCCCGGTGGTCGGCGCGCTGGAGCTGAAGTACGACCGGCGGGTCCTGCCGGAGGGCAAGCTGGCGGAGATGACCCGGATCTCGCACGCGATCGCCGAGGTCGTCAACCTCGCCCCCTCCACGCACCAGCCGTACGTCGGCGTCTCGGCCTTCGCCCACAAGGCCGGCCTGCACGCCTCGGCGATCAAGGTGGACCCCGACCTCTACCAGCACACCGACCCGGCCCTGGTGGGCAACAGCATGCGCATGCTGGTCTCGGACATGGCGGGACGCGCCTCGGTCGAACTCAAGGGCAAGGAGCTGGGGTACGACCTGTCCGCGGACCGCGAGCTGGTGGGCCGGGTCGTCGACAAGGTCAAGGAGAAGGAGCTCGCCGGCTACACGTACGAGGCGGCGGACGCCTCGTTCGAGCTGCTGCTCCGCGCGGAGGCGAAGGGGAGCGAGGAGCGGTTCTTCACTCTCGAGTCCTGGCGCGCGATCGCCGAGCAGCGGGCGGACGGCTCGGCGGCGAACGAGGCGACGGTGAAGCTCTGGGCCAAGGGCGAACGCATCATCGCCACGGGCGAGGGCAACGGCCCCGTCGACGCGCTGGACGCGGCCCTGCGGGCCGCGGTGGGCCGCTTCTACCCGCAGCTGGCGAAGCTGGAACTGACGGACTACAAGGTCCGCATTCTTGAAGGCCAGCACGGCACGGGTTCCCAGACCCGCGTCCTGATCGAGACCACGGACGGCGAATCGACGTGGTCGACGGTGGGCGTGGCGGAGAACGTCGTCGCCGCGAGCTGGCAGGCCCTGGACGACGCCTACACCTTCGGCCTCCTGCGCGCAGGCCTGACGCCGTGATGACGTAAGGGGCGCGAGGCTCTGCTGATGTGCGGCTCCGCCGCACATCAGCAGAGCCTCGCGCCCCTAAAGGTGTTGCAACTTAGCGCAGGCGCGCAAGCAGGGCGTGCTCGACCAAGGTGATCAGCGCGGACTTCGCGCTGTCGCGGCGGCGGGCGTCCGTGGTGATGATCGGCGTGTCGTGGCCGAGTTGGAGCGCCTCCCGGACCTCGTCCGGGGTGTGGGACTGGTTGCCGTCGAACGCGTTGACCGCCACGATGAACGGCAGGCCGCTGTTCTCGAAGTAGTCGATGGCGGGGAAGCAGTCCGCCAGTCGGCGGGTGTCGACCAGGACCACCGCGCCGATCGCGCCGCGGACCAGGTCGTCCCACATGAACCAGAAGCGGTCCTGTCCGGGCGTGCCGAACAGGTACAGGATCAGGTCCTCGTCCAGCGTGATGCGGCCAAAGTCCATCGCGACCGTCGTGGTCGTCTTGCCGCTCACGTGGCTGAGATCGTCGATACCGGCCGAGGCCGAGGTCATCACGGCCTCGGTACGCAGCGGGTTGATCTCGGAGACCGCGCCGACGAGGGTCGTCTTGCCCACGCCGAAGCCGCCCGCCACCACGATCTTCGCGGAGGTCGTGCTGCGGCCCCCGGTCGCGGCCGCGGCCGGGGCAGTCGGCCTAGAGCTTGCGTAGTCCACTGAGCACCCTTTCGAGCAGTGTCACATCAGGCGTTCCGCCGGATTCGCCCCCGGCGGCGGGCTGGTGGATCGCGACGAGGCCGGACTCGGCCAGGTCGGCGACAAGAATGCGGGCCACGCCCAGGGGCATGGAAAGCAGGGCCGAGATCTCCGCCACCGACTTGATGTCCGTGCAGAGGCTGCAGATCCGCTGGTGCTCGGGCAGCAGCGAACCGATCCGGTCCGGCGCGGCCGTCGTCGAGACCAGGGCCTCGATGGCCAGCTGGTAGCGCGGACGGGTCCGGCCGCCGGTCATCGCGTAGGGCCGGATCAGCGGCTCCTCGTCGTGCGGCGAGGGCTCCACGGGCTGCGTCGCACCGCCTCGCACCGGGGGCTGCCACTCCGGCTGCTGGTCCTGCCAGTAGCCGGACTGGCCGCCGCCCTGCGGGGACTGGTGCTGGGACTGCTCGTAACCGGGGTACCCAGGGGCGGGCGCGTAGCCGCCGCCGGGACCGCCGAACGCGTCGTGGCCTGATCCCGGATAGGCAGCGCCGTACTGGCCGTTCTGGTCCTCGGGCGGTGTCACGGTTCCTCCTCACAGTGGTACGAGTGGCGTGTGCGGCTCGCGTGGACGTCAGGTGGTTGACGCCGTGTCAGTGCAGCAGGCTGCCCTGGAGCTCGGCGCGGAGCGCCGGGGTCAGGACCGTGCCGGCGCGGTCGACCAGCAGGGCCATCTCGTAGCCGACCAGGCCGATGTCGCTGTCCGGGGACGCGAGCACGGCGAGGGACGAGCCGTCGGAGACGGCCATGATGAAGAGGAACCCGCGCTCCATCTCCACCACGGTCTGGGTGACCTTGCCGCCCTCGAAGATCCGGGACGCGCCCTGGGTCAGCGAGGTCAGCCCGGAGGCGACCGCGGCAAGCTGGTCAGCGCGGTCGCGGGGGAAGCCCTCGGACATCGCGAGCAGGAGGCCGTCGGCGGAGACCACCACGGTGTGCGACACCCCGGGGGTGTTGTCCACGAAGTTGGTGATCAACCAGTTGAGGTTCTGGGCCGCTTGGCTCATCTGGCTCATCTTTGATCAACGCTCCTGGGGATTGGTGCCGTACGGGCCAGAGCCCTGGTGGGGGGTGTCGCCCGCATTGTGTCCCTGCTGGATGCCGCGGCGCAGGTTGGTGAGCCGACCGCGGACCTCCTCGGGGGATCGGGACAGCTGGGGCGCTTGTGGCGTCATGTTCTGCTGGGCTGCTTCAGCCGGGTCCTGGATCTGGCCGGGGAGCAGGTTCTGTCGGGGCACGCGCCGCGGGAGGCCGGCGCCGGTGGTGCCACCGCCGACCGCCTCGCGGGGCGGCTGCGCCGCCGGCGCGGACGCCGGAAGCGCTGCCGCGGCACGGCCGTTGCCGGAAGGCATGACCGGCATCGAGCCGGTCGGCTGGCCGGTCTCACGGGCACCCGTGAACCAGTTGGGGTGCTCACCGGCCGCACGGCTGCCGATCGGCCCGCCGCCGAGCGCCGCACCCGGTCGCCGGGTGGGCAGGTCGTTGCCGCCCAGGCCGGGCTGCTGGGGGCCGGAGCCGTGGCTGGGCTCGGGCTCGTAGGCCGGGGCGCCGGTGCCGTAGTGCTCCATGCCCGGGGTCGACGCCGGAGTCAGGTACGTGTCCTCCGGGTATTCCGGTGTGAAGGTCTGGCGCTCGGCCACGCCCGCCTCGAAGTGCTGCGGGGTGTAGCGGCCGGGCTCGTAGCCCGCCTCGGGAGCCGGGTAGGACGAGGCCGGTCGGCCTGCCCCGAAGTCCTGGCCCGCGTTCGGGGCGTAGCCCTGCTGGAAGTCGGAGCCGGCGCCGTACTCGGGCGTGTACTCCGACCCGTAGCCGGGAGCGTAGTTCTGCTCCTGGTAACCCTGCTCGGCGAAACCCTGCTCCTGGTAGCCCTGGCCGGCGTAGCCGTCCGCGGCTTCGGGGCCGGCCTCCAGCGCAGCCTGGCTCCGGCGCTGGCCGAGGCGCAGCGAGCGCTGCACGGCGTCCAGGGCCAGCGTCTGCTCGACGGGCTGCTCGGCTGCGCGCTCGTAGCGGCTGTCGTCGAAGCCCAGCTCGCTCGCGGTGCGCAGGCGCGACATCGCGTTGCCGTTGCCGCCGCCCGCCCCGCCGAAGGCCCCCGCCGCACCGAAGCCGGACGCGGCCTGCTGGCCGCCCGCCGCCTCGGGGTAGATCCGGGAGACAGTGAACTGCTCCTCGGGCTCGCCGACGCGGACCAGCTGCGTCAGCTGCTCGGGCATCATCACCAGCGAGGTCGTGCCCGCGGACTCGCCGGAGGGACGCAACTGGACTCGGACGCCGTGGCGCTCGGCCAGGCGGCCGACCACGAAGAGGCCCATCTGCCTGGAGACCGAGGCGTCCACGGTCGGCGGATCGGCCAGCTTCGCGTTGATCTCGGCGAAGTCCTCGGAGGTGAGGCCGATGCCCTTGTCGTGGATCTCCACGAGCACGCGCTGGTCGGGCAGTCGGGTCGCGGTGACCCGGACCTTGGTCTGCGGGCTGGAGAACGTGGTGGCGTTCTCCAGCAGCTCGGCCAGCAGGTGCACGAGGTCGGTGACGGCGGGGCCGATCACGTCGGCCTCGGGGATGCCGGCCAGCTCGATGCGCTCGTACTGCTCCACCTCGGAGGCGGCCGCGCGGAGCACGTCGACCAGCGGGATCGGCTCACCCCAGGACCGGCCGGCGTCCTCGCCGGCGAGGACCAGCAGGTTCTCGCCGTTGCGGCGCATACGGGTGGCCAGGTGGTCCAGCTTGAAGAGGTTCTCCAGCTGGTCCGGGTCGGCCTCGTTGTTCTCCAGGTCCGTGATCAGCGCCAGCTGGCGCTCGATCAGGCCGTGCGAACGACGGGAGAGGTTGGTGAAGATCGCGTTGACGTTGCCCCGGAGCAGAGCCTGCTCGGCGGCGAGTCGGATGGCCTCGCGGTGGACGTCGTCGAAGGCACGGGCGACCTCGGCGATCTCGTCCTTGCCGGCGACGGGGATCGGGGCGACCGTGAGGTCCACCCGGCCCGGGTCGGTCTTGGAGAGCTGACGGACCAGGTCGGGCAGGCGGTCGTTGGCGATCTGCTGGGCGCCGTCGCGCAGGCGTCGCATGCTGCGGATCATCGAGCGGGCGATCAGCGCGGTCAGGATGCCGGCCAGCAGCAGCGCGCCCAACGCGATGGCGGCGTTCATGACGGCGTCGTTGCGGGCCTTGGTCGCATCGGCCGAGGCCTGCTGCACCGCGGTGTCGGTCAGCTTCTGCTCGACCGAGCGCATGGCGTTGAACTCGAGCGTCGTCTCGGCCATCCAGCTCTGGGCCGTGACGCCCTTCGCGGCGAGCTGCGACGTGGTGAGCAGGCCCGAGTTGATCAGCGGGACCGCGTCAGTGATTCCGAGGGGAACCACGAAGGGCTTGCCGGCGGCGGCGGCAGCGCCTGCCGCCTGCCTGACGGCCGCCTGGCCCTGCGCCTGGGCGTCGGCGAGGGCGTTGTCGAGGTCCTGCCGGAAGCCCGCGTCGGCGGCGTGCGTGAACTCGTTCTGCGCGACGCTCTGGAGGAAGAGGTAGCCGAAGGCCTTCACTCGCTGCTCTGCGTAGCCCTTGGCGTTGGCGCTGGTGGGCGTCGGCTGCAGCAGGATGTGGAGCACGATGGCGCGGTCGACCGAGACGGCGTCCTTTGCGAGGGTGATCGCGTAGATCGAACGGGCGTCGGAGTTGACGCTGCTGCCACCGCCGACGACGAGCTCGTTGTCGAGGGCCTGGAGCGCGGAGAGCAGCGCCGCGTAGCCCTCCTCGGTGGTGGTGCCGGGGACGCTGTACCTGGACGCGCGCAGCGCGGGCAGGCCCTCCAGCTCCTTGTAGGCCTGCTGGATACGCTCCTGCACGTGACCGACGTTGGGGGCGTTCGCGGCCAGGGCCATGAAGTTCGCTTTGGCCAGCTCGCTGGTGTGCCACAGCTGCTGCACCTCGGGGCGATTGCTCTGACCCTTGATCAGGTACTGCATCCCGCGGTCGCGCTCGAGGTCGAGGGCCTGCGCGAGTTCTGTGGCCGACTGGACCAGCTTCGCGACCTTCTCGGCGTCCTGCGCGCTGCGCCAGGTGGTGTAGGAGCTCTGCACCCTGAGGCCGGCGAAGGCCATGGCTGTCAGCACCGGCACCAGCAGGATGATGACCAGCTTGGTGGACAGCCGGCGATTGCTCAGAGAGAACCGACCCGCAGGCCGGACCTGGGGTGCGCTGCCGGCACCTGGAGCTGCCTCGTTGTGGCTCACTCGACTCAACCTCTCGGCCGGGGCGGCCTTGTCGTGCATCCGGGGGTCTCAACCGGCGGTGGCTGGCATTTCAGCACGGGCTCATGGCCTTGGCCAAACACCCGTGAAGCGCCGGATTCCTGGCGAAAAATGGGACATAAACTCCCACTGGCGGCGAATGCCCACGCTTGGTTCTGCGCTGCGTGTGCGCTCGCCTACCGGTGGTGAGAGCTGAGTGGGAAATGCGTGTCGAACTGTTATGGAATGTTCAACACTCGGTCGTCCCCAGCTCGGTGGCTGACGGGGTACCCGACCCGGCGGTTACCGGAGCCGGGCCAGCAGCGCGTGCTCGACGAGAGTGATCAGCGCGGACTTCGCGCTGTCACGCCGGCGGGCGTCGGTGCTGATGATCGGCGTGTCCGGCCCCAACTGCAGGGCCTCGCGCACCTCTTCGGGGTTGTGGGCCTGGTAGCCGTCGAAACCGTTGAGGGCCACGACGAAGGGCAGGCCGCTGTTCTCGAAGTAGTCGATGGCGGGGAAGCAGTCCGCCAGTCGGCGGGTGTCGACCAGGACCACCGCGCCGATCGCGCCGCGGACCAGGTCGTCCCACATGAACCAGAAGCGGTCCTGTCCGGGCGTGCCGAACAGGTACAGGATCAGGTCCGCGTCCAGCGTGATGCGGCCGAAGTCCATCGCGACCGTGGTCGTGGTCTTCCCGCTGATGTGCGTCAGGTCGTCGATCCCGGCCGAGGCCGAGGTCATCACGGCCTCGGTGCGCAGCGGGTTGATCTCGGAGACCGCGCCGACCAGGGTGGTCTTGCCCACGCCGAAGCCGCCCGCCACCACGATCTTCGCGGAGGTCGTGGCGCGGGTCGCCAGGGGCGGGCTAGAGCTTGCGTAGTCCACTGAGCACCCTTTCGAGCAGTGTGACGTCGGGCGCGCCGCCGGTTTCGGAGGCGGCCGCGGGCTGGTGGATGGCGACGAGGCCGGCCTCGGCCAGGTCGGCGACGAGGATGCGGGCCACACCCAGGGGCATGGGGCACAGGGCGGAGACCTCCGCCACCGACTTCACTTCGCGGCACAGGTCCACGATCCGCGCGTGCTCGGGAAGCAGCGTCCCCGAGCGGTAGGCCTGCGGCGTGCTGGTGACCAGCGCCTCGATGGCGAGCTGGTACCGCGGCCGGGTGCGCCCGCCGGTCATGGCGTAGGGGCGCACCAACGGCTGGCGTGCACCGCCTTGGCCTCCGAGCGGTGAAGTCATCTGTCCTCCTAGTGCTGCAGCGGCTGTCGTGCCTTTCCGCGGCGAGGGTGGAATGGTGCGTAGTCCGGAGTGGGCTGTCTCAGTGGCGCGAGTGGCACCGGAGTGTACGGGCCCCTCGGCCCGCGAGTCCCGGCGCCGCCAGGATTCGCGGGCCGAGGTGGCCCACGTCTCACTCGACTCAGTGCAGCAGACTGCCCTGGAGCTCGGCCCGCAGCGCCGGGGTGAGCACGTCGCCGGCACGGTCGACGAGCAGGGCCATCTCGTAGCCGACCAGGCCGATGTCGCTGTCCGGGGACGCGAGCACGGCGAGGGACGAACCGTCGGAGACGGCCATGAGGAAGAGGAAGCCGCGCTCCATCTCCACCACGGTCTGGGTGACCTTGCCGCCCTCGAAAATCCGGGACGCGCCCTGGGTCAGCGAGGTCAGCCCGGAGGCGACCGCCGCCAACTGGTCGGCCCGGTCCCGAGGGAAGCCCTCGGACATGGACAGCAGGAGGCCGTCGGCGGAGACCACCACGGTGTGCGACACCCCAGGGGTGTTGTCCACGAAGTTGGTGATCAACCAGTTCAGGTTGCTTGCTGCCTGGCTCATCTGGCTCATCTGGATCAACGCTCCTGGGGGTTGCTGCCGTACGGGCCGTTGCCCTGGTCAGGACCGGACGCCCCCGCGGCACGGCCCTGCTGGATACCACGACGCAGGTTGGTGAGTCGTCCGCGGACCTCTTCCGGCGAACGGGAGACCTGCGGACCTGCCATCGCCGAGGCCTCGGCGGTGCCAGGGACCAGGTTGGCCTTGGGCACGCGTCGGGGCAGACCGGACGGCATGACGCCGCCGGCACTGGGCTCGCGGACCTGCTCGGCCCGGCGCCACGTCTCGTCGTTGCTGGAGTTGCGCCACGGCGCCTGGCCGTCGCTCATGCCGGACGCGGCCGTCGCACCGGCGGGCATGCCCGGCTGGGCCGGACGGCCCTGCTGCGGCTGCTGCGGTTGCTGCTGACGGTTCGGGTCCTGGTTCGCCTCCTGCGCGGAGACCTGGACGCCGCGCATCCGCTCGGCGCGACCGGCGCGGAACCAGGTGGTCTCCATCTGCTCGAAGATCGGCGAGCTGGTGGAGCCGGGGTCCGCGGCGGGAAGCGCCCGGGTGAGCGGGTCCGAACCGAAGTCCGTCTGTCCGCGCTGCGGCATCGGCTGCGTCGGCTGGGCAGGCATGGGCTGCGTGGGCATGGGCTGCATGGGCATGTGCTGCGGCGGCATCGGCTGCGTGGGAGCGGCCGGATGGACCGGCGGCGCGTCGTCGAAGCGCGGGCGGGCGAACTGCGCTGTGCTGTCGACGCCGCCCAGCGGCTGCCCGGCGGGCGAACCGTGCTGCGGCTGCTCCGCCCAGGGCGAAGCCTCGTGCGGCAGGCCGCGACCGTCGGTCCGGTAGCCCTGCTGGCCCTGACCCTGGCCCTGCCCGTAACCGCCGGGCTGCTGGGGCAGGCCCAGGCCGAAGGTGGCGTCCGCGCCGGGCTGGCCGGCGCCCGGGATCGGCATCCCGCGCCCGTCCGTCCGGCTCGGGTCGAAACCGACCGGCTGCTGAGGCGCGCCGCGCTGCGGCAGGCCGTGCTGCGGCGCCTGGCCGGGCTGGCCCTGCTGGGGTCCGCCGCGCTGCGGCAGGCCCTGCTGGCCGAAGCCGGAGTCCGCCGTCGGGACGGGCGACGGCATGCCGCGACCGTCCGTCGGCTGGCCACCGCGCCGGGGGAGACCCCCCTGCGGCGAGCCGACCGGAGCGCCGGAGCCCTGCGGCAGGCCGAGGTGTGACTGCTGCGGCAGTGAGGGGCGAACGCCCGCCCCGCCGGGGCCGCCGGGGCCACCCTGGGCGAGCGGGGTGCGCTGCGGACCTGCCGGTGCGGCCGGACGCTGCGGGCCTGCGGTCGCGGCCGGAGCCTGACCGCCGGCGCGGCGCTCGGCGACGTTGGTGACGTCGACCGGCAGCATGACCAGCGCGGTGGTGCCGCCGGAGTCGCTCGGGCGCAGCTGGATCCGGATGCCGTGACGGAGCGAGAGTCGACCGACCACGAAGAGGCCCATGCGGCGGGAGACAGAGACGTCCACCACCGGCGGGTTCGCCAGGCGCTCGTTGATCTCGGCCAGGTCGTCGGGGGAGAGGCCGATGCCGGTGTCGTGGATCTCGACCAGCACCCGGCCGTCCGGCAGCGCGTGGCCGGTGACCCGGACGCGCGTCTGCGGGCTGGAGAACGAGGTCGCGTTCTCGAGCAGCTCGGCGAGCAGGTGGACGAGGTCGTTGACGACGCGGCCGGCGACGTCGGCCGTCGGCACCGAGGCCAGCTCGATGCGCTCGTACTGCTCGACCTC
This sequence comes from Streptacidiphilus sp. MAP12-20, assembly GCF_041262525.1. Lineage (NCBI taxonomy): Bacteria > Bacillati > Actinomycetota > Actinomycetes > Kitasatosporales > Streptomycetaceae > Streptacidiphilus > Streptacidiphilus sp. MAP12-20. The sequence continues at coordinate 60,025 of NZ_JBGCCK010000017.1, forward strand.
GGAGGCGGCGGCGCGGAGCACGTCGACCAGCGGGACCGGACGGGTCCAGCGTCGGCCCGGGTCCTCACCGGCGAGGACGAGAAGGTTCTCACCGTTACGGCGCATACGCGTCGCGAGGTGGTCGAGCTTGAACAGCTGGGCCAGCTGGTCCGGGTCCGCCTCGCGGGACTCCAGCTCGGAGATCATCGACAGCTGACGCTGGATCAGACCCTGCGAGCGGCGCGAGAGGTTGGTGAACATCGCGTTGATGTTGCCTCGGAGCAGGGCCTGCTCGGCGGCCAGTCGGACCGCCTGGCTGTGGACCTTGTCGAAGGCGCGGGCCACGTGGCCGATCTCGTCCGTGGAGTCGATGCCGATCGGCGCGATCGAGACGTCCACGTCCTGCGGGTCAGACTCGGAGAGCTTGCGGACCATCTCCGGCAGCGTGTGCTCGGCGACGTCCTCGGCGGTCTCCTGGAGCTTCGCCAGCGTGCGGACCATCGAGCGGGCGACCACTGCGGCGCCGGCGATGGCGACGACGAGGACCAGGGCGATCAGACCGGCGTTGACGTAGGCGTCGGTCTGGGCCTGCGAACGCAGCTGGGCGGCGGTGTTGTTCAGTTCCTGGACCAGGAAGGACTCGTCCGCCTGCATCAGCTGCATCTGCGTGCCGGATTCACCGGCCCAGTCCGCCGCGGGCTGCAGGGTGGTCTGGCTGGTGAAGCCGTCGTTGCTGTTCAGCACCTGCTTGGCGAAGCGGTTGGCGGTGCCGACGTTGGTGTTGTTCTGCCACGAGCCGATCAGGTTGTCGGCCTTGGCACTTCCGTAGAGCGCCGCGAACTCGTGTTGGGCGTTCTGGGCGTCGTTGAACGCGCTCAGTGCGTACTGCCGGTCGCTCGTCGTAATGCTGGGCTTGCCCGTGGTCGGGTCCACCGAGCCGAGGGCCGCGGTCAGCATCGACCGGACGATGGCGAGGTCCTCGTGCCACTGCGTGAACGCCTGCAGCGAGCGGGTCGCCTGGACCAGCTGCACGTTGGAGGAGGCGAGGGCGAGGTCCTGGGTGATCTGCGTGAGCGGCGCGATCAGGCCGTTGAACTGGGCGATGGTCTTCTGCAGGTCCGCGCCCTGGGTCCGGTCGACCTGGAAGGCGGTCTGCTCGATCGAGGGGATGTTGCCCAGCTTCGTCATCACGTTGGTGATGTCGATGCCGTTGCCCGGCAGCTGCGATATCTGCAGCTGGTTGACCAGGTTGCTGAGCTTCTGCTTCTTGGCCTCGGTCTGCTTCTGGTCGTAGAGGAACAGGCCTCCGCGCGGATCCCCGGTGCTGACACCGAGGGCCATGTCGTCGCGCTCTTTCTGGAGCGCGATGGCCAGGTTCGACGCGGCCTGGGCCACGTCACCGAGCTTGGCGACGCTGTCGAGCTGCTGCTGGGTCTGCAGAGAGCCCTGGATACGGAGGCCACCGAGGACGATGGCCGCGATCACAGGCAGCATGAGCAGCGCGGTCAGCCTGGTCCGGATTCGCCAGTTGCTGAGCCGGTAGCGCCGCACCCCGCCGGCCTTCTGCGGGGGGGTGCGCCCTGTTCGGCTCGATCCGCCCTTCTCGCCCTTTCCGGGCTTGCCGGACTTGGAGCCCGGAGCGTCGGGGCCGGTCTGGCTCTGCGTGGGCCCGGGGCGGGAGCCCTCGGCGGCGTGGGGGGCATTCGGCGACGGCTGCTGCTGGCCAGCTGCTCCGCGGTCCGCCGGGTTGCCCGCGCCGCCACCCCTCTTGATACGTCCCTGCACTAGCGTCGCAACCTCTGGACCAGGCGTCCCCCGCTGCGGGCAGCGGTAGGGACGGTGTCGAGTTCTCGGTGGGCGTGGACCCCGGTCGGGTCCCGTCTGCGCCCGTAAGCCGCCGTCGAGTGCGCCCCGGCGCCGTGCTTGTGGCGCTATGGAGGGGCGGCCTCCGGCGGTCCGTGGCATTCCAGCACAGCCCCCGATCTCCAACAAGGGGCGACTCTGGGTAGCCGAGCCGGTGACGATCGGTGGGAGCGTTGTGACGCAGTGTGCGAGTTATGGCAAGGGAAACCGCATCTTTCGGACACACGCGCACCCGAATCGCATCCGTCAAGGTGACGCCGCGTCATGATTTTGTCCGATATGAGCTTTATGCGGTGTTTATAGGTGAGGGCACAATGTCGTAACTGTCGGGTGTACCCAGCTGAAAAGTGACCAAACTCACAGGAGTTGAGGTAGTGCCGGATGACCTTGATGTGGAATGAGATCCTTGATGTGCCACTGAACGATTCCGAGGTGAGGTTCCCGGTGACCTTCAAGACGACCATGAGCTTCCGCCCGACGGCCAACCCCCGTCGGACGACGCTCGCCGCCCTGCCCGAGGACGGCGGCCCCGCGCTGCGCCTGTCCGCTGTCGAGCGAGCGGAGCTGCCGCAGCAGACCGCGAACCCGCGCCGCACCAACCTGATGGTCGCCCCGGAGCCCCGTCCGGCGCAGTAGTTCCACTCGGCTCCACCCAGCTCCACCCATGAGGGCCCCGCCACGGCGGGGCCCTCATGCTGCGCGCGGATAGGCTGGGTGTTGCTTCGACTCCCCGTCGACGACCCAGCAGAGGAGACGTTCCACCGTGCGCATCGCCAGGTTTTCCTTCGAGGGGGCCGTCACCTTCGGCGCGATCGACGCCGAGGCCGAATCCGTCGCGGTGCTCGCGGGCCACCCGTTCGGTGAGCCGCAGCCCACCGGTCAGGTCCTCCCGCTGGCGGACGTGCGGCTGCTGCCGCCGATGCTGCCCAGCAAGATCGTGGCGGTCGGCCGCAACTACGCCGCGCACGCCGCCGAACTGGGCAACGAGGTGCCCGAGGCGCCGCTCACCTTCTTCAAGCCCTCCACCTCGGTGATCGGCCCGACCGAGAACATCGCCTACCCGCCGTTCTCCTCCGACGTGCACTACGAGGCCGAACTGGCCGTCGTCATCGGCCGGCTGTGCCGGGAGGTCCCGCACTCCAGGGTCAACGACGTCATCCTCGGCTACACCTGCGCCAACGACGTCACCGCCCGTGACATCCAGCAGCGCGAGGGGCAGTGGGCCCGCGCCAAGGGCTTCGACACGGCCTGCCCGCTGGGCCCGTGGATCGAGACCGAGCTGGATCCGGCCGACCTCGCCGTCACCTGCACCGTCAACGGCGAACTCCGCCAGGCGGGCCGCACCTCGCAGATGGTTCGCTCGATCGCGGACCTCGTCGTGCACATCTCCGACGCGATGACCCTGCTCCCCGGCGACGTCATCCTCACCGGCACCCCGGCCGGCGTCGGTCCGTTGGCGATCGGCGACGAGGTCTCCGTCACCGTCGAGGGCATCGGGACGCTGACCAACCGGGTCGTCAAGCGGGGTTGAGCCGGACGAGGTGGCCGCGCGGTGCTCCGGCTTATCGATTTTGGAGCGCCGCCCACCATCCGGTAGTGTTCCTCTTGTTGCGCCGCCCGGGAGGGACGGGGGGAGAGCCCAGAAGCTCTCACCAAGATCCTCTGGACAGTGCGATGGGGTATGGTGTAATTGGCAGCACGACTGATTCTGGTTCAGTTAGTCTAGGTTCGAGTCCTGGTACCCCAGCCATAATTCAAAATCTTGCCCCCGTTGTGTAGCGGCCTAGCACGCTGCCCTCTCACGGCAGTAGCGCCGGTTCGAATCCGGTCGGGGGTACTCGATCCGCAAGGATCAACGCCCCCGTTGTGTAGCGGCCTAGCACGCTGCCCTCTCACGGCAGTAGCGCCGGTTCGAATCCGGTCGGGGGTACTCGACTCGCAAGAGTCAACGCCCCCGTTGTGTAGCGGCCTAGCACGCTGCCCTCTCACGGCAGTAGCGCCGGTTCGAATCCGGTCGGGGGTACTTTTGGGGTATGGTGTAATTGGCAGCACGAGTGATTCTGGTTCATTTAGTCTAGGTTCGAGTCCTGGTACCCCAGCTTATTTTTCTGAAGGCCCCACGGGGCCTTTTTTGTATTTCCGGGAGGAAATACAAGAGCGTCGGGTGAACCGCTCTCGCGGTCCACCCGACGTATTGACAGAGAATCAGGGACGGGGAATCAGGCCCGACGCAGGGCGTCCGTGAGACGGGCCGCCGCCTCGACGATGGCCTGGGCGTGCAGGCGGCCCGGGTGGCGGGTCAGCCGCTCGATCGGGCCGGAGACGGAGACCGCCGCCACGACCCGGTTGGAGGGCCCGCGCACCGGCGCGGAGACGGAGGCCACACCGGGCTCCCGCTCGCCGATCGACTGGGCCCAGCCACGCCGCCGGACGCCGGAGAGCGCCGTCGCGGTGAAGCGCGCGCCCTGCAGGCCGCGGTGCAGTCGCTCGGGCTCCTCCCAGGCGAGCAGCACCTGAGCCGCCGATCCTGCCTTCATCGGGAGCGTGCTGCCGACCGGGACGGTGTCCCGCAGGCCGGAGAGCCGCTCGGCCGCCGCCACGCAGATGCGGAGATCGCCTTGCCGTCGGTACAGCTGCGCACTCTCGCCCGTCACGTCGCGCAGGTGGGTGAGCACCGGGCCGGCCGTGGCCAGCAGGCGGTCCTCGCCCGCCGCGGCGGAGAGCTCGGAGAGGCGGGGCCCCAGGATGAAGCGGCCCTGCATGTCACGGGTGACCAAGCGGTGATGCTCCAACGCGACCGCGAGACGGTGCGCCGTGGGGCGCGCCAAGCCGGTGGCCGAGACGAGTCCGGCCAGGGTCGCGGGGCCTGCCTCTAGCGCGCTCAGCACCAGAGCAGCTTTGTCGAGAACGCCGACGCCACTAGAGTTGTCCATGCCCTGATATTGCAGTCTCGGATCGCGAGACGCAAGTTCAATCTTCTGGGATCTGCGCCACTCTGGAGAAACAAGAGCACCGACCAGCTGGACCGGTGACGTTGCCGGTCGGAGGGATAGCGATGGGACGCACACTCGCGGAGAAGGTCTGGGACGACCATGTCGTTCGGCGCGCCGAGGGCGAGCCCGACCTCCTCTACATCGATCTGCACCTGCTGCACGAGGTGACCAGCCCGCAGGCCTTCGACGGCCTGCGTCTGGCCGGACGCAAGGTCCGCCGGACCGATCTCACGATCGCGACCGAGGACCACAACACGCCCACCCTCGACATCGACAAGCCCATCGCCGACCCGGTTTCCAAGGTCCAGCTGGAGACGCTGCGCCGCAACTGCGCCGAGTTCGGGGTACGCCTGCACTCGCTGGGCGACGTCGAGCAGGGCGTCGTCCACGTCGTGGGACCGCAGCTGGGCCTGACCCAGCCCGGCACCACCGTGGTCTGTGGCGATTCCCACACCTCCACGCACGGCGCCTTCGGCGCGCTGGCCTTCGGCATCGGCACCAGCCAGGTCGAGCACGTACTGGCCACCCAGACGCTGCCGATGGACCGCCCGAAGACCATGGCGATCACCGTGGAGGGCGAGCTGCCCGACGGCGTCACCGCGAAGGACCTGATCCTGGCCGTCATCACCAAGATCGGCACCGGCGGCGGCCAGGGCTACGTCCTGGAGTACCGCGGCTCGGCGATCCGCAGCCTCTCCATGGAGGCCCGGATGACCGTCTGCAACATGTCGATCGAGGCCGGTGCGCGGGCGGGCATGATCGCCCCCGACGAGACCACCTTCGCCTACCTGGAGGGCCGCGACCACGCGCCCAAGGGTGAGGACTGGGAGGCCGCGGTGGCCTACTGGAAGACCCTGGCCACCGACGAGGACGCGGTGTTCGACGCCGAGGTCTTCATCGACGCGGCCGAGCTGAGCCCGTTCGTCACCTGGGGCACCAACCCCGGTCAGGGCGCCCCGCTGGGCGCCAACGTGCCCGACCCGGCCTCCTTCGAGGACCCGCAGGCGCGCATCGCCGCCGAGAACGCCCTGACGTACATGGGCCTCACCGCCGGTACCCCGCTGCGCGAGGTCTCCGTGGACGCGGTGTTCGTCGGCTCCTGCACCAACGGCCGGATCGAGGACCTGCGCGCCGCCGCGGCCATCCTGGACGGCCGCCAGGTCGCCGACGGCGTGCGGATGCTGGTCGTCCCCGGCTCGGTGCGCGTCGCCCTGCAGGCGATCGAGGAGGGCCTGGACAAGGTCTTCACCGCGGCCGGAGCCGAATGGCGGCACGCGGGCTGCTCGATGTGTCTGGGCATGAACCCGGACCAGCTGGCCCCGGGCGAGCGCTGCGCGTCGACCTCCAACCGCAACTTCGAGGGCCGCCAGGGCAAGGGCGGCCGCACCCACCTGGTCAGCCCCCAGGTGGCCGCAGCCACCGCGGTGCTGGGCCACTTGGCCTCGCCCGCCGACCTGACCGACGCCCAGCAGCTCGTGGAGGCCTGAGCAGCCATGGAGAAGTTCACTTCGCACACCGGCCGGGCCGTTCCGCTGCGCCGCAGCAACGTCGACACCGACCAGATCATCCCGGCCCACTGGCTCAAGAAGGTCACCCGCAACGGCTTCGAGGACGGCCTCTTCGAGGCGTGGCGCAAGGACGAGTCCTTCGTCCTCAACCTCCCCGAGCGTCAGGGCGCTACGGTCCTGATCGCCGGCCCCGAGTTCGGCACCGGCTCCTCCCGCGAGCACGCGGTCTGGGCGCTGCAGAACTACGGCTTCAAGACCGTCATCTCCTCGCGCTTCGCGGACATCTTCCGTGGCAACTCGCTCAAGAACGGCCTGCTGACGGTGATCCTGCCGCAGGAGACCGTGGAGCAGCTGTGGGCGCTGGTGGAGGCCGACCCGCAGGCGGAGGTGACCGTCGACCTGGAGGCCCGTGAGGTCCGCGCGGCCGACGTCACCGCCTCGTTCGAGCTGGACGAGAACGTCCGTTGGCGTCTGCTGAACGGCCTGGACGACATCAGCATCACCCTCCAGCAGGAAGCGGACATCGCCTCCTACGAGGCGTCCCGACCCGCCTTCAAGCCGACCACCCTGCCCGTCGGCTGAGGCCTCACCAGGCCTGTCTCCGCGTCAGCCCCCCGGTCCTCGCCGGGGGGCTGATTGCTGTTCTCGCGGTGACTGTGTGTAAGGTCAAGGCCAGGCGCAGCGGGGAACAACTGCCCAAAGATGGCAGAATCTCCGCATGAGTCCGAGTGACCGCCCCCTGGGCGACGACGACGCGGAGCTGTACGAGGAGGCCGCGGACGCCGAGCTCTACGAGCTGGTCGCGCAACGACTCAAGGATGCACACGCCCGTGTGCGTGCTCTGGACGTGTCGGATGCGGAGAGGACCGCGTTGACCCGTTCGTTGCTCATTGTGACGGAGGCGGCGAAGCGCGATCTCCCAGCAGCCGCACGGAGGTTGGCGCGTTTCGTGGATGACTTGGACAGCGGCAGACTGCCCGGTCCGACGCAGGGTTGAAACCCGAATCCATTGCGACACAAGGGTGATGCGCCCGTTTGGTTATTGAAATGGCGTATATACATGCCTAACGTGCGAATTGCCCAGAAAGAATCTTCCGGGCAACCGTTTCCGAAGGGGAAGACGTGAACAAGGCGCAGCTTGTTGAAGCGGTGGCCGAGCAGCTGGGTGGCCGTCGCGCCGCCGCAGAGGCAGTTGATGCTGTGCTCGACACCATCGTGCGTGCGGTGACCGCGGGTGACCGCGTGTCCGTGACCGGTTTCGGCACGTTCGAGAAGGTGGACCGCGCCGCGCGGTTCGCCCGTAACCCGCAGACCGGCGACCGGGTCAAGGTCAAGAAGACCGCGGTTCCGCGGTTCCGTCCGGGCCAGGGTTTCAAGGACCTGGTCAGCGGCTCGAAGAAGCTCCCGAAGACGGGTGTCTCGGTCAAGAAGGCCCCCAAGGGCTCGCTGACCCCGGGCAAGAGTGGGATGGCGGCTCCGGCCGGCTCCCCGGCGGCGAAGAAGGCTGCCGCCAAGAAGGCGACCACGGCGAAGAAGACCACGCCCACGGTCAAGAAGGCGGCCGCGAAGAAGGCCACCACGGCCACCGCGGCGAAGAAGGCCACGACGGCGACGGCGGCCAAGAAGACCACCACCGCCGCCGCGAAGAAGACCACCGCCAAGAAGACCACGGCGGCGGTCAAGGCCCCGGCGAAGAAGACGGTCACCGCGAGCGCGACGCGCCCCGCCGCCAAGAGGGCGACGACGGCGAAGAAGACGGTCGCGGCCAAGAAGACCACCACGGCGGCGAAGAAGGCCACCACCGCCAAGAAGGCCCCGGCCCGCAAGGCCGCAGCCAAGAAGTAGTTGCACTATCCAGGGCGCGGGGACACCTGCGCTCGTGGGCAACAAGGCAACACCTCAGGGGCGCGGGGAACTGCGCGAGCAACCGTCTACCCAGGTAGAGGGCTGAGCGCGCAGTTCCCCGCGCCCCTGGGTGGTTGCAAGCTCAGGAAGTGCAAAGCTGCGGCGACGCAGTTGGTTGGCCGTGCAGTTCCTCGCGCCCCTGATGGTGCAACCGGGCCTCTGCTAGAAGGTCTGCAGGGTGATCAGCGTGATGCGGCGGTCGCCGCCGTCGCCCTCGGTTTCGATGCGGACCCGCTGGCCGGGGCGCAGCAACCGCAGGCCGCCGGCGTCGAACGCGGCGGCGTCGAAGCCCAGGGCCGTGCCGTCGTCGAGCAGCACCTGACCGCTGCGGCTGTCGGGGGAGTACGTGAACGCTGTCGCCTGCATACGCCCAAGCGTAGCCAGCGTGCGCGGCCCCGCGCCCAGCGCCAGCGCCACGCGGAGGTCCGCGCCCGTGTCCACGTCGCGCCGCACGCTCGTCACACCGCCCAGCCGCAGCTCCACCGCGCCCGACGCGGCATGCCGCTCCCGCGAAGGTCCGCCGAAAGCCGGCGCCAGCGGCACCCCCGCCGCAGCGGCCAGGAGGGTCGTGCCGACGCCCTGGGTGTCCGCCAGGAACGCCCGCTCGTGCGCGGCCGCCGCGGTCAGGACTCGGTCCAGCTCCGCGGGAACCAGCGCCGGCAGGTCCGCCGACATCGCTGCCACCGCCCCCGCGCCCAGCGCCTGACGCGCGTACCGCGCGCCGTGCGTCAGCGCCGCGTTGAGGCCCGCGCCGGGGTGGTCGGGTATCACCACCGCGCCGGCCACCGCCAGCTCCGCCCCCGCGCGCTCGTCGTCGCAGACCGCCACCACCGCCGCCACCGTGTCGCACTGTCGGGCCGCCAGCACCGTGTCCAGCGCGAAGGCCAGCGCGAGCTCGGGCCGGAGCGCGCCGACCGAGGGGCCCAGTCGGGACTTGGCCGCGGCCAGCGGCTTGAGGGGGATCACCAGGGTGACCGGCGGCGTCGTCATCGTGTGACATTCTGCCCGGCTCGGCCGCGCACCGGCGGGGGTGCCTCGACAGTCAGTCCAGGCAGGGGCGACACTTGTGCGGTTGACGATGGGAATCCGGTGAATCCGGCGAGGATGAAACGCAAGGAGGAGTGCTCGTGCCCGGCTCCAGCACCAGGGCGGCGCGCCGCAGATACGGCTTCTGGTACCGGCTGGCGGCGGCCATCGCGAAGCCGCCGCTGTTCGCGCTCACCAAGCGTGAGTGGGGCGGATACGAGAACTTTCCTGCTCAGGGCGGATTCCTCACCGCGATCAACCACAACTCGTATTTGGACCCGCTCGTCTACGGCCACTATCAGTACGACTCCGGACGTCCCGCACGATTTCTGGCGAAGGCCGGGGTCTTCAACGTTCCCGGGGTCAAGCAGATTCTGACGGGCGCGGGACAGATCCCCGTCTACCGTGGTTCCGCCGACGCCGCGCACGCATTCCGCGCCGCGATCGACGCGGTCAACGCGGGGGAATGCGTCGCCTTCTACATCGAGGGCACGCTGACCCGCGACCCCGACCTGTGGCCGATGACCGGCAAGACGGGCGCCGCCCGCGTCGCGCTGACGACCGGCGCGCCGGTCGTCCCGGTGGCCCAGTGGGGCGCGCACGAGATCATGCCGCGCTACGCCAAGGGCGGTCGGGGCAACCGCCGCTTCAAGCCCTTCCCGCGACACATCGTCAAGGTCGTGGCGGGCCCGCCGGTGGACCTGGACCGCTGGCGCGGCCAGGAGCTCACCGGAACGGTTCTGCGCGAGGCCACCGAGGCCATCATGGACGCCATCACCGCCCAGCTGGAGGAGCTGCGCGGGGAGAAGGCTCCGGCGGAGCGCTTCGACATGGCCAGGGCGCGGAGCACGGCGGACCGCAAGAGCGAGAAGGAGGCGGCGGAGTGACCACCCGTTGCGCCGTGTTCGGCACCGGTTCGTGGGGCACGGCCTTCGCGATGATCCTGGCGGACGCCGGCTGCGAGGTGAAGCTGTGGGGCCGCCGCCAGGAGGTGGTCGACGCCATCAACGGCACCCGGACCAACCCGGACTACCACCCGGGCATCGAGCTTCCGCCCGGCATCACCGCGACGACCGACGCGGCCAAGGCGGCGGCGGACGCGGAGTTCACCGTCCTGACCGTCCCCTCGCAGACGTTGCGCGCGGGCCTCAGCGCCTGGGTGCCGCTGCTGGCGCCGGAGACGGTGCTGGTCAGCCTGATGAAGGGCGTCGAGCTCGGCACGGCGATGCTGATGAGCGAGGTGATCGAGGAGGTCACGGGCGCGCCCAAGGAGCGCATCGCGGTCGTCTCCGGTCCGAACCTGGCTCCCGAGATCGTCCGCAGGCAGCCCGCGGCGAGCGTCGTCGCCTGCGCGGACGAGGACGTCGCCCGCCGCCTTCAGGCCGCGTGCCTGACCGGCTACTTCCGGCCCTACACGATCACCGACGTGGTCGGCTGCGAGCTGGGCGGCGCGGTGAAGAACGTCATCGGCCTGGCGGTCGGCATCGCCGACGGCATGGGTCTGGGCGACAACACGAAGGCCTCCCTGATCACCCGCGGTCTGGCCGAGACCACCCGCCTGGGCCTGGCGATGGGCGCGGACGCGCACACGTTCGCGGGGCTCGCGGGGATGGGCGACCTGGTGGCCACCTGCTCCTCTCCGCTCTCGCGGAACCACACCTTCGGCACGAACCTGGGCCGCGGGATGTCTCTCGACGAGGCGATCGCGGCGAACCGCCAGACCGCCGAGGGCGTCAAGTCCTGCGTCTCGGTGCTGGACCTGGCAACCCGCCACGGCGTCGACATGCCGATCACCGCGACGGTGGTGGACATCGTCCATGGCGGCAAGTCGCCCCAGACGGCGGTGAAGGAACTCATGGGCCGCTCGGCCAAACCCGAACGACGTTGACCTTTGGGCGCGGGGCCCGTTGCACTGTCCAGGGGCGCGAGGAACTGCGCGACAAGCCACCGCGTGCCGATGGTCCTCGACACTCAGGGCCATCGGCACAGGGTGGTTTCTCGCGCAGTTCCTCGCGCCCCTGGTAGTGCAACCAGGTCGTTTGCCGACGGTTCTCCCCGCGCCCCCGGACAGTGCAACTCAAGCGGGTGCCGAAACAGCGTCCGCTGGACAGGGCAGGTAGTGTCCTACGGGATATGAGCACTCAGCCTTCCTCCCACAGCCCCTCCGGAGGGCGTAAGCCCCGGGTCGCGGTCGTCTTCGGCGGCCGTAGCTCCGAGCACGCCATCTCCGTCGTCACCGCGGGAAGCGTCCTGCGCGCGCTGGACCGTGACGCGTACGAAGTTCTGCCGATCGGCATCACTCACGACGGCCGCTTCGCGCTCACCGCGGACGCGCCCGAGCGGATGGTCATCACCGACGGCAAGCTGCCCGACGTGGACCAGTTGGCCGAGTCCACCGACGGCCAGGTGAGCCTGCCCGCCAGCCCCGTCGCCCGCGAGGTCGTCTACGCCGAGCCCGGCTCTGTGCCGAAGGCGCTCGGCGAGGTCGACGTCGTGCTGCCGCTGCTGCACGGCCCGTGGGGCGAGGATGGGACGCTGCAGGGCCTGCTGGAGCTGTCCGGCGTGCCGTTCGTCGGCTCCGGCGTGCTGTCCAGCGCGGTCGGCATGGACAAGGAGTACACCAAGCGCGTGCTCCAGGCCTTCGACCTGCCGGTCGGCCCGTACACGGTGATCCGCCCCCGCGAGTGGGCGTCCGAGGCCGGGCAGCAGGCCGCGGTGGCTCGGATCAACGAGATGCAGTACCCGGTCTTCGTGAAGCCCGCGCGGGCCGGCTCCAGCATGGGCATCACCAAGGTGGACGACCCCGCCGACCTGGTCCGCGCGATCGAGTTCGCGCGCACGCACGACCCCAAGGTGATCGTCGAGGAGGGCGTGCGCGGTCGCGAACTCGAGTGCGGCGTCCTGGAGTTCGAGGACGGGCCGCGTGCCAGCCTGCCGGCCGAGGTGATCGTGGCCGACGGTTTCTCTTTCTACGACTTCGAGGCCAAGTACATCGACTCCAGTGATGTGCAGATCCCGGCGAACCTCACCGCCGACGAGACCGCGCGGCTGCGCGAGCTCGCCGTCCAGGTCTTCGAGGCGCTGTCCTGCGAGGGACTGGCCCGCGTCGACGTCTTCCTCAAGGAGGACGGCGAGTTCGTGGTGAACGAGATCAACACGATGCCGGGCTTCACGCCGATCTCCGCGTTCCCGAAGATGTGGGAGGCGACCGGTCTGCCCTATCCGCAGCTGGTCGACCATCTGCTCCGGGCCGCGCTGCGTCGCTCGACGGGGCTGCGCTAGGAGCAGGAGAACTTGCGGTCCGGATCGAGCGGGCTCGCCTTGGCCACGGCCGGGGCGAGCAGGCTCACCGGCGACTGCTGGTTCGCGTAGTCGCGGGGAATGCGGAGCTCGACGATCGCCTGCTGGTCCACGGACGAGAAGGTGACGCTCTGGTCGGTCTGGCTGCGCACCACGGCCCAGCAGATGCCGCCGCTGTCCACACCGCTCAGGTTGGCGTTGTCGGACGGGTTGTAGTCCTTCGACTGCGGGTTCAGCGCGTCCGGCAGTCCCGTACCGCAGCGCCAGGTGACGGCCGGGTCGCCCCAGGCGGCGGTGTTCGCGCTGGTCGGGGTGGTGCCGCGCTTGGCCAGGCCCATCAGCGTGGCCGGCAGGGCCTTGCTCAGCGCCGCGCACTGCTGCGTGACGGCCCCTGTCGTCACGGGGACGGCCACGTGCACGCTGCCGCTCCCGCCACCGCCACAGGCGGTCAGCGAGAGGGCGGCTGCAGCTATGAGCGCGGAGGTCGTGGCGATCCTGGTCACCCCGCGATGCTAACGGCACTTACAGATGCACCACCGGGCAGGTCAGGGTGCGGGTGATGCCCTCCACCTGCTGGATCTGTGCGACGACGAGTCGGCCCAGGTCGTCGACCGTTTCCGCCTCGGCGCGGACGATGACGTCGTAGGGCCCGGTGACGTCCTCGGCCTGGACCACGCCGGAGATGGCGGCGATGGTCTCGGCCACATTGGATGCCTTGCCGACTTCTGTCTGAATGAGGATGTACGCCTGTACCACGATGGACCTCCTGGCGGCTCGGTGCGGAGATCTTGCGGACTTGGTGGTTCCCCCGCTGTGACGAAGGAAACGGAAGGAAGCGAGGGAACCGCCACGCTATCGCTCCGCGTCGCCCGCTGGGAGCCCTGCGACACGCCCGCAGGGCGTACGCTGCGCGCGGGAGGCGTGCATCCGACGCCCTCACGTTGACGAGATCCGACGAGATCCGGAAGGAAACCCATGCAGGTCGGCGAGCTCGGTGAGTTCGGACTGATCCGGGAGCTCACGTCCCGGCTGCCGCAGACCTCGGCCGTGGAGCTCGGTCCGGGCGACGACGCCGCCGTCGTCGCCGCGCCCGACGGGCGGGTCGTGGCCACCACCGACGTGCTGCTGGAGGGCCGACACTTCCGGCGCGACTGGTCAACTGCTTACGACGTGGGCCGAAAGGGCGCTGCCCAGAACCTCGCCGACGTGGCCGCCATGGGCGCAGTGCCGACGGCGCTGCTGCTGGGTCTGGTGGTCCCGGCGGAGCTGCCGGTCACCTGGGTGCTGGAGCTGATGGACGGCCTGCGCGACGAGTGCCAGGTGGCCGGTGCCGCCGTCGTCGGCGGGGACGTGGTGCGCGGGGACACGATCACGATCTCCATCACCGCGTTGGGGGACCTGCAGGGACGCAAGGCAGTCACCCGATCGGGAGCGCGCCCGGGTGACAAGGTCGCCGTCACGGGGTGGCTGGGCTGGTCGGCGGCGGGCTTCACCGTCCTTTCTCGCGGCTTCCGCTCGCCCCGCGCCTTCGTCGAGGCGCACCGGCGGCCCGAGCCGCCGTACCACGCGGGCCCGGCGGCGTCCCAGCTCGGGGCGACCTCGATGATCGACGTCAGCGACGGCCTGGTGGCCGACCTGGGCCACGTCGCGGAGGCCAGCAACGTGCACATCGACCTGCACGCGGCGGACTTCGACATCCCGGCCCAGATGGCCGACATCGGCCAGGCGGTCGGCGTCGACCCGCTGCTCTGGGTGCTCTCCGGCGGCGAGGATCACGCGCTCGTCGCGACGTTCCCCGCGGAGACACAGCTGCCCTCGCGCTGGCGGGTGGTCGGCGAGGTGGTGCGCCCGGCCGGGCTCTCCAAGAAGGGCACGGTCACCGTGGACGGCGCGCCCTGGGACCGCACCGGCGGCTGGGACCACTTCAGCGGACAGGCCTAAGGGCTTGGGATTCGGGCCTTTGGGCAGTGGGGCGAAGCACCGCGTTTATGCATAGTCTTCCCTTATGCGAATCGGCGTGCTGACCAGCGGCGGCGACTGCCCCGGCTTGAACGCGGTGATCCGCTCGGTGGTGCACCGGGCGGTCGCCGAACACGGCGACTCGGTCGTCGGCATCGAGGACGGCTTCCTCGGCCTGATCGAGGGCCGTGGCCATCCGCTCGGCCTGGAGGACGTCACCGGCATCCTCACGCGCGGCGGCACGATCCTCGGCTCGGCCCGCGTGGAGCGCGAGCGCATGCGCGAGGGCGTGGAGCGGGCCCAGGAGCTCGGCACGAACCTCGGCATCGACGCGCTGATCGCGATCGGCGGCGAAGGCACGCTGACGGCGGCCCGCATGTTCAGCGAGGCCGGCCTGCCGGTCGTGGCGGTCCCGAAGACGATCGACAACGACATCGACGCGACGGACGTGACCTTCGGCCACGACACGGCGGTCTGGGTCGCCACGGAGGCGATCGACCGGCTGAAGACGACGGCGGAGTCGCACCAGCGGGTGATGGTCGTCGAGCTGATGGGACGCCACACGGGGTGGATCACCCTGCACGCGGGCATGGCCGGCGGCGCGCACGGGATCCTGATCCCGGAGCGGCCGTTCGACGTGGAGGCGGTCTGCTGCATGGTCGAGGAGCGGTTCTCGCGCGGCAAGAAGTTCGCGATCGTCGCGGTCGCGGAGGGCGCGCAGCCGGCGCCCGGCACGATGCGCTTCCACCACGGCGGGACGGACGCGTACGGGCATCAGACGTTCGGGGGGATCGGGACGAGGCTGGCGGGCGAGATCGCCCAGTGGATCAACAAGGAGTCGAAGCCGGTCATCCTGGGCCACGTCCAGCGCGGTGGCACGCCGACAGCGCAGGACCGCGTCTTGGCGACGCGGTTCGGCTGGCACGCGGTGGAGGCGGTGCACAAGGGAGCCTTCGGCCACATGACCGCTCTGCGGGGGACGGATATCGAGTTCGTCCCGATCGCCGAGGCAGTTGCGCGGCTCAAGACGGTCCCCGAGGCCAGGTGGACCGAAGCCGAGGCTGTCCTCTAAGGCCCTACGCGCTGCCGCATGCAGTTGCACCTCCAGGGGCGCGGGGCTCTGCTTGATCAACTGCGCGCGCGACAAGCCACCCACGCAGGTAGAGCCCCGAACGCGCAGGGCCCATCCGCACGCCGGTGGTTGCTCGCGCGCGCAGTTGATCAAGCAGAGCCCCGCGCCCCCAGGTGGTGCAACTAAGGTTGGATCATGTCTGACAGCTTTGCGCCGCCCCGTGTTCTGACCATCGCCGGATCCGATTCCGGCGGTGGCGCCGGGATTCAGGCGGATCTCAAGACCATGCTGGCGCTTGGCGTGCACGGGATGAGCGTCGTCGCCGCGGTGACCGCGCAGAACTCCGTCGGGGTGCAGGGGTACTGGGAGCTGCCCGTCGAGGCCGTCGTCGCCCAGTACCGGAGCGTCGTCGACGACATCGGCGTGCAGGCCGTGAAGACGGGCATGCTGGCCAGCGCCGAGCTCGTGGAGACCGTCGCAGGCCTGCTGGCAGACTGTCCCGCCCCCGTCGTGGTCGATCCCGTCGGGGTCTCCAAGCACGGCGACACGCTGCTCGCCCGCTCCGCGGTGAGCGTTCTGCGGGACCGCTTGCTGCCGCAGGCGACGGTCGCCACGCCGAATCTGCACGAAGTGGCGCAGCTCACAGGCATCGAAGTCACCGACGAGAGCCGGCTCTCCGACGCGGCGAAGGCCGTGCAGGACCTCGGGGCGAGCTGGGCGCTGATCAAGGGCGGGCACCTCGAAGGCGACGCAGTCGACCTGCTGCGCGGGCCGGACGGCACCGAGTACAGCTTCCGGGCGCCGCGTTACGACAACAACCACACCCACGGCACCGGCTGCACCCTCGCCAGCGCGATCGCCTCACACCTCGCGCTCGGCCTGGATGTGCCGGACGCCGTCGCCGCGTCGAAGGAGTACATCACCGGCGCGATCAAGGGCGGCTTCGCCCTCGGGGCCGGGATCGGGCCGGTCGACCACGGCTGGCGCTGGCGTTAGCTGGCGTTAGGCACAAAAGCAGAGGGCCGGTCCACCGTGAGGTGGACCGGCCCTCTGCGAAGCCGGAGGCGTGGCCGCGTCAGCGGGAAACCTTGCCGGCCTTGATGCACGAGGTGCAGACGTTGAGCCGCTTCGGCGTACGCCCGATCACAGCGCGGACCGTCTGGATGTTGGGGTTCCAACGACGAGGGGTCCGGCGGTGCGAGTGGGAGATACTGTTGCCGAAGCCCGGCCCCTTGCCGCAGACGTCGCAGTTGGCAGCCACGGGAGTCACTCCAAAGACTTCAGATGCATTATCGATTCCAACCCCACTGGCGCAAGCGCTGCGACAGCGGTCTCGCTCTGCTGTCCTGGGGGCGGCCTGGAGGGAGTCCAGGCAACCGGAGCAGCATACATCCGCCGACTCCGTACAACGAAATTACCATGCCCCGCGACGCAACCCCGCATCGCCCACCAGCGGCGACCGGTCCGACGGTGCCGACCGACCGGTAGCCTGCGGGGGACGTCCCAGCCTGCGAGGAGAGACCGGTGCCGCACACCCTCGACGCTCAGGCCGTGCGCGACTGGTGCCGGCTCTCCCTGGCCGCACTCGGCCAGGCGCGCGAGGAGATCGACGCGATGAACGTCTATCCCGTGCCCGACGGGGACACCGGGACCAACCTCTACCTGACCGTCGAATCCGCCACCCAGCAGGTCGAGACGCTATTCGGTGAGCATGGTCGGCCGACCGTGGAGACCGCCCTGCGCGCGATGGCCCACGGCGCGCTGCTCGGCGCCCGCGGGAACTCCGGCGTGATCCTCTCCCAGCTGCTGCGCGGCATCGCCGCCTCCATCGGGGACGGGCCCGCCGACGCCGCCGCGCTGCGCCGCGCGCTGCGGCGTGCGGCGGACGCGGGCTACGAGGCGGTGGCCAAGCCGGTCGAGGGCACCGTCCTCACCGTGGCCGCCGCGGCCGCCGACGCCGTCGCCGCGTTGCCGGAGGCCGCCGCGCTCGCGGAGGTCGCGGAAGGCGCGTACGAGGCGGCCGGGGTCGCGCTCGCGCTGACGCCGACGCAGCTGGAGGTCCTCGACCGGGCGGGAGTGGTGGACGCGGGCGGACGCGGGCTGGTCGCCGTGCTCGGCGCGCTGGCGGACGCGGTCAGCGGCCAGTCGCCGATGGGACCGCTCGCGATGGGCGCCCGCCGGGTCGTCGAGCACCACGCCCCGGCCGAGCTGCCGCGTGCGGCCAACGGCGAGGACGGGCCGGAGTACGAGGTGATCTACCTGCTGGACGCCCGCGACGAGGCGCTGCCCGTGCTGCGCGAGCGGCTGGCCGGGCTCGGGGACTCGCTGGTCGTGGTCGGTGGGGACGGGCTCTGGAACGTTCACGTCCATGTCGACGACCCGGGCGCCGCCGTCGAGGCCGGGATCGCGGCCGGTCGGCCGCACCGGATCCGGATCACCCACTTCGCCACGGCGGGGGCCGGCCTCCCGGCTCAGCACGTCGGCGAGCTGAGCGAGGCCCGGGCGGTCGTCAGCGTCGTCCAGGGCGAGGGCCTGGCGGGTCTGTGCCGCGAGAGCGGCGCGACCGTCCTGCACGCGGACCCGGACCGGGCCCCCAGCAGCGCCGAGCTGGCGGCGGCGATTCGCCGAGCCCACGCCCGCGAGGTCGTACTGCTGCTCAACGACGCCGAGCTGCGCGCCGCCGCGGGCGTCGCCGCGGACCAGCTGCGCGGCGAGGGTGTCCGCGTCGCGGTCATCCCGACCCGCTCGCCCGTCCAGGGGCTGGCGGCCCTGGCCGTGCACGAGCCCGGGCGGCGCTTCGACGAGGACGTCGTCGCGATGACCTCGGCCGCCGGCGCGACCCGCTACGCGGAGCTGGCGGTGGCCGAGGGCGAGTCGTGGACCATGGCCGGCGTCTGCCAGGCCGGGGACGTGCTCGGCCTGATCGACGGCGACGTCGCGGTCATCGGCGCGCCGGGGGAGACGGGCCCCACGGCCGCCGTCGTCCTCGACCGCATGCTCGCGGCGGGCGGCGAGCTGGTGACCCTGATCCTCGGCGACGGTACCGACGCCGCGCTGGCGGACCAGCTGGTCGCCCACGTGCGCCGGACCAACCCGGTCGTGGACACGGTCGTCTACGAGGGCGGACAGGGCGCGTCGCCGCTCGTCATCGGGGTGGAATAGGCGGGCACTGTCGGAGGGATGGTGCATCGTTGACCTTGTGTCTGATGTGTCCTCGCCGTCCCAGCCGTCGCCGCTCGACGAACCGCTCAAGAAACTCCTCGGCGCGCCCGCCAAGCAGCTCGCCGAGGGGCTCGACCTGCACACCGTCGGAGACCTGCTCCACCACTTCCCGCGCCGCTACAGCGAACGCGGCGAGCTGACGAGCCTCGACTCCCTCGAGGTCGACGAGCACGTCACCGTGATCGCCAGGATCGAGAAGTCCACGCTGATCCCGTTCCGGGGCCGCAAGGGCGACCGTCTCGAGGTCGTCGTCACGGACGGGCGCGGGCGGCTCTCGCTGACCTTCTTCAACCAGCGCTGGCGCGAGAAGGACCTGCGTCCGGGCCGCAGCGGCATGTTCGCGGGCAAGGTCGGGGTCTTCAACCGCACCCGGCAGCTGACCAACCCGGACTACGAGCTCTTCGGCGATACAGATGACCCGGATGCCATCGGCCGTTTCGCCGGGCGGCTGATCCCCGTCTATCCGGCCTCGGCCAAGGCGCCCTCCTGGCGGCTCGCGCTCGCCGTCGAGACGATCCTGGACCAGATGGACTGGGACCGCGTCCCCGACCCGGTCCCCGCCGCGCTGCTCGCCGAACGCGGGCTGGTCCCGCTGCGCGAGGCGCTGGAGCGGATCCACCGCCCGCGCACCCACGCCGAGCGGCTGGCCGCGCAGGCGCGGCTGAAGTGGGACGAGGCCTTCGTGCTCCAGGTCGCCCTCGCCCGCCGCCGCGCGGACGAGTCGGCGAAGCCCGCTGTCGCGCGCAAGCCTCGGCCTGGCGGGCTGCTGGACGCCTTCGACGCGAAACTGCCGTTCACGCTGACCGAGGGTCAGGAGAACGTCTCGGCGGAGATCTTCGCGGATCTGGCGGTGGAGCACCCCATGCACCGGCTGCTCCAGGGCGAGGTGGGCTCGGGCAAGACCATGGTCGCGCTGCGCGCCATGCTCGGCGTCGTGGACGCGGGCGGCCAGGCGGCGATGCTCGCTCCGACGGAGGTGCTCGCCCAGCAGCACCACCGCTCGATCGTGGAGATGATGGGCGAGCTCGCCGAGGGCGGGATGCTGGGCGGCGCGGAGCACGGCACGAAGGTCGCCCTGCTGACCGGCTCGATGGGCGTCCCGGCGCGACGGCAGGCGCTGCTGGACCTGATCAGCGGCGACGCAGGGATCGTCATCGGCACGCACGCGCTGATCGAGGACAAGGTGCAGTTCCTCGACCTGGGCCTGGTCGTGGTCGACGAACAGCACCGCTTCGGCGTCGAGCAGCGGGACGCGCTCCGCGCGAAGTCGGAACGGCCGCCGCACCTGTTGGTGATGACGGCCACCCCGATCCCGCGCACGGTCGCGATGACGGTCTTCGGCGATCTGGAGACCTCGGTTCTGGACCAGCTCCCGGCCGGCCGCTCGCCGATCTCCTCGCACGTCGTTCCGGCAGTCGAGCGACCCAACTTCCTGACCCGGGCCTGGGAGCGGGTCCGCGAGGAGGTCGGCAAGGGCCATCAGGCGTACGTCGTCTGCCCGCGCATCGGCGACGAGGAGGACGAGAAGGCGGCGAAGAAGTCCGCGAAGGCGGCGGAGGGGGACGACCGACGCCCGCCGCTGGCCGTGCTCGACGTCGCGGAGGAGCTGCGGGGCGGCCCGCTCGCTGGCCTGCGGGTGGAGATCCTGCACGGGCGCATGGCTCCGGACGCCAAGGACGACGTGATGCGACGCTTCGCCGCGGGCGCGGTGGACGTGCTGGTGGCCACGACGGTGATCGAGGTCGGCGTCAACGTGCCGAACTCCACAGTGATGGTGATCATGGACGCGGACCGCTTCGGCGTCTCCCAACTCCATCAGCTGCGCGGCCGGGTGGGCCGCGGCTCGGCACCGGGCCTCTGCCTGCTGGTCACCGACATGCCCGGAGCGTCGGCCGCGCGGGAACGGCTGGACGCGGTGGCGGGAACGCTGGACGGCTTCGAACTCTCCCGAATCGACCTGGAGCAGCGCCGCGAGGGCGATGTCCTGGGCCAGGCCCAGTCGGGCGTGCGGTCCTCCCTGCGGGTGCTGTCCGTCCTGGAGGACGAGGACATCATTGCGGCGGCCCGCGCGGAGGCGGTGACGCTGATCGCAGCGGACCCCGAACTGACGGACCATCCTGCTCTGCGCAGCGCGCTGGATTCTCTTTTGGGAGCAGAACGGGCTGAATACCTCGAAAAGGGTTAGTTGCACCATCAGGGGCGCGAGACTCTGCTCGATGAACTGCGTGCGCGACAAGCCACCCACGCAGCTGGCAGGCCGAACGCGCAGGGCCATCCGCACGCCGGTGGTTTCTCGCGCAGTTCCCCGCGCCCCTGAAGGTGCAACCACAGGCGGGAGGGCACCTTGCCGTGGCGACCTCTCGCGCCCACGCAGGGGGCACCTCCCGGCCGAAGGCTGGGGGAGGAGCCGCAGATCAGCAGAGCCCCGCGCCCCTGGGTGGTGCAACTTCCCGGCCGCGCGCAGGTGAAGCCCTGTGCACTAGCGTGGAAGAGCTCGCGTCCCCCCACCAGCAAGGACACCCCGCATGACCCGCGTGATCGCCGGAGCCGCTCGGGGCCGTCGCCTCGCCGTGCCGCCGGGTGTCAGTACTCGTCCTACCTCGGACCGCGCGCGGGAAGCGCTCTTCTCCAGCTGGGAGGCGCTGCGCGGGAGCCTCGCCGGGGCACGCGTGCTGGATCTGTACGCAGGGTCCGGCGCCGTCGGGCTGGAGGCGCTGTCCCGTGGCGCCGCGCACGCGCTCCTCGTGGAGGAGGATCCCTCCGCCGTGAAGACCATCCTCGCCAATGTCCGCACGCTCTCCCTGCCCGGCGCGGAGGTCCGCGCCGGAAAGGCTGAGCGGGTCATCGCGGGGGCCCCGCCCAGCAGCCCGTACGACCTGCTCTTTCTCGACCCGCCCTACGTCGTCGACGACGACGAACTGCGCGAGATCCTGATCACACTCGCCTCGGGGGGCTGGCTCGCCGACGAGGTGATCGTCACCGTGGAG
Organism: Streptacidiphilus sp. MAP12-20; assembly: GCF_041262525.1. Taxonomy (NCBI): domain Bacteria; kingdom Bacillati; phylum Actinomycetota; class Actinomycetes; order Kitasatosporales; family Streptomycetaceae; genus Streptacidiphilus; species Streptacidiphilus sp. MAP12-20. The sequence continues at coordinate 81,839 of NZ_JBGCCK010000017.1, forward strand.
CGCAGCACCAGAGGCGGAGCCTTCGTCTGGCCGGACGGCTTCGACGCGCTCAGGGAGCGCAAGTACGGCGAAGCCACCCTCTGGTACGGTCGCGCCGCCGCCAACGGAGCCGGGTACTGAGCGAGGAGATGACGATGTTTCGCCGCGCCGTCTGTCCGGGGTCCTTCGACCCCATCACCAACGGGCATCTCGACATCATCGAGCGTGCCTCGCGGCTGTACGACGTGGTCCACGTCGCCGTGCTGGTGAACAAGTCCAAGAAGGGCATGTTCACCGTCGAGGAGCGCATCGCGATGATCGAGGAGATCACCGCGCAGTACGGCAACGTCAAGGTGGAGTCGCACGCGGGCCTGCTCGTCGACTACTGCAAGGACCGCGAGATCCCGGCCATCGTCAAGGGCCTCCGCGCCGTCAGCGACTTCGACTACGAGCTGCAGATGGCGCAGATGAACCACGGCCTCACCGGGGTCGAGACGCTCTTCGTGCCGACCAGCCCCACGTACAGCTTCCTCTCCTCCTCCCTGGTCAAGGAGGTCGCCACCCTCGGTGGCGATGTGTCCCACCTTGTCCCGGAGTTGGTGTTCCGTCGCCTCACCGAGCGCATCGCCGAACGCTCCGCCGGACAGACGGACTGAGTACAGTTCCTCCCGTGGACGTGCAGCAGAAGCTCGACGAGATCACTCAGCTGGTGGACGGCGCCCGGTCGATGCCCATGTCGGCGTCGATCGTCGTCAACAAGGCGGACCTGACGGCCCTGCTCGCGGAGCTGCGCGAGTCGCTCCCCAGCGAGCTCGCGCAGGCGCAGCAGACGGTCGAACTCGGCGACCAGGTCGTCGAGGAGGCCAGGCGCGAGGCCGAACGCGTGGTCCAGGCCGCGCACCAGGAGCGGCAGCAGCTGATCAGCGGCACCGACCTGTACGCGCGCGCGCAGGCCGAGGCCGACAAGGTGCTGGGCGACGCCCGCACGGAGGCGGAGGAGCAGCGCCGCGAGGCGGACGACTACGTCGACAGCAAGCTCGCCAACTTCGAGGTCGTGCTGACCAAGACCCTCGGCGCCATCGGCCGCGGGCGCGCCAAGCTGCGCGTCGCCGGCGGCCCGGTCGACGGCGAGGACGGCGAGGAGTTCACGCAGGACGAGTTCCGCTCGCCGAGCCCCGAGGTCGACGAGTACGTCGATGTGAAGCTCGCCGCACTGGAGACCGCGCTCAGCAAGACGCTGGAGGCCGTCGGCCGGGGCCGCGACAAGCTGCTCGGCAAGCGTCCGATCGACGAGCTGGGCGCGTACCTGGCCGCCGCCGACCATGCCCAGGGCATCGAGCAGGGCGACGCCCGCCAGGCGGCCGTCGCCGCCGAGCTCGCCTCCCAGGGCCTGATGCCGGGGCAGGGCCAGCACGATCCGAACCAGCACCAGCAGCAGCCGCAGGTCGAGTACTGGCCGCCGCAGGATCCCTACGGCCAGCCGCAGCAGCCGGTCTACGACCCTTACAACGGCGGGTACCCGCAGCAGCAGCCGGTCTACGATCCCTACACCGGCGGCTACGTCGAGCCACAACCGGCGTACGACGCCTACGGCCAGCCGATGCAGCCGCAGCAGGCGCAGATCCCGCAGCAGCAGCACTACGAGCAGCACCCCCAGCAGCATTACGAGCAGCCGCAGGAAGTGACCAGCTTCTTCGACACGGGCTTCATCGACGTGTCCAAGCTCCGCGAGTACGGGCAGGGCCACGGAGGCCACTGAGGGTGACCGCTCGGACCGGAGTTGGGTGGGGGTCCGGCGTCGGGTATTCTGACCTCTCCGGCTTGTTGTGCTGGGAGCTGCCTGCTGCCCTGAAACGCAGTACGCAGGGCTGACGACCAGAGAAGGACAGACCCCTGAACCGCCTAGATCACCGCAACCCGCTCGTGTTCGACACACATGAGCTGGGACGTCGGCCTGGGGCGATGCGCAAGGTCTCCCGCTCGGTCCCGGCGCCCGCCAACTTCGGCAACGAGGTGATCAGCGTCCCCGAGGGCGCTGTCATCGAGCTGGAGCTCCGACTGGAGTCGGTCATCGAAGGAGTGCTCGTCACGGGCACCGTCGAGACCGGCCTGAAGGGTGAGTGCGTACGCTGCCTGGAGCCGATCGAGCGCGAGCTCGACTCGGACTTCCAGGAGCTGTTCTACTACCCCGACGCGGCTGACCGCTTCGGGGGAGCGTCCGAGTCCGACGAGGACGAGGACAACGAGGCTTTCCGTCTCGAGGGCGACCTGTTCGACCTCGAAACGGTGCTGCGTGACGCGGTGGTGCTCGCACTGCCGCTGCAGCCGGTGTGCCAGGAAGACTGCCTGGGTCTGTGTCCCGAATGCGGGGCACGGCTCAGCGACGACCCGGACCACCACCATGACGCCGTCGACCCCCGGTGGGCGGCTTTGCAGGGACTCTCGGCCGCATCCAGCGCGACCGGAAGCGAAGAGGACAGCGTCACCCGGGAGGGTGCCGCCGAGAACCAGGAGAATTAGCTGTGGCTGTTCCCAAGCGGAAGATGTCGCGCAGCAACACGCGCCACCGCCGTTCGCAGTGGAAGGCCACTGCCCCCGCGCTCGTGGCGTGCGACCGCTGCCACCAGCCGAAGCTGGGTCACACCGCGTGCCCGAGCTGCGGCACCTACAACCGCCGCCAGGTCCTGTCGGTCTGACGGCTGGAGATATACACGATGTCAGCGTCAGCGTCTGCGTCGCACGCCGACACCGGGTACAGCGTCCTGGAGGGACGGCTCGGGTACACCCTTGAGCCGTCCCTTCTGACGCGTGCACTGACCCACCGCTCGTACGCGTACGAGAACGGCGGGCTGCCCACCAACGAGCGCTTGGAGTTCCTGGGCGACTCGGTGCTGGGCCTGGTGGTGACGGACACCCTTTACCGCATCCACCCCGACCTCCCAGAGGGCCAGCTCGCGAAGCTGCGCGCCGCGGTGGTCAACTCGCGTGCCCTCGCACAGGTGGCGCGCGGCCTCGAACTGGGCAGCTTCATCAGCCTGGGGCGCGGCGAAGAGGGCACCGGGGGGCGGGACAAGTCGTCCATCCTCGCGGACACCCTCGAAGCCGTGATCGGCGCCGTCTACCTGGACCAGGGCCTCGACTCCGCCTCGGAGCTCGTGCACCGGCTCTTCGATCCGCTGATCGAGACGTCCTCGAACCTCGGCGCGGGCCTGGACTGGAAGACCAGTCTTCAGGAGCTCACCGCGACCGTCGGCATCGGCGTCCCCGAGTACGTGGTCACCGAGTCCGGTCCGGACCACGAGAAGACCTTCATCGCCGCCGCCCGCGTGGCCGGTGAGGACTACGGCTCCGGCTCGGGTCGCTCGAAGAAGGAGGCCGAACAGAAGGCCGCCGAGAGCGCCTGGCATGCGATCCGTGAGAAGCACGGCGTCAGCGGCGCCTGACGTCCGGCAGCGCCATGCATCGGGCAGCGCCTGGCACCCGGCAGGAGCTAGGCTTCCCGGATGCCTGAGCTTCCCGAAGTAGAGGTCGTCCGGCGCGGACTCGAGCGATGGGTCAGCGGCCGGACGGTCGCCTCTGTCGAGGTCCTGCACCCGCGTGCGGTCCGCCGCCACGCGGCAGGGCCGGAGGACTTCGCCGCGCAGCTGCGCGGCCGTGAACTCGGTGCGGCCCAGCGCCGCGGCAAGTACCTCTGGCTCGCCCTTCCCGGCACCGGTTCGTCCCTGCTCGGCCATCTCGGCATGAGCGGCCAGCTGCTGGTCCAGCCCGAGGGCGCGGCCGACGAGAAGCACCTGCGCGTACGGCTCCGCTTCGCCGACACGGCCGGCACCGAGCTGCGCTTCGTCGACCAGCGCACCTTCGGCGGTCTTGCCGTCGAGGACGCCGACCCGAGCGACCCTGACGCGGCGCCGATGTCCCTCGCGCACATCGCCCGCGACCCGCTCGACCCGCGCTTCGACGACGCCGCCTTCCTCGCCGCGCTGCGGCGACGCAGCAGCGGCGTCAAGCGCGCGCTGCTGGACCAGTCACTCATCAGCGGGGTCGGCAACATCTACGCCGACGAGGCGCTGTGGCGCAGCAAGCTGCACTACGAGCGTCCGGCCGACACCCTCACTCGCCCCGCCGCCGAGCTGCTGCTCGGCTCCGCGCGCGCGGTGATGAGCGAGGCGCTGGCCCAGGGCGGCACCAGCTTCGACAGCCTCTACGTCAACGTCAACGGCGAGTCCGGCTACTTCTCCCGCTCGCTGGACGCGTACGGCCGCGAGGGCGAGCCCTGCAACCGTTGCGGGACGCCGATGCGTCGCGCGGCGTGGATGAACCGCTCCAGCTACTTCTGCCCCAAGTGTCAGCGGCTGCCCCGGCACCGGTGAGCCCGCGCGCCTGTGGCAGGCTGCTGCGATGAACGAGTTCTTCATCGACCCGGCGGCAGTGAGGGCACTGGCCAGGGAGTTCCAGGCGGCCTCCGACCGCTTCGGCGGGCTGACGCCCGCGTTCCAGGCGAACGTCTTCGAGGTCGGCGAGGCCTTCGGCGTGCTCGGCGAGTGCACGGGCGCGGCCGATCAGTACCAGACCTTGGTCAACCACACGGTGGAAGGTCTGGGCCGGATGGAGCAGGCGCTCAGCGCGGACGCGGCGGGGCTGGAGCACACCGCGGAACAGTACACGGCCGTCGACCAGCACAACTCGCGGCTGCTCGGGGGGAACTGAGGCCATGAACATCAACGGCGCGATCGCGGGCAAGGTGGCCCAGGTCCTCTCGCTGCTCGATCTCCCCTGGCCCGGCGGCGACCCGGCCGCGCTGCGCCGCTTCGCGGGCGAGTGGCGCACGATGGCGGGCGAACTGACCGGCACGGCGGACCACCTGGACGCCTCCGTGCGCTCGGTCGTCGGCCCGTCGTGGCGCGGCTCGGCGGCTGACGCGTTCTCGGCGCACTGGCAGCAGCAGCATCATGCGATGCAGCAGAGCGCGCAGAACTTCCAGCTGGTGGCGAAGGAGCTGGACGCCTACGCCGACCAGGCCGAGCAGATCATCGAGGCGATCGTGGAGATCGCGTTGGAGATCGCCGAGTTCGAGCTGGCGGGGGCGTTTCTCACCTTCGTGACGGCCGGGATCTCGGATCTGGTGGCGGCCGCGGCGTCCGGTGAGCGGGCGTTGAAGATCGTTCAGCTCATCGACAAGTTCATCACCTTGGCGAAGCGGGCCGAGAAGGTCGTCACCGAGCTGATCGAGAAGGTCAGGAAGCTCGGACTGATCCCCCGGATCATGGTCGACACCCTCAAGAACACCGCAATGAACCTCACGGGCACCCAGCTGACGAACGTGCTGAGCGGCAAGGGCCTGGTCAACGGCTCCGACGTGCAGACGGCAGCGCTCGCGGGCGTCGGGGCGGCGGGGCTGAGCGGCGGCGCGTCCAAGCTCGGCGACGCCCTCTTCAGCTCCCGCGGCACGGACGCGGCAGCGAGCAAGATCAATGCTCTGCTGCAGGGCGACGGCACGGCGCAGAACATCGCCATGGGAGGCCTGACCAGCGCCGGTGGCAGCGCCTTCGCGGACGTGGCTCAGGGCAAGGACGGTCGGACGACCATCGCCGACTCCCTGACCGGAGGGGTGACCGGCGCCGCCGGAGCGGGACTGGCCGGCACCCTGAAGGTCGATCCGCTGCAGAGCAGTGGCCGCCACGCCAAGACGTCCGAGCTGGACCCCTATGTTCCGGTCGGTCAGGAGGTCGGCGCCAACGGCGTCGTCTACGGTGCGGGCGGTGCCCTGGAGAACGTGGTGAACCAGAACCCGAGCGTGCCCGGTCAGAACCAGGGCGCGGACGGTGCGATGGAAGGGGTGCGGTAGTGCACGGGACGGGGTTCCGGGTGCTGGTCGGCGTGGGCTGCTTCGTCGCCCTGTTCGCCCTGCTGGGCCTGTGGGGTTGGCGCCAGGACCGGGCGACGGCGCGGCGAGTGGTCGAACTGCTGGCATCGAGGCCGGGGTGGTCCTGGAAGCAGAAGGCGCCCGAGGTGCGCTTCCGCTATCAGCGCGCCGTCCTCGGCCACTTCAGTCAGCCGAAGTTCACCTGGTGGATGTCCGGCCCGTTGTCGGGCGGGCGCACAGCGGAGACCGTGCGGGTTTCCAGCGAGCGTTCACGCGGCAAGGGCACCGAGCACCGGACGAGCACCATTGCCGTGGTCGTCTTCCCCTTCTCGCTCCCCAGCATGTCACTCGGTCCGGACCAGTCCCGACCGGTTGTCTGGCAGACTCCGGTCGCGCCCGGACAGCCCGACTGGGCCGGTGTGCACGGTGACTCGGAGGACCCGGAGGCGGCTGCGGCGTTGTTCACGCCGGGCGCGCTCGACCGGGTGCGCAGCGGGCACGTCCAGTGGCGGATGGAGGGCTGCGCCGTGGTGCTGATCCAGTCCCGGGGGCTGACCCCGCAGGGCATGCTGAGCCTGGTCGACGAGGCGGCCGGCCTGGTCGAACGGCTGCCCGCCGCTGTACTGGCGCGGGCCGTCACGCAACCGAACCCCTGGCCCGGGCCGACCGTCGGTCAGCCCGGGTAGGGGAGCGTCTCGCTACCGCGCCGCGTACTCGTTCACGACGGGCAGCGCCTTGTCCGAGAAGTCGAACATCGCCTGGTTCTCCCAGCCGTCACCGGAGGAGGCGTTCGTCGGGTCCCAGCCGTTGCCGGCCACGACCGTCCAGGTCGGCTCCCAGTAGAACGCGCCCCAGCCGCGCCCGTTCGGCACCGCCTGGACGATCGACTGCACGTCGCGGAAGTTCGCCGCCTGGCCGGCGGCGCTCGCGGCGTAGCCGGCGTCGAGGGTGGTGTTGGACGAGTTCACCGAGTTGGTCTCGGCGTCGCCGTTGGCCATGGTCCACGGGTAGGCCGTCTCGGCCACCACGACCGGCTTGCTGAAGGTCGCCGCCAGGTCGTCCAGCGTGGTCTGGAGCTGGTCGAGCGGGCCGTGCCAGTAGTCGTAGTAGGAGAGCCCGATCACGTCGAACGGGACGCCGTAGTTCACGGCGTTCTGGTACCAGGCCTTGGCTGTCGCGTCCGCCGCGCCGTTGGCGATGTGCAGCATGATCTTGGCGTTCGGCGCGGCCGCCTTCACCCCGCTGATCCCGGCCTTGAGCAGCCCGGCCAGGTTGCTCCAGTTGGACGTGGAGCCAAGCGACCAGAGCATGCCGCCGTTGATCTCGTTGCCCACCTGGACCATGTCGGGCGTGGTGCCCTGGGCGACCAGGTCGGAGACGACCTGCTTGGAGTACGCGGTGACCTGGGTCTCCAACTGGGCGAGGGTGTCATTCGTCCACGCCGCCGGTATCGCCTGCTTGCCGGGGTCGGCCCAGGTGTCGGAGTAGTGGAAGTCCAGCAGCAGGCCCATGCCCTTGGCCTTGACCTGCTTGGCCATGGCCAGCAGCTCGGTCTCGTTGTTGAAGCCGTCCGCCGGGTTGACCCAGACCCGCAGCCGGGCGTAGTTCATGCCCGCGTTGCCGAGCACGGTCAGCGCGGTCTGCTTCGTGCCACTGCTGTTGTAGTAGACGCCGCCGAGCTCCTGCCCGCGCTCCAGGCTGGAGACGTCGCCGCCGCGGATCGGCAGCGAGGCGTAGCCGGACGAGAAGGAGATGTCGTCGTAGTTGGTCCAGTTGCCCGCGTTGGCGTCCGAGTAGAGGCCGATCGTGCACTGGTTGTTGCTGACCGTCGTCGAGACGACGATCCTGACCCACTTGCCGTCGGCCATCGGCGGAACGGCGGTTGTCTTGTCCGCGCCGCCACAGCCGATCAGGCCGATCGTGTCGGTGTTCTGACCGCCGCCGGAGCGGACCCAGGCGGTGAGCGTGTAGCTGCCGTTGGTGAGCCCGGTCAGGGTCTGATAGGTGGTCACCTTGTAGGCGCTGGACGCCCAGTGCGTCAGCCGGTAGCTGCCGCTGTGGCCGCCGGACTCGGTGTAGGAGGCGGAGCTCGTGCCGCTGGTGGACCAGCCGGTGGGTGTCGCGGTGGCGCCGTTGGCCTCGAATCCGCCGTTGGTGACGGTCGAGGCCGCGTGCGCGGTCAGTGCGGGGCCGCCCAGTAGCGCGGCGGCGGCGAGCAGGGAGACGCAAGCGGCTCTTGCAGTCAGGTGGCGCATCGTCAACGTCCTCTCTGACGTTGGGATGGGGTGGGGTGGGGCCCGGGACGCGACCCTCAACGCGTCCCGGACCTAGGCCGTCCGGCAAGGACGGCCTAGGTGCGTCAGGAACGGGGGTCCAGACGCACCACGCGCACGCCGCCCGCCGGGACGCACAGGCGTCCGGCCACGCGCTCGTCGGTGAGCAGCTCGGTGCCGGGTTGCGAAAGCGGCACCTTCACGTCGACGGGGTTGTGGTTCACGGCGAACAGGTACGCGGCATCGGGGCCCTCCCGCAGCACCACCTCGACGTCGCGCGGCAGCTCCGCGCGGTCGGGCAGGCGGGCATCGGCGCAGGCCAGGGTGAGGACCTCGGCGAGCTGCGCGGGGGAGAGGCGGGTGGAGAGGTACCAGGCGGCGCCCGCGCCGCGCAGGTTCCTGGTGATCGCGGGGGCGCCGGCGGCCGGACCGTCGGCGTAGTGCCAGATCGTCTCGGCGCCCTGCGGGACGACGGCCTCGGCCCAGACCTCGCCGCTGAGCTGCGCGCCGCCGGTCCGCCCGGCGTCGCCGCCGAGGGTGACCCGCTCGCCCGCGCGCAGCGGCAGGAACTCCTCGACGGTCAGGCCCAGCACGTCCCGCAGCACGCCGGGGTGGGCTCCAGGGTGGACGGCGTCGTGCTCGTCGACGATGCCGGAGAAGTAGGAGACGACGAGCGTGCCGCCGCCCTCGACGTAGCGGGTGAGGTTGCGGCCGGCCGCCTCGGTGGCGAGGTAGAGCGCGGGGACGACGACCAGCGGGTAGCCGGAGAGGTCCGCTTCCGGGTGGGCGAAGTCGACGGTCAGGTGTCGGTCGTAGAGCGCCTCGTAGAAGGCGTCGGCGCGTTCGTCCGCCCGGTGGTCCTCACTGGGACGCCATTCCAGCGACTGCGCCCACCAGGACTGCCAGTCCCACACCACCGCCGCGTCGGCCTGGACCCGACTGCCCGCCAGCTCGCCGAGCCGGCCCAGGTCCGCGCCGAGCTGCTTGACCTCGCGCCAGATCCGGCTCTCCGTCCCGGCGTGCGGCAGCATCGTCGAGTGGAACTTCTCCGCGCCGTAGCGGGAGGCGCGCCACTGGAAGAACATCGCGCCGTCCGAGCCGCGCGCGACGTGGGCCAGGCTGTTGCGGGCCAGCTCGCCGGGGCGCTTGGCGATGTTGCGCGGCTGCCAGTTGACCGCGCCGGTGGAGTGCTCCAGTAGCAGCCACGGCTCACCGCCCGCGACCGAGCGGGTCAGGTCGGCGGCCATGGCCAGGTTGACGTGGGTGCGCTCGGCCTCGGCGACCAGGTAGTGGTCGTTGGTGACCAGGTCGACCTCGCGGCCCCACTTCCAGTAGTCGACGCTGCCGCACTGGCTCAGCGCCGTCATGAAGTTGGTGGTGACCGGCGTGCCGGGGGAGAGGCGGTGCAGGATGTCGCGCTCGGCGGTGAAGTTGGCGAGCATCGCGTCCGAGCTGAAGCGGGTGTAGTCGAGCTGGTGGGCCGGGTTGCCTGCGGTGGGGGTGCGGCGCGGCGCGCCGATCTGCGCCCAGTCGTTGTAGCGCTGGCCCCAGAAGGTCGTGCCCCAGGCCTCGTTCAGCCGGTCCAGGCCGTCCAGTCCCTCGCCGTAGCGGGCCCGCAGCCAGCGGCGGAAGTCGACGGCGGAGATATCGCAGTAGCACGCGGAGACGGGCGCGCCGTACTCGTTGAAGACGTGCCACATGGTCAGCGCCGGGTGGTCCGCGTAGCGCTCGGCCAGCGCGGTGGTGATCCCGGTGATCGCGGCCCGGTAGGCGGGGGAGCTGTGGCAGATCGCGCCGCGTCCGCCGAAGGCGAGGCGCTGGCCGTCCTTGGTGACCGGCAGCGCCTCGGGGTGGCGCTGGTAGAACCAGGCGGGCGGCACGACCGTGGGCGTGCCGAGGTCGGCCTGGATGCCGTTCTCGTGAAGCAGCGTCAGCAGCCGGTCCAGCCAGGCGAAGTCGAAGACGCCGGGCGCCGGCTCCAGCAGCGCCCAGGAGAAGATCCCGACGCTGACCATGGTGACCCCGGCCTCGCGCATCAGCGCCATGTCCTCGGCCCAGACATGCTCGGGCCACTGCTCGGGGTTGTAGTCACCACCGAAGGCGAGGCGGCGTGTTGTCGGCATGGCGTCTCCTGTCTGTGAACGTGCACACCGTAGCGGACGCCTTCCGTGTTCTGGCAAGTGGGAAGTTGTTGGAATCTGCGCGCCGATTTGCCCGACTTGACCTGGGAATTCCTATCTGTCGCGCTGTGAAGGTCGATAGATAACCGGATGGCAACAAGTCTTGACAGATGACGAGTGCGTTTCCGTACTGTGAACGTTCACAGCGCATGAGAGACAGTCCGCACCGTGCGGACGTCCTCGTCAGTGGGAGGATCCATGCTTTCCGCCTCTTCGTCGGGCAGACGTGTGCGCGTCGCCCTGGGCGTCGTGTCCGCGGCCGTCGCCGCTACTTTCGTTGCCGGCTGCAGCAGCAGCGGATCCACAGGCGGGAGCTCGGCGACGCAGCAGTCCTCGGGCCCGGTCAAGCTCACCTACTGGGCCTGGGCGCCCGGCATGGACCAGGTCGCCGCGATCTGGAACAAGTCGCACCCGAACATCCAGGTCACCGTCGAGAAGCAGGCCCAGGGCGACGACCTGCTCACCAAGGTGATCACCGCGTCCAAGGCGGGCGGCGCGCCGGACCTGGTCCAGGCCGAGTACCAGGCCCTGCCGACGCTGGTCAGCAACAACGTCCTCGCCGACATCTCCAAGCAGGACGGCTCGGCCTCCGGCAAGTTCGCCGCGGGCATCTGGAAGCAGGTCACCCTCGGCAGCAACGCCGTCTACGCGATCCCGCAGGACAGCGGGCCGCTGATGTTCTACTACCGCACCGACCTCTTCAAGAAGTACGGGCTGACCGTCCCCACCACCTGGGACCAGTTCAAGACCGACGCAGAGAAGCTGCGCAGCCAGGACAGCAGCAAGTACCTCACCACCTTCTCCGCCAACGACGCCGGCCTCTTCGCCGGTCTCTCCCAGCAGGCCGGCGCGCAGTGGTGGACGTCCTCCGGCGGCTCCTGGAAGGTCGGCATCAACGACGCCGCCACCCAGAAGGTCGCGAGCTACTGGGGCGGCCTGGTCAAGGAGGGCGCCGTCGACAACCAGCCGATGTACACCCCCGCCTGGGCCAAGGCCCTGGACGACGGCACCCAGATCGCCTGGGTCAGCGCGGTCTGGGCCCCGGGCGTGCTGAGCAGCAGCGCCCCGTCCGGCAAGGGCAAGTGGGCGATGGCCCCGCTGCCGCAGTGGAACGCGGGCGAGAACATCACCGGCAGCTGGGGCGGCTCGTCCACGGCGGTCACCAACAACTCCAAGCACCAGGACGCCGCCGCGCAGTTCGCGCTCTGGCTGAACACCGACCCGCAGGCGGTCGCCGCGCTGGTCAAGGACTCCTACGTCTACCCTGCCGCCACCGACGCCCAGACCGGCGGCGCGCTGGCGACCGCGCCGGACTACTTCAGCAACCAGGCCGACTTCTACACCCAGGCCGCGAAGATCGCCGCGACCACCGCGCCCGCCGCGTGGGGGCCGAACGTCAACACCGCGTACAGCGCCTTCAAGGACGCCTTCGGCAAGGCCGCGCAGAGCAAGGGCGACTTCCTCGCCGCGCTGGGCGGCATGCAGCAGACGACGCTCGACGACATGAAGAAGCAGGGCTTCACCGTCACCGGCTGACGCTCCGCCGCAGTACCGCGGCCCAGGGCGTTCCTGCGTCACGCCCTGGGCCGCCACCCCACACCCCACGGAACACCCACGGAGTCCGCATGGCCGCTCGCCGCCACCGCAGCGTGCCCTACCTGTTCATCGCGCCGGCCGTCATCGCCTTCACGCTGCTGCTGGCGGTCCCCATCGGCTACGCCGTCTACCTCAGCTTCCGCGAGGTGCACATCAGCGGCCTGGGCCTCGGTCCGGGGGCGCGCAGCGAGCGCTGGGCGGGCCTGTCCAACTACGTCTCCGCGCTGAGCGATCCCGAGCTGCTCGCCGGCACGGGACGCGTGCTGCTCTACGGCGCGCTGCTGGTCCCGGTCATGCTCGGCCTCGCGCTGCTCTTCGCTCTGCTGCTCGACGCCGACAAGACCCGACTGCGCGCCTTCTCCCGGATCGCGATCTTCCTTCCCTACGCGATCCCCGGTGTCGTGGCCACGCTGCTGTGGGGCTTCCTCTACCTGCCCACCACCAGCCCGGGCTACTTCCTGCTGCACCAGCTGGGCATGAGCGGACCGCAACTGCTCCAGGGCAACGGCATGTACGTCGCGCTGGCCAACATCGCGGTCTGGGGCGGCACCGGCTTCAACATGATCGTCATCTACACCTCGCTGCGCTCGATCTCCCCCGAGCTCTACGAGGCCGCCCGGCTCGACGGCGCGAGCGAGCTGCAGGTCGCGCTCCGCATCAAGATCCCCATGGTGCTGCCGTCGCTGGTGCTGACCTTCTTCTTCTCGATGATCGCGACGCTGCAGGTCTTCAGCGAGCCGATGAACCTCAAGCCGCTGACCAACGGCATCTCCTCCACCTGGAGCCCCCTGATGAAGGTCTACCGCGACGCTTTCATTCGCGGCGACATCTACTCGGCGTCGGCGACCTCCGTCGTCATCGCCGCCGTCACTCTGGCCGTCTCCTTCGGATTCCTGAAGCTGGCCGGCCGCCGCGCCTACGGGGAGGACCAGTGAGCAGCACCGCCACCACCACGACCGTTACCCCGACGTCCAAGACAGCCTCCGTCGCGCGGCCGGTCAAGCGCAAGGGCGGCTGGCTGCCGACCATCGGCCTGCTGGCCGGGGCCGCGTACACGCTGTTCCCGGTGCTGTGGGTGCTGATCGCGGCCACCAAGAGCGGATCCGAGCTCTTCTCCACCTTCACCCTCTTCCCCGGGTCCGGCCTGCTGGGCAACCTGCGCGACCTGTCGAACTACCGGGGCGGCGAGTTCTGGCAGTGGATGCTGAACTCCGCCCTGTACGCGGGGCTGGGCGCGGTGCTGTCGGCGCTGCTGTCCGGGGTGACCGGCTTCGCCCTGGCGAAGTACCGTTTCGCGGGCCGTGGCGCGATCTTCAACATCCTGCTGGCGGGTGTGCTGATGCCGCCGGTCGTGCTGGCGGTGCCGCAGTACCTGCTCTTCGCCAAGACCGGCCTGGCCGACAGCTACTGGGCGGTCCTGCTGCCCAGCATCCTCAGCCCCTACGGCATCTACCTCGCCCGCATCTACGCCGCCGGGGCGATCCCCGACGACGTGCTGGAAGCCGGCCGGATCGACGGGGCCTCCGAGTGGCGGCTGTTCCGCTCGGTCGTGCTGCCGATGATGAGCCCCGGGCTGGTCACTGTTTTCCTGTTCCAGTTCGTGGCGATCTGGAACAACTTCCTGCTGCCCTTCGTGATGCTGGGCGACGACCGCAAGTTCCCGGTGACGGTCGGCCTCTTCACCATGCTGCTGCAGGGCGCCAACGCACCCTCGCTCTACACCCTGGTGATCACCGGTGCGCTGCTCTCGGTGATTCCGTTGATCGCGCTCTTCCTCTCGGTGCAGCGATTCTGGCGGCTCGATCTGCTCTCCGGAGCCGTAAAGTCCTGACGGACAGCCCACCCCCTGACCGACTCCTCGTCAGAAAGCCACCGATGACCGACCCTGACGCCCCCGGCCGCCGCCGTCCGCCGACGATCCACGACGTCGCGAGAGAGGCGGGGATCTCGCGCGGCACGGTGTCGCGGGTGCTGCAGGGCGGTCACAACGTCAGCCCGGAGGCGCTGAAGGCGGTCAACGCGGCGATCAAGAAGACGGGCTACGTCGTCAACCGGCACGCGCGCAGCCTGGTCACGCAGCGCTCGGACTCGGTCGCCTTCCTGCTGACCGAGCCGCAGGACAGGTTCTTCGAGGATCCCAACTTCAACCTGCTGCTGCGCGGTTGCACAGCCGCGTTGGCCGAGCACGACATCCCGCTGCTGCTGATGATCGCGGGGACAGAGGAGGAGCGCCGCAGGATAGGGCGGTACATCACCTCCGGGCACGTGGACGGCGTGCTGCTGGTCTCCTCGCACTCGGGCAACCCGATGGTCGAGCTGTTGCACGAGGCCCACATGCCCGTCGTCGCCTGCGGCAAGCCGCTCGGCCAGGCCACGACGACGCCCTACGTCGCGGCCGACGACCGCGAGGGCGCCCGCCAGCTGGTCCAGCACCTCGTCACGACCGGCCGCCGCCGCATCGCGACGATCACCGGCCCGCTGGACACCCCCGGCGGCGTGGACCGACTCTCCGGGTACCGCGAAGTGCTGACCGAGTCGGGCCTCGGCTACGACCCGGCGCTCGTCATCGAGGGCGACTACAGCCGCGCGAGCGGCGCGGCGGCGATGCACCGCCTCCTCGCCCAGTCCCCGGACCTGGACGCGGTCTTCGTCGCCTCCGACCTGATGGCCGACGGCGCCCTCGCCGCGCTCGACCGCGCCGGCCGCCGCGTCCCCGAGGAGATCGCGGTCGGCGGCTTCGACGACTCCTCCATCGCCCCGACGACCCGCCCACCGCTGACCACGGTCCGCCAGCCCTGGGACCGCATCAGCGCGGAGATGGTCCGCGTCCTGCTGGCCCTGATCGCGGGCGAACCCCCGTCCTCGGTGATCCTCCCGACGGAGCTGGTGACCCGGACGTCGGCCTGATTGGCCGTTCACGGCGGCAGCCGACGCCGACCGCGCCGGGCCGCTCGGCGGTACGCTGGCGCCAGGACCGCTGGGCTGTAGGGCAGCAGAGGAGGTCACCGGTGACGGTTGTGTACGGCCGCGAGTCGGCCGCCGCTGAGCCGCGGCTGCCGGCCGGGGCGTTCGAGGAGATCGCCCGGATCGCCGCGCGTGAGGAAGTCGCCCTCGAGTTCATCGACGGGAAGATGTGGGAGAAGCCCGTGCCCGACGGCGACCACGCGATGATCATCCAGTGGCTCACGCGCATCTGTATCCAGGCCCGGCCCGAGCTCTGGCTCTTCCCCGAACAAGGGCTGCTCGTCCAGGGCTACCGCAACGGACACGCGCGACCTGATGGCGTCCTGGCCCCCAGTGAAGCGCTGGCCGGCCAGTCGGAGTGGGCTTCCGCCGACGGGGTTCTTCTCGTCGCCGAGGTCACCTCCTACGACCGTGACACCGACCGGCGCGACCGTGTCGAGAAGCCTCGCGCCTATGCCGAGACCGGCATCCCCGTCTACCTGCTCATTGATCGCGACACTTGCGAAGTTGTCGTGTTCGCCGACCCTGACGGCACCCGGTATGAGACGGTCCGTCGGCTGCCCTTCGGCAGGCCGGTCGAACTGCCCGCTCCGGTCGGCATCCTTCTCGACACGGAGCCCCTCAAGGACTGGGTGAAGTAGCGCCGGGCCCAGTCTTGACCCTGCAAGGCTCTTAGAAGCCGAAGTCCTGTGTCCACCACGGGCCGCCGGGGCCGAAGTACACGCCGACGCCGAGGGAGTGGTAGTCGCAGTCGAGCATGTTCGCGCGGTGGCCGGGGCTGTGCATCCAGGCGTCCATGACGTCCTGGGCGGTCTGCTGGCCGCGGGCGATGTTCTCGCCGCCGAGGTTGGTGATGCCGAGGGCGCGGGCGCGGTCCCAGGGGGTGCGGTGGTCGGGGTCGGTGTGGCCGAAGAAGCCGCGGGTGGCCATTTCGGTGCTGAAGGACTGGGCCAGGGCGGTCAGCGGCGGCGCGGCCGTCAGAGCGGTGCAACCGTGCTGGGCACGTTGGGTGTTGACGAGGGAGAGGATCGCCGCCTGCGCGGCGGCGACCTGGTCCGGGCTCTGCGGGGTCGCCGGCGTCGTCGCGGAGGGGGATCCGGCCGCCGTCGGCGAGGCGGGCGCGGTGGACGAGGTGGACGTGGCCGTCGCCGAGGTCAGGGATGTGGTGGGGGACGGCAGGGCGCTGCGTGGAGTGGTTCGGGTCGGGGTGGCACGGGTGCCGGAGCTCTGCGCCGGCAGGCTCGGCTGTGCGCCGAGCGCGGGAGTGCTCGCCCGGTCGCCGGCGACGACCACGCCGGCGGGCATGCCGGGCGGCATCGGCAGCACGCCGCTGATCACCGCGCCGAGGCCGGCAGCGGCCGCCGTCGCGGTCACGGCCAGGAGTGCGCGCGGGACCCCGCGCCTGCGGGGCCTGCGACGGTGCCCGCCGCGTTGGTTCGGTTCCTGTGCTGCTGCCCGCCGGGGGCTCCGTGCATGACGCGACATGAGCTGTCGCCCTCCCCGCCCCCCGGCCGTCCCGCCCTTGCTGCAGTCGTCACCTCATCCATGCGAGTGACGCTCAGGACTGTAGGGCATTTGCGGGAGGGATGGGGACAAGTGGGCGCAGGCCCCGATGAGAGACTGATGCGCATGACGACGGACGTTCGGATGACCGCCTGGGTGCGCGGTGCGGTGCAGCAGGTCGGCTTCCGGTGGTGGACGCGGTCGCGGGCGCTGGAGATCGGCCTGCTGGGCTACGCGTCCAACCTGGGCGACGGACGGGTCCAGGTCGTCGCGGAGGGCAGCCGTGAGCAGTGCGAACAGCTGCTGGAGCTGCTGCGGCACGGCGACACCCCCGGCCGCGTGGACGGCGTCACCGAGCTGTGGGGCGATCCCGAGGGCGGGTATCCGGGATTCGCCATCCGTTGAGGCGTCCCGGAGGTGCCCCGGAGGTGCCCCGGGGGCCCAACTGCCCTCGCCAGGACCACAGCCGTGCCCTCAGACCTGTTGCGTATCCGGCCGGAGCGTGGTTAACTCCGCACCAGCGAAGATGCCGAGCCACTCAGTGTGACGTTACCGCTGCGTAGGCCTTCGGTGGCTGTAGCACGCTGTGATCGTGTTGACCGCCTGCGCGTTTGGTGAGACGCTGGAAACCCGCGCATCAGTACGTCCGCTCAAGGCTTATCGGCCCCGTACAGCCTTGCGAGGGCGGCGCACCGGTGCGGCCCACTTCACACGACCCCACAACAGCGGTCGGTCACTCAGCGTGGAGGACCATCCATCATGGCAAAGGCGCTTCTCGGTTACGTCGGCGGACCCGACCCCCGACTGCTCGCCGAGATGCGGCGTCTCCAGCAGCGTGTCCAGGACCTGGAATCCGAGCTTGTGCGGATGCAGGCCGAGAACGACACGCTGCAGGCCGTCGCGGACCACGAGCAGTTGCTCCGCATGGACGCAGCCCAGGCGGTACCGGCTTTCTCCTGACCTTTCCGCGAAGGTCAGGCAGCGGCATCGTCACCTGGATAGTGCAAGGGACGCCTTCGTGGCGTCCCTTCGTCGTTCCCGCTTCGTTCGCGCCCCCACGTCGTTGACTCCTCAACGGTGAGATGCCCTCTACACGCACAGATCAAACCGAGCCGTCACCGGGCTCGGACGGTGCTGACGGCTAGGGTGTCCCCGAAAGGGACGAGGAGGTCGGCGCCGGTGCATCTGAAGAGCCTCACGCTGCGGGGATTCAAGTCGTTCGCCTCCGCGACGACCCTGCGCTTCGAGCCCGGCATCACCTGCGTCGTCGGCCCCAACGGCTCCGGCAAGTCGAACGTCGTGGACGCGCTCAGCTGGGTCATGGGCGAGCAGGGCGCGAAGTCGTTGCGCGGCGGCAAGATGGAGGACGTCATCTTCGCCGGCACGACCGGTCGGCCCCCACTCGGGCGCGCCGAGGTCGCGCTCACCATCGACAACACCGACGGCGCGCTGCCGATCGAGTACTCCGAGGTCACCATCTCGCGGACGATGTTCCGCAACGGCGGCAGCGAGTACGCCATCAACGGCGACACCTGCCGGCTCCTCGACATCCAGGAACTGCTCTCCGACTCCGGCATCGGCCGCGAGATGCACGTCATCGTCGGCCAGGGCCAGCTCGACTCCGTCCTCCACGCCGACCCGATGGGCCGCCGCGCCTTCATCGAGGAGGCGGCCGGCGTCCTGAAGCATCGCAGGCGCAAGGAGAAGGCGCTGCGGAAGCTGGACGCGATGCAGGCGAATCTGACGCGCGTGCAGGATCTGGTCGGCGAGCTGCGCAGGCAGCTGAAACCGCTGGGCCGTCAGGCGCAGATCGCGCGGCGGGCGGCGGTGATCCAGGCCGACCTGCGCGACGCGCGGCTGCGGCTGCTCGCGGACGACCTGGTGACGCTGCGCAAGGCCGTCGAGGAGGAGATCGCCGACGAGATGGCGCTGCGGTTGCGGCGCAGCGGCGTGGAGCAGGAGCTGGCGCAGCTTCAGCAGCGCGAGGCGGTGCTGGAGGCGCAGGTCGCGCAACTCGGCCCGGCGGTGGAGCAGGCGCAGCAGACCTGGTTCGAGCTCTCTTCGCTGGCCGAGCGGGTGCGCGGCACGATCGGTCTGGCCGAGGCGAAGGTGCGCCACGCGCGCTCGCCGCAGGCAGAGGAGCGGCGTGGCCGCGACCCGGAGGAGATGGAGCGCGAGGCAGCGCGGATCCGCGCGGAGGAGGCGGAGCTCGCCGAGGCGCTGGAGCAGGCGCAGCACGCGCTGGCCGAGACGGTCGAACGGCGCGCGGAGCTGGAGCGGTCGTTGGCGGCGGAGGAGCAGGCGCTGCGCGCGGCGGCGCGGGCGCTCGCCGACCGGCGCGAGGGGTTGGCCCGGTTGCAGGGCAGGGTCGCGGCGGCGCGCTCGCGCGCGTCCGGCGCGGGGGAGGAGATCGGCCGCCTGGCGGAGGCACGCGATGCCGCGCTGGAGCGTGCGGCTGCGGCGCAAGCGGAGTACGAGACGCTGCAGGCGGAGTCCGACTCGCTCGACACCGCCGACGACGCGCGCGACGCCGAGCACGACTCGCTGCGCGAGGCCCTGGCCGCCGCGGAGGAGACGCAGTCCGGCGCCCGTGACGCCCTCACCGCCGCGGATCGCGAGCACGCCGCGCTGACCGCCCGCCGCGACGCGCTCTCCCTCGCCCTCCGCCGCAAGGACGGTACCGGCGCGCTCCTCTCCGCCACCGACCGCCTCGCCGGCCTCCTCGGCCCTGCGGCCTCCCACCTCACCCTCACCCCCGGCTCCGAAACCCCCCTCGCTGCCGCGCTCGACCGCGCGGCCGACGCGGTGGCGGTCACCACCCCTGCGACGGCGGCGGAGGCCTTGCGCCTCCTCCGCAAGGACGACGCGGGCAGGGCAGCGCTGCTCATCGCTGGCGCGCCGCGCGGCGGCGACGGCGTTGCTGAATGGGACGCGGCGGCTACGGCCCCACAGAACAGCGCGACCAACCCGGACGCGCGGCTCGGCGGCGTGGCTGGTATCGGCGCTGGCAGCTCGGGCGGAGCCGTTGAGCCGGCAGCTCGGCCTCAGCCTGGCGGCTTCGCCGCTGCCGGCCCGCTGCCCGGAGGGGCGGTCTGGGCGGGGGAGTTGGTGTCCGGGTCGGCTGAACTCGTCAGCAGCGTGCGGACGTTGTTGCGTGGATACGTCGTGGTCGACGGGTTGGACGAGGCCGAGGCCGTCGTCGCCGCGCGGCCGGAGCTCGTCGCTGTGACCGCCGAAGGCGATGTGCTCGGAGCCGCGTATGCGTACGGCGGGTCCGCCGGGGCGCCGAGTCTGTTGGAGACGCAGGCCGCCGTCGACGAGGCGGAGGCCCGGCTCGAGGCGCTGGTCGCGCAGCGGGAGAGCCTGCGGGAGCAGGTCGAGGCGGCGACCGCGCAGCGGAAGACGTTGGCGGCTCGGGTCGAGGAGATCACTGTCGTCCGCCGCGCCGCCGAGAAGGCGAAGGCCGCCGTCGCCCAGCAGGTCGGCGGGCTCGCCGGGCAGGCGCGCGGCGCGGCCGGTGAGGCCGAGCGGCTCGCCGCCGCCGCGGCGAAGGCCGCGGACGCGCAGGAGCAGGCCGCGATGGATCTCGCCGAGCTCGAAGAGCGGCTGCTCGTCGCCGAGGAGCTGCCCGGCGACGAGGAGCCGGACACGGAGCAGCGCGACCGCCTGAACGCCGAGGCGAGCCAGGCCCGTGCGGGTGAGATGGAGGCGAGGCTCTCCGTGCGCACGCACGAGGAGCGGGTGCGCGGACTCGCCGGTCGCGCCGACTCGCTCGACCGGGGCGCGCGCGCCGAACGCGAGGCCCGCGCCCGCGCCGCCGCCCGCGCCGCCCGCGCCCAGCACGAGGCGCAGGTCGCCACCGCCGTGGCCGAGGGCGCCCGCCAGCTGCTCACCTGCATCGAGCACTCGCTCGCCGCCGCTGCCGCCGACAAGGCGACCGCCGAGCAGGAGCGCGCCGCGCGCGACGTCGAGCTGAGCCGCGAGCGCGTCCGCACCCGCGAGCTCAAGTCGGAGCTCGACAAGCTGACCGACTCGGTCCAGCGCGACGAGGTGCTGCGCGTTGAGAAGCGGCTCCGTATCGAGCAGTTGGAGAGCAAGGCGCTCGAGGAGCACGGCATCGAGGCCGAGGCGCTGCTCGGCGAGTACGGCCCTGACCAGCTCGTCCCGCCTTCCCTCCCCGCCGAGGGCGAGGAGCCGGAGGAGGACCCCCTTCCGCGCCCCTACCGTCGCGCCGAGCAGGAGCGCCGCCTCAAGGCCGCCGAGAAGGCCTACGCCCAGCTGGGCAAGGTCAACCCGCTCGCGCTGGAGGAGTTCGCCGCGCTGGAGGAGCGCCACCAGTTCCTCAGCGAGCAACTCGAAGACCTCAAGACCACCCGGCGCGACCTGCTCACCGTCGTCAAGGAGGTCGACGAACGCGTCGAGCAGGTCTTCACCGCCGCGTACCACGACACCGCGCGCGAGTTCGAGGGCGTCTTCTCCCGCCTCTTCCCCGGTGGCGAGGGCCGGCTGATCCTCACCGACCCGGACAACATGCTGACCACCGGCATCGAGGTCGAGGCCCGCCCGCCGGGCAAGAAGGTCAAGCGCCTCTCCCTGCTCTCCGGCGGCGAGCGCTCGCTCACCGCCGTCGCGCTGCTGGTCTCGATCTTCAAGGCACGGCCGAGCCCCTTCTACGTCATGGACGAGGTCGAGGCCGCGCTCGACGAGACCAACCTGCGCCGACTGATCTCGATCATGGAGGAGCTGCGCGACAGCTCCCAGCTGATCGTGATCACCCACCAGAAGCTGACCATGGAGTGCGCGGACGCGCTCTACGGTGTGTCCATGCGCGGGGACGGCATCTCCCAGGTGATCAGCCAGCGCCTGCGCGACGAGCCGCGCAAGCCGCCGCGTCAACTGCGTCGCGAGACGCCGGCCGACGCCGCCGTGGCCTCCGCCGACGCCGCCGTGGCCTCCGCCGACGCCGCTGTGCCCTCGCCCGCCGCCGTGACCTCGGCAGACGTCGCGGAGCCCGTCGAAGGCTGACCCCAATCGGGTGACTTATTGGACAAACGTCACAGTACGGCGGGCCTCCCTGAGCCGTGCCCGATACTGGGAGGGCCATGGAAACCGTCATTCTCGCTGTCATCATCGCTGTGGTCGCCGTCGCGGCGGCCTCCGGTCTCGTCGTCACCGGCCGACGTCGCAAGCAGTTGCCGCCCGCTCCGCCGGCGCAGCCGCAGATCACCACGCCCGCTCCCGCCCCCGTAGAGAAGGCCGAGCCGCAGGTCGGCGAGGACGCCGCGGTCACCGCGCCCGAGCAGCGCCGCACCGTCGAGGAGGTCGAACTCCCGACCGAGGTCGCCGCGCCGGCCGCGCCTGAGCTCGAGGTCCCCGAGCCGACCGAGGGCCGGCTCACCCGGCTGCGTTCGCGCCTCTCCCGTTCGCAGAACTCGCTGGGCAAGGGTCTGCTGACCCTGCTCTCCCGGGACCGCCTCGACGAGGACACCTGGGAGGAGATCGAGGAGCTGCTGCTCACCGCCGACGTCGGCGTCCAGCCGACCCAGGAGCTGGTCGAGCGGCTGCGCACCCGCGTCAAGGTGCTCGGCACGCGCACGCCCGGGGAGCTGCGCGGCCTGCTCCGCGAGGAGCTGATCACGCTGCTCGACCCGAGCTTCGACCGCACCCTGCACACCGCGCGCCACGACGAGGAGACCCCGGCCCGCCCGGCCGTCGTCCTGGTCGTGGGCGTCAACGGCGTCGGCAAGACCACGACCAGCGGCAAGCTCGCCCGCGTCCTGGTCGCCGACGGCCGCACGGTCGTGCTGGGCGCGGCGGACACCTTCCGCGCGGCCGCCGCCGACCAGCTGCAGACCTGGGGCGAGCGCGTCGGTGCCCGCACCGTCCGTGGCCCGGAGGCGGGCGACCCGGCCTCGGTGGCCTTCGACGCGGTCAAGGAGGGCATCGCGGAGGGCGCGGACACCGTCCTCGTCGACACCGCCGGCCGCCTGCACACCAAGACCGGCCTGATGGACGAGCTCGGCAAGGTCAAGCGCGTCGTGGAGAAGCACGGCCCGGTGGACGAGGTGCTGCTGGTCCTGGACGCGACGACCGGCCAGAACGGCCTGGTCCAGGCGAAGGTCTTCGCCGAGGTCGTGGACATCACCGGCATCGTGCTGACCAAGCTCGACGGCACCGCCAAGGGCGGCATCGTCGTCTCCGTCCAGCGTCAGCTGGGCGTCCCGGTCAAGCTCATCGGCCTCGGCGAGGGCGCGGACGACCTCGCCCCCTTCGAGCCCGCCGCCTTCGTCGACGCCCTCCTGGGCTGAGACCCCGTTCCACCCACAAGGCCCGCCCCGTCGTACGACGGGGCGGGCCTGTTGCTGTGCTACCGCTGCGGCACTCTGCTAGGGGATCAGCACGGTGAGCGTTCAGTGACGGCCGATCAGCTCCGGCACGCCGCGGTGGCTGGCGTAGGCGAGGGTGCCGAGCAGGAGCTTCGGGTCCGGGGGGCGGATGGCGGACTCCGCGGTGGGCGGCCGGAGCCAGCGGGCGCCGGGGGAGGGCGGGGCCGGGACGGAGGAGCCGGGGCCGTGGGGGAGGAGGTCGAGGTCGGCGTCGTCCCAGCCCGTGCGGTAGAGGAGCTCGGGCAGGCGGGAGGCCGTGTCCGGGGCCACGAAGAACAGCGCCCTGCCGTGCGCCGCCAGGACCGGACCGGGGCGGACGCCCATCCGTTCGAGGCGGACCAGGGACTCGCAGCCCGCCGGTTCCGGCACGTCGAGAACGTCGAAGCCGTGACCCGTGAGCAGGCGGATCGAGGGGCCGTCGTGTTCGACGGCCCAGCCCCAGCGCGCGGTGTACTCCGCCGCGGCCTCGCACCGGATCGCGCGAGCGCGGCGGCGCTGAACCCGGAGCCAGCTGTCGCCGAACACGGAGTCGGTGCTCATCACGTCCACTCACCTCCAACCGATCGGGGGATGCCTTGGTTACGGATGCCGGCGCTCGGGGGGCGCGCACCAAACCCTGCGCGCCTGAACAATTCGGGCGGCCCCACCGCGCGTTCGAGCGATGTGCTATCCAAGAAAGGTGCTGCTCACCAGTGAAGCGTGAGTGTGTCGAGGGAAGTTCACTCGTAGGGGTGGCGAAAGGTGGCGTTTCTGCCGACAAGCTCCCCCGGACGGCGCAAACCGCGCTACGTTCCTGGTGCAGGGTCGGAGACGCTCCACTGCATGAGCACGTCAGCGGGTATGCCACTGGCAGGATGCCAACATTTCTTGGCAAGGCAGGCCGCGCACACGACAACTGACGGACCGACAGCAGCCGGCACCAGTGGCGGCGCGAGCCCGGGATGGGGGCGTTCCGGTGGGCGACAAGCAACCCAACGACAAACTGACGGCATGGTTCGTCAGGAGCGGCTGGTCCAAGGGCGAGTTGGCCCGCCAGGTCAACCGCCGCGCCCGACAGATGGGCGCCGCGCACATCAGCACCGACACCTCCCGGGTGCGGCGCTGGCTCGACGGCGAGCAGCCGCGTGAGCCCATTCCGAAGATCCTCTCCGAGCTGTTCTCGGACCGATTCGGCTCACTCGTCCCCGTCGAGGACCTCGGCCTCAAGGCGATCGCGCCGCTCACCCCCGGCTCCGGCGTCGATCTGCCCTGGACGGGCGACCAGACCGTCCAGCTGATCTCCGAGTACTCGCGCAGCGACCTGATGCTCAACCGCCGTGGCTTCCTCGGCACCTCTCTCGCGCTCACGGCCGGCTCCGCTCTCATCGAGCCGATGCAGCGCTGGCTCAGTCCGAACGCCCACGGGCTGCCGACCAGCGCGCTCTCCGCCGCCCGCGACGGTGGGCCCGTCACCGGCCGCCTCTCCGGCCCCGAGCTCGACCTGCTCGAATCCACCGTCGTGATGTTCCGCCAGTGGGACGCCCAGAACGGAGGCGGTCTGCGCCGCAAGGCCGTGGTCGGCCAGTTGCACGAGGTCTGCGACCTGCTCCAGGAGAGCTACAGCGCGCAGACGACGAAGCGCCTGTTCCAGACGACAGCCCAACTCGCCCACCTCGCAGGCTGGATGTCCTACGACGTCGGCATGCACCCCAGCGCGCAGAAGTACTACGTGCTGGCCCTGCACGCGGCCAAGGAGGCCGGCGACCGGCCCTTCGGCGCGCTGATCCTCACGGACATGTGCCGTCAGATGATCCACCTCAACCGTCCCGCCGACGCCCTCGAACTGATCCACCTCGCCCAGTACGGCTCGCGCGATACGGCGAGTTCACGCCAACTCGCGCTCATGCACGCGATGGAGGCCCGCGCCTACGCCAATCTCGGCGAGGCGGGCAAGTGCTACCGCGCCGCCCGCCACGCCGAGGACTCCTTCGACGACGCGGGCCAGCGCGACGCCGTGCCGGACTGGCTGACCTTCTTCTCCGAGGCCGAGTTGCACGCCGAGAACGGCCACTCCTACCGCGACCTCTGCTACCAGACGGGCAGCAGCCAGGTGTACGCGCTTCAGGCGGAGCCCGAGATCGGGCAGGCCGTGGAGCTCTTCGCGCAGGATCCCGACCACAAGCGCTCCTACGCGCTGAACCTGATCGGCATGGCCAGTGTGCACCTGCTCCGCAAGGAGCCGGAGGCCGCGGTGGCCTCCGCCGAGCAGGCGATGGAGATAGCGGCACGGATCCGTTCCGAGCGCGTCAATACGCGCCTGCGCAAGACGACCGAGGCGGCCGAACGGGAGTTCAAGGGCGTCGAACGCGTGCGCCAACTGCGCGAGCAGATCGACCACACGCTGCCGGAGAGCGTCGCTTCCCGGAACACGGCCTGAACCGCTCCGAGCAGCTCTGAGCTGCTCTGAGCTGCGGAGATAGGCCAAAGCTCCGGCCGCGGGGCCCGTCCCCCTTCACCCGACTCGGCTCCCCCACGCCAGGTCATCAGGACGGTTCTCGCGGCCGGTTTTCGGTGAGCTTTCGTTCACCGTCGCGTAACACCGGCGTCAGCTTCGTCACTCACGCGAAACATCTGCACTCATTGGCGGAAACCGCGCTGCGTCAATCTCCTCAGCATCAGCCGACGACCCCGGGGGCACGGGACGGATACCCGGGACCGGAGCGGCTCAACATTTCGAGGAGACGCCGATGCCCAGCGGCTTCAGCGGCGGAGACACCGCATTTGTACTCATAAGCGCGGCACTGGTCATGCTGATGACCCCCGGTCTCGCTTTCTTCTACGGCGGCATGGTCCGGGTCAAGAGCACCCTGAACATGCTGATCATGAGCTTTATCGCGCTCGGCATCGTCACAGTGTTGTGGGTGCTCTACGGCTTCACGCTCTCCTTCGGCCCGGATTCGTTCCACGGCCTCATCGGTGATTTCTCGATGCTCGGCATGCGCCACATCGGAATGAACACACTGTCCGGAACCATTCCGGTGTTCGCCTTCTCGGCATTCCAGCTGATGTTCGCGGTGATCACGCCGGCGCTGATCTCCGGCGCCATCGCGGACCGCGCGAAGTTCGCGGCCTGGGGTCTTTTCGTCGCCCTCTGGGTGACCATCGTCTACTTCCCGGTCGCGCACTGGGTCTTCTACACGAACAACGGCAAGGGCGGCTGGCTGGTCGACCACGTCGGCGTCCTCGACTTCGCCGGTGGTACCGCGGTCCACCTGAACGCCGGTATGGCCGGTCTCGCCCTCGCGCTGGTGCTGGGCAAGCGGATCGGTTTCAAGAAGGACCCGATGCGTCCGCACAGCCTTCCGCTGGTGATGCTCGGCTCCGGTCTGCTCTGGTTCGGCTGGTTCGGCTTCAACGCCGGTTCCGCGCTGGCCGCCAACGGCCTGGCCGGTCTCGCGTTCATCAACACCCAGATCGCCACCGCCGCGGCCATGCTCGGCTGGCTGGCTTTCGAGAAGATCAAGCACGGCGCGTTCACCTCGCTGGGCGCCGCGTCCGGCGCGGTCACCGGCCTGGTCGCGATCACTCCCGCCTGTGCCTACATCAGCCCGCTCGGCTCGGTCGCCCTCGGCCTGGCCTGTGGCGCCCTCTGCGCCTGGGCGATCAGCCTCAAGTACAAGCTCGGCTTCGACGACTCGCTCGACGTGGTCGGCGTCCACGCGGTCGGCGGCGCGGCCGGCGCGCTGCTGATCGGTCTGCTGGCCACCGGTGGCGGCGGCAGCCCCGCCAAGGGCCTCTTCTACGGCGGCGGATTCAGCCAGCTGGGCAAGCAGGCGATCGGTGTCGGCGCGGTCGGCGCCTACTCCTTCGTCCTCGCCTGGCTGATCGGCAAGCTCATCGACAAGACCATCGGCTTCCGGGTCTCCGAGGACGTCGAGGTCGCCGGCGTCGACCAGTCCGAGCACGCCGAGTCGGCGTACGACTTCAGCGCGGTGGGCGCGGCTCTGTCGAAGGCGCTGGCGCCGTCGGCGCCGGTCGCCGAGACTGTCGCGAGCCCCGCCGAGACGAAGGTCGATGCCTGAGATGAAGCTCATCACCGCAGTGATCAAGCCCCACCGCCTGGACGACGTGAAGGAGGCCCTGCAGGCCTTCGGCGTCCACGGACTGACCGTCACCGAGGCCAGCGGCTACGGCCGTCAGCGCGGCCACACCGAGGTCTACCGGGGCGCGGAGTACACCGTCGACCTGGTGCCGAAGATCCGCATAGAGGTGCTCGCCGAGGACGACGACGCGGACAGCGTGATCGACGTCATCGTCAAGGCCGCCAGAACCGGCAAGATCGGTGACGGCAAGGTCTGGAGCATCCCGGTCGAGACCACCGTGCGGGTCCGTACCGGCGAGCGCGGGCCGGACGCGCTCTGACGAGCTGGTCGACCTGGTAGAACGTGAAGGGTGAAGCGGGCTCGCAGCCGACGAAGGCTGCGGGTCCGCTCCGCCGTATCCGCACCACGGACGGAGAACGAACGTGACGGACCAGCAGGCCGAAGGCACCGGCTACGCCGCCAGGCGGCTCGCGCTGTTGCGCGAGGGCGGCAAGGGCGGCGCGCCGCGCCGAGCGGCGCTCGCGGAGCTGACGGACCGCTGGCTCTCCGGACTGCTCACCGACGCGCTGTCAGGTGGCACGCCGGAGGGCGTCGCGCTCGTCGCCGTCGGCGGCTACGGACGCGGCGAGCTCTCCCCGCGCAGCGACCTCGACGTGCTGCTGCTGCACGAGGGCGGCGCGCGCGGCACCGGCGTGGCCGCGCTGGCCGAGCGGATCTGGTACCCCGTCTGGGACAACGGCATCGCGCTCGACCACTCCGTGCGCGACCTCGGCCAGGCCCGCAAGGTCGCGGCGGAGGACCTCAAGGCCCAACTCGGCCTGCTCGACGCCCGCCACATCGCCGGCGACCCGGCGCTCACCGCCTCCCTCCGCTCCGCGGTCCTCGCCGACTGGCGTGCGGCCGCCCCCAAGCGGCTCCCCGAGCTGCTCGACCTGTGCCGCGAACGCGCGGAGCGCCAGGGTGAGTTGGCCTTCCTGCTGGAGCCCGACCTGAAGGAGGCCAGGGGCGGCCTGCGCGACGTGACAGCGCTCGACGCCGTCGCCGCCTCCTGGATCGCCGACGCCCCGCGCGCCGGACTGAACGAGGCGGCCGCCAGGCTGCGTGACGTCCGCGACTCGCTGCACCTGGTCACCGGCCGCGCGACCGACCGGCTCAACCTGCAGGAGCAGGACGCCGTCGCCGCCGACCTCGGGCTGCTCGACGCCGACATCCTGTTGCGCCAGGTCTACGAGGCGGCCAGGGTCATCGCCTACGCCTCCGACATCACCTGGCGCGAAGTCGAACGCGTGCTGCGGGCCCGCAGCGGCCGGGGCCGCAGAGTCTTCGGTTTCGGAAGCGGAGGCTTCGGCGGTGGCAGCAGCACCGTGCGCGGACCGGTACCGCGCCGACCGCTGGCCGAGGGCGTCGTCGAGATGGAGGGCGAGGCGGTACTCGCCGCGCCGGCCAGGCCCGGCCACGACCCGGTGCTGCCGCTCCGCGCGGCCGCTGCCGCCGCGCAGGCGGACCTGCCGCTCTCGCCCAGCACGGTGCGCCGCCTGGCCGCCGAGACCCGGCCGCTGCCGGTGCCCTGGCCGGACGAGGCGCGGGAGCAGCTGATCACGCTGCTCGGCGCGGGGGAGAGCGCGATCCCGGTCTGGGAGGCGCTGGAGGCCGAGGGCCTGGTCGCCCGGCTGCTGCCGGACTGGGAGCGGGTCCGCTGCCGCCCGCAGCGCAACGCCGTGCACCGCTGGACCGTGGACCGCCACCTGGTAGAGACGGCCGTCCGCGCCGCCGCGATGACGCGTCGCGTCGCCCGCCCGGACCTGCTGCTGGTCGCCGCCTTCCTGCACGACATCGGCAAGGGCTGGCCCGGCGACCACTCCGAGGCCGGTGAGGTGATCACCCGCGATGTCGCGACCCGGCTCGGCTTCCCGAAGGCCGACGTCGAGACCCTCGCGCTGCTGGTCCGGCACCACCTGCTGCTGGTCGAGACCGCGATGCGGCGCGACCCCGACGACCCGGCCACCGTCGCCGCGATCACCTCGGTGGTCGGCAGCGTCGGCACGCTCGAGCTGCTGCACGCGCTGACCGAGGCCGACGCGTTGGCCACCGGACCGGCGGCGTGGAGCAACTGGCGGGCGACTCTGGTCGGCGAACTGGTCCAGCGCGCCTCGGCGGCGCTCGCGGGGGAGTCGCCCGCGCCGGACACCGGACTCACCGCGATGGACCCGACCGCCGAGGAGGAACGCCTGGCGGTCGAGGCCGCCCGGACCAACGGCCCGGTCCTCTCGGTGCGCGCCGAGGCGGAAGGCCACGGCGACGAGCACGAGCCGATGGGCGTCGAGCTGACCCTCGCGCTGCCGGACCGTCCGTCCGTGCTGCCCGTCGTCGCGGGTGTGCTGGCGCTGCACCGGCTCACCGTGCGGGCGGCGGCGATCCGCGAGCTGGACCCGATCGGTGCCGGGCCGGTGCTGGTGCTGACCTGGAAGGTCGCGACCGAGTTCGGCGAGGTCCCCGAGGCGGCCCGGCTGCGCGCCGACATCCGTCGCGCGCTGGAGGGCGGCCTGGACGTCACCCGTCGCCTCGCCGAGCGCGACGCCTCGGCTCCCCGGCGGCGGGGCAGCGTCGCCCCGCCGCCGCGGGTCACCGTGGCGCGGGGGAGCAGCGCCTCGGCGACCGTGCTGGAGGTCCGCGCCCACGACGCGCCGGGTCTGCTGCACCGGATCGGCCGTGCGCTTGAGGGCACCGGCATCCGGGTCCACCGCGCGCGGATCTCCACGCTCGGCGCGGACGCGGTCGACGCCTTCTACCTCACCGACCCCGAGGGTCAGCCGCTCTCGGACGCGGCGGCGACGGAGCTGGCCCGCTCGGTGGAGCGCGCGCTGTCCTGAGCCTGCCCGACCAACTCGTCCAGCGGCTGCCGGAAGCCGACGCGGCGGGCCGGCACCCCGGCCCAGATCTCGTTCGGGCCGGTCGACCGCGTCAGTACGGCGTTCGCGCCGACGATCGTGCCGCGGCCGACCGTCAGCACCCCCGTCTTGCAGACGACGCGCGCGCCCGAGCAGAGCACGGCGCCGTCCTCGACGACGACCCGCTCCATCCGGCTGAGCTCCTGCGGCACCCACGGGTCCGCGCGGCCGATGGTGACGTTGTTGTAGAGGACGACGTCCGCGCCGAGCGTCGTGTACGGGTGCAGCACCAGGCCGAAGCCCCGGTGGAACACGACCAGCCCGGGGCCGATCTCGGCGGCGGCGGGCACTTCGACTCCGTAGAGCGCGAGCAACTCCTGCACCGCGCGACCCAGCAGCGGGTGGCGACGGGCGTAGATCAGCTTGGCGACCAGCGACATACGCCCATGCTGGTGACGTGACGCGGCGGAGGGGTGGAGGCGCGAGCGCGGTGCCCCCGTACGGGTGCCTCCCGGGTGCGTTCCCGGCACGCACGGCGGGCCAGATACCCTGGTGGGCAATAGCTGTCACCCGCCCTCGAGCAACAAGGACCCGCGACCGACGTGTTCGACACACTTTCCGACCGCCTCGCAGCGACGTTCAAGAACCTCCGGGGCAAGGGCCGCCTGTCCGAGGCGGACATCGACGCCACCGCCCGCGAGATCCGGATCGCCCTGCTGGAGGCGGACGTCGCGCTCCCTGCGGTCCGCGCCTTCATCGCGCGGATCAAGGAGCGGGCCGCCGGCGCGGAGGTCTCCGCCGCGCTGAACCCGGCCCAGCAGGTCATCAAGATCGTCAACGAGGAGCTCATCGGCATCCTCGGTGGCGAGACCCGCCGGCTCCGCTACGCCAAGACCGGCCCGACGGTCATCATGCTGGCCGGTCTCCAGGGCGCCGGTAAGACCACCCTGGCCGGAAAGCTGGCCAAGTGGCTCAAGGACCAGAAGCACACGCCGCTGCTGGTCGCCTGTGACCTCCAGCGCCCGAACGCGGTGACCCAGCTCGGCGTGATGGCCGAGCGCGCGGGCGTCGCGATCTTCGCCCCCGAGCCGGGCAACGGCGTCGGCGACCCGGTCAAGGTCGCCCGCGACTCGATCGACTACGCGAAGACCAAGCAGTACGACGTGGTCATCGTCGACACCGCCGGCCGCCTCGGCATCGACGCCGAGATGATGCAGCAGGCCGCGGACATCCGCGCCGCGGTCAACCCGGACGAGGTCCTCTTCGTCGTCGACGCGATGATCGGCCAGGACGCGGTCACGACCGCGCAGGCCTTCCTCGAGGGCGTCGACTTCACCGGCGTCGTGCTGTCCAAGCTGGACGGCGACGCGCGTGGTGGCGCGGCGCTGTCGGTGGCGCACGTCACCGGCCGTCAGATCATGTTCGCCTCGAACGGCGAGAAGCTCGACGACTTCGACGCCTTCCACCCGGACCGGATGGCCTCGCGCATCCTGGGCATGGGCGACGTGCTCAGCCTGATCGAGCACGCCGAGAAGACCTTCTCCCAGGAGGAGGCCGCCAAGGTCCACTCCAAGCTGGCGAGCAAGGGCGGCAAGGAGTTCGGCCTCGGTGACTTCCTGGCCCAGCTGGAGCAGGTCTCCAAGATGGGCTCGATCACCAAGCTACTCGGCATGCTGCCGGGCATGGCGCAGATGCGCGACCAGATCAACTCGATCGACGACAAGGACGTCGCCCGGGTGGGCGCGATCATCAAGTCGATGACCCCGGCGGAGCGGGACGAACCGAAGCTGATCAACGGCTCGCGCCGGGCGCGTATCGCCAAGGGTTCGGGCGTGCACGTCTCCGAGGTCAGCAGCCTGGTCGAGCGCTTCTTCGAGGCACGCAAGATGATGTCGGCGATGGCGGGCGGCAAGGGCGTGCCCGGCATGCCGATGATGCCCGGCATGGGCGGCGGCGGGGCGCGCAAGGGCAAGCAGCAGAAGGCGGCCAAGGGCCGCCGCCAGAGCGGCAACCCGCTGAAGCGCCAGCAGGACGCGCAGGCGGCGGAGCAGAAGAAGGTCGACGGCGCGGCCCAGCCGGGCGGTGCGTTCGGCCTGGGCGCCGGGCAGAGCCCGACGGACTTCGAGCTCCCCAAGGAGTTCAAGGACCTGCTCTAGAAGGCAAACGGCCAGGTTGCCCTTACCTAGGGGCGCGGGGAACTGCGCGAACAACCACTGACATGCGGATGGCCCTGCTCGTTCGGGGACCCACCACCTCAGTGGTTTGTCGCGCAGTTCCTCGCGCCCCTGGATAGTGCAACTTGCCCTCGCTGCACGCGCTAGCGTTCATGCATGCGTGTAGAGATCCGTCACCCTCAAATCTCCGACGCCGTCGCGTACGCCGCGGCGGTGAACCGTTCCGCCGAGCACATCGGGCGATGGAACCCCGTCGAGCCCGACGCCCTGCCGGAGATGGTGCGCCGTCAGGGCGACGTGCTGCGGACCTTCCTCATCGTGAGCACCGAGGACGGCGGCCTCGTCGGGACATGCAACGTCTCCAACATCGTGCGCGGACGCTTCCGCAACGCCTCGCTCGGCTACAACTCCTACCTCCCCTACAACGGCACCGGTCGGATGACCGAGGGCATGCGCCTCGTCGTGGACGCCTGCTTCACGCCGGAGACCGAGGGAGGTCTCGGCCTGCACCGCCTGGAGATCAACGTCCAGCCCGAGAACGCGCCCTCCGTGGCGATGGCCAAGCGGCTCGGCTTCCGGCTCGAAGGCTTCTCGCCGCGCATGCTGTTCCTCCAGGACGCCTGGCGTGACCACGAGCGATACGCGCTGACCGCGGAGGAGTGGCCCGGCGCGGGTGCTGGCACGGTGTCCTGATTGTCCGTATTGTCACAAGGGTGACCAGCCCTGTGCCGCCTCGCGAGAACCCCGACAAGCTCTGGCGGTCGGAGGGGGCCCCGTCCACGCCGCCCCCTCCGGGCAAGCCGTCCCGGCGCAGCTGGCTGAGCATGGTGCTCACCGCCCTGATCGTGTTCCTGCTCGTGGACATGCTGCTGAACCTCCTCGGCGGCGGGAAGCAGATCAAGGTCCCCTACACCGAGTTCACCAAGCAGCTGAGCGCGGGTCAGGTCTCCGAGATCTACGCCAAGGGCGACACGATCCAGGGCAAGCTCAAGGCCGCCCAGCCGCAGCCGGACGACGGCAGCAAGACCTACACGCAGTTCACCACCCAGCGCCCGGTCTTCGCCGAGGACCCTCTCTGGACCACGCTGACCCAGCAGAACGTGAAGGTCGACGCCGAGCCGGTGGTCAAGGAGCGCAGCTTCCTCGCCAACCTGCTGATCTCGCTGGCGCCGATGCTGCTGCTGGTCGTGCTCTGGGTAGTGATCGCCAAGCGGATGAGCGGGGGCGGCATGGGCGGGCTGGCCAAGAAGGCCCCGCCCAAGCCGATCGAGACGCCGCCGGGCGGCAAGCGCACCACCTTCGAGGACGTCGCGGGTATCGACGAGGTCAAGGCGGAGCTGGCCGAGGTCGTGGACTTCCTGCGGCGACCTGACGACTACCGGAAGCTGGGCGCGAAGATGCCGCGTGGCGTCCTGCTCGCGGGCCCGCCCGGCACCGGCAAGACGCTGCTCGCGCGGGCCGTCGCGGGTGAGGCGAATGTGCCGTTCTTCTCCGCGTCGGCGTCCGAGTTCATCGAGATGATCGTCGGCGTGGGGGCCTCGCGGGTGCGTGAGCTCTTCGCGGAGGCACGCAAGGTCGCGCCCGCGATCATCTTCATCGACGAGATCGACACCATCGGCCGCGCCCGTGGCGGCGGTAACGCGATGGGCGGACACGACGAGCGCGAGCAGACCCTCAACCAGATCCTCACCGAGATGGACGGCTTCTCCGGCTCCGAGGGCGTGGTCGTCCTCGCCGCGACGAACAGGTCCGACGTCCTGGACCCGGCGCTGCTGCGGCCGGGCCGCTTCGACCGCACGGTCATGGTCAGCCCGCCGGACCGGACCGGCCGTGAGGCGATCCTCAAGATCCACACGCGGGACAAGCCGCTGGCGGCCGACGTCGACCTGGAGCAGGTGGCGAAGACGACGCCGGGTATGACCGGCGCGGAACTGGCCAACCTCGCCAACGAGGCCGCGCTGCTCGCGGTCAAGCGCAAGGACGACGAGGTCTCCGGCCGCGACTTCTCCGACGCCCTGGAGAAGGTCCAGCTGGGCGCGGTCCGCGCACTGGTCATGCCGGACGCGGACCGGCTCAGGACGGCGTACCACGAATCCGGCCACGCGCTGCTGGGCATGCTGCAGCCGGGCGCGGACCCGGTGCGCAAGATCACCATTGTCCCGCGCGGCCGCGCGCTGGGCGTGACGCTCTCCACGCCGGAGGCGGACCGCTACTCCTACACCGAGGAGTACCTGCGCGGACGCATCATCGGCGCACTCGGCGGGATGGCGGCGGAGCAGGTGGTCTACGGCGTGATCACGACGGGCGCGGAGAGCGACCTCGAGCAGGTGACGAACATCGCCCGCGGCATGGCGGGCCGCTGGGGCATGAGCGAGAAGGTCGGCCGCCTGACGGCGATCCCGAACGACTCCCAGGGTGCGTACGGCCTGTCGGCTGCGCCGAGCACGCTCGACGCGGTGGACGGCGAGGCGCGGCGGATCGTCGCCGAGTGCTACGAGGAAGCCTGCCGCAAGCTCACCGACCACCGCGACCAGCTGAACGCCTTGGCCGAGGCCCTGATGGAACACGAAACCCTGGACGAGCCCCACGCCTACCGCGTCGCGGGCATCCCACGGACTCTCAAAGACGGCGAGTGACCCGGCAGGACGCCAGGGGCGCGGGGAACTGCGCGAGAAACCACTGACGAGCGGATGGCCCTGCGCGTTCGGTGCTCTACCTGCGCGGGTGGCTTGTCGCGCAGTTCCCCGCGCCCCTGGCGGAGTGCAACTGAGCCCGTTGCCTATCGAACCCTCTCGGCCAGCACGTAGCGGAAGACGTTCTCCATCCGGACCGAGCCGTCCGTCCGGACCCACGGGTACAGCGTCTCGGTGATCTCCTTCGCGACCTGCCGTTCGCCGGAGAACTCCACCGCCGGGTCGAACACGCCCGTCGACATCACGCCGCGCAGCGCCGTGTCCAGGTCCGGGTAGGCGTAAGGGCAGCAGACGCGGCCGCCGCCCGCCGGTCGGAGGCCCGCGCTGTCGATCAGGGATTCCAGCGCGCCCGGCGCGCTCAGCGCGAACGGCGCGTACGGGGCCGACCGTCGCGGATCCGCCAGTCGCCGTGCGACATCCAGCACCGCCGCGCTCTCGCAGCGTTCCTCCGGGCCCCAGGTCGCGAGAGCGACATGCCCGCCCCGCGTGGTGAGCCGCGCCGCGTCACGGACCAAGGCCGGGGGGTCCGCCGTGCAGGAGAGGTGCTCGAACGCCGTCACCAGCGTGTGCGCCGCCCCTCGCGGGGGAGCGATCTCGCGGTAGACGTCCGACAGGACGCGGAGGGAGCGGTCCTGGGCCAGCTCCCGCAGCTCCGCCTCCGGCTCCAGGCCGGCCACCTCCGCGCCGCGCGCCGCCGCGAGCAGGAGGGCAAGGCCCGACCTGCAACCGAGGCCCAGCACCGATGTGGCGGGCCCCACCTCCAGCCGGTCGTAGACCGCCTCGTACAGAGGGACCAGCATCCGTTCCTGGATCTCCGCCCAGTCGCGTGCCCGCTGCCGCGCCCGTGTGCGCTCCCCGCGCTCCCCCCGCTGAGTCAACTGCGCAGAAACCATGATGACGGCTCCTCACCTCGGCCGGGTCCGGGATCCTGCCTCCAGCCAAGCGCGCGAGCCGCCCCGCGTCCATAGTCGAGGCGGACCCTTCGGGGCGGACGTTCCCGCGCGCCCCCCGCAGGCCCCGCGAGAACGGATTGGAGCCGAGCCCGGCCTGCCCCGTACCATTCGCCCCATGGCAAAGGCTCCCGTTCTCACCCCCCAGGCGGATGATTTCCCGCGCTGGTACCAGGATCTGATCAACAAGGCCGAGCTGGCCGACAACGGTCCGGTGCGCGGCACCATGGTCATCCGACCGTACGGCTACGGCCTGTGGGAGCGGATGCAGCAGGAGATGGACGCGCGGATCAAGAAGGCAGGCGCGCAGAACGCCTACTTCCCGATGTTCATCCCGCAGTCCTACCTCACCCGTGAGGCCGAGCACGTCGAGGGCTTCGCGCCCGAGCTCGCGGTGGTCACCCACGGCGGCGGCAAGGAGCTCGAAGAGCCGATCGTCGTCCGGCCGACCTCCGAGACGATCATCAACGAGTACTTCTCGAAGTGGGTCCAGAGCCACCGCGACCTGCCCCTGCTGATCAACCAGTGGGCCAACGTCGTCCGCTGGGAGCTGCGTCCCCGCGTCTTCCTGCGCACCACCGAGTTCCTCTGGCAGGAGGGCCACACGGCCCACGCCACCTACGAGGACGCGCACGCCTACGCGTCGATGATCCACACCGACGTCTACGGCGACTTCATGACCAACGTCCTCGCCATCGACACCGTCCTCGGCCGCAAGACGGCCAAGGAGCGCTTCGCCGGCGCGATCAACACGCTCACGCTCGAAAGCATGATGGTCGACGGTAAGGCGCTGCAGATGGGCACCAGCCACGAGCTGGGCCAGAACTTCGCCAAGGCGTTCAACACCACCTACCTCAAGGGCGAGGGCGAGCGCGAGCACGTCTGGCAGACCTCCTGGGGTACCTCCACCCGCATGGTCGGCGGCCTGATCATGTCGCACGGCGACGACAACGGCCTGCGTGTCCCGCCGCGCCTCGCCGCGGTCCAGGCCGTCGTGCTGGCGATCAAGGGCGACGACGCCGTGCTGGCCAAGGTCCGCGAGATCGGCGCCGCGCTGGAGGCCGCCGGGGTCCGCGTCGTCGTCGACGACAAGACGGACACCCCCTTCGGTCGCCGCGCGGTGGACTGGGAGCTCAAGGGCGTTCCGGTCCGCATCGAGGTCGGCCCGCGCGACCTCGAGAACGGCACGGCCATGCTGGTCCGCCGCATCGCGGGGGGCAAGGAGCCGGTGGCGGTCGACGCGCTGGCGCAGCTGGTGCCCGCCGTGCTGGAGGAGGACCAGGCGCTGCTGCTGCGTCAGTCCCGCGAGCGCCGCGAGTCCCGCACGGTCGATGTCAGCACGATCGACGAGGCCGCCGAGGCCGCCGCGACCGGCTGGGGCCGGATCTCCTGGGCCGAGCTCGGCCCGGAGGGCGAGGCCAAGCTGGCCGAGCAGGGCGTCTCGGTCCGCTGCATCGTGGCCGAGGACGGCTCGGTGCCGGAGACGGACGACCAGGCGGGCAACATCGCGATCGTGGCCCGCGCCTACTGAGCCTCGTCTCAGTGGTTGAGACCATGCTCAGCCGATTGTCGTAGGACGGCCGGTCCTGCCCCCTCGCACGGGGGGCCGGGGCCGGCCGTCTCGTTCTGGTCAACTGCCCTGTCCAGAACGGCAGATGAATATCGCAGGCGGTGCCGCCCGGGGTGAACGGGGCAATGTGGCGCAGGTCACGGAAAAATAAAGCCTTCAACAATTCTCGAATCTGCGGAACATCGTGGAACCCTGCCTCGTTGGCGTTGCGTGAGCACGACACAACCTCTGGTCCTCGCCGCCGAGCTGGCCGTCGCCTGGGGCGACATCCAGCGCTTCCACTCCGACCTGCCGAACCTCGCGGCCCCGGAATCGCTGATCGGGGAGTCCTCCTCGGCCTGCGGTACCGAGCTGGGCTTCGAGCGGCTGCTGCACGAGGCCGCCCACGGCCTCGCCGCCGCGCGCGGCATCCGGGACACGTCCCGGGCCGGGCGCTACCACAACCGGCGCTTCCTGACCCTGGCCGACGAGCTCGGCCTCGATCACAACGCCGACCCTCACCCCAGCTCCGGCTTCTCCCTGGTCACCATGCGACCGGAAACCCGTGAGCGCTTTGCTGAAACGATTGACCGCCTGCAGCGCGCGCTGGGCGACCACGCTGCCGCGACCAGCAGCACGGGCGACCGGTCGCGCACCTTCCGCGGTCCGGCCACCCGGCACGGCTCCTCGGGTGGCGGCGTCCGTGTCAAGGCGGTCTGCGGCTGCGGGCGCAACGTCCGCGTCGTGCCCTCGGTGCTGGCCCAGGCGCCCATCGTCTGCGGCAACTGCGGCGAGGTCTTCCAGATCGCCGAGCCGCGCACCCGCCGCTGAACGACCGACCGCCGTCGGGCCTGCCAGGGCTTGTCCAGAGCCTGTCCAGGGCCCGGCGGTCAAGCGTCACGCGCCGATATGGCAGAATGGACAGCTGAGTACTCGGCAGCCGAGCAGGGCCCTCTCTCCTTCCGGCTGACGTGTCCGTAGAGCAGCCAGCAGCCGCAACCCCACGTGGAACGCGCGGCTGCTCACCCACGTCAAAACCAGGAGAACCACTCCCGTGGCAGTCAAGATCAAGCTGAAGCGTCTCGGCAAGATTCGCTCCCCGCACTACCGCATCGTCGTCGCCGACGCCCGCACCAAGCGTGACGGTCGCGCGATCGAGGAGATCGGCATCTACCAGCCGACCTACGACCCCTCGATCATCAAGGTCGACAGCGACCGCGCCCAGTACTGGCTCGGTGTCGGCGCCCAGCCGACCGAGGCCGTGCTCGCCATCCTGAAGCTCACCGGTGACTGGCAGAAGTTCAAGGGCCTCGAGGCCCCGGCGCCGCTCAAGGTCGCCGAGCCCAAGGTCACGGACTTCTCGCACCTGTTCGCGAAGGCCGTCGCCGGCTTCGAGAGCGAGACCACCGGTGTGGCCATCACTCCGAAGGCCAAGAAGACGGAGAAGAAGGACGAGGCCGCGGCCGAGTCCGACGCTTCCGCCGAGGCGTGATCATGCTGGAGGAAGCCCTCGAGCACCTGGTGAAGGGCATCGTCGAGAACCCGGACGAGGTCCAGGTCAGCTCGCGTGAGCTCCGCCGGGGCCGGATCCTCGAGGTGCGCGTGCACCCGGAGGATCTCGGTAAGGTCATCGGCCGCGGCGGGCGCACTGCGCGTGCGCTGCGCACCGTGGTCACCGCGCTCGGTGGTCGCAGCGTCCGGGTCGACCTCGTCGACGTGGACAGCGTGCGCTGACCAGGCCACGCCGCCAAAGGCTTGGCTGAGAGGCACCTCTCGGGGCTGACTGGGATCCTGGATCCCAGTCAGCCCTTTTTGACTTAAGGAGACGCGGAACAGTGCAGCTCATCGTCGGCCGGATCGGCCGCGCCCACGGGATCAAGGGTGACGTCACCGTGGAGGTGCGCACCGACGAGCCAGAGCTGCGGCTCGGCCCCGGCGCGGTGCTGATGACCGACCCCGCCACGGCCGGCCCGCTCACCATCGCCACCGGCAAGGTGCACAGCGGTCGGCTGCTGCTGCGCTTCGAGGGCGTCAACGACCGCAACGCCGCCGAGGCGCTGCGCGGCACGCTGCTGATCGCCGAGATCGACCCCGAGGACCGTCCGGAGGACCCGGAGGAGTTCTACGACCACCAGCTGATCGGGATCGACGTCTTCCTGGCCGACGGCACCTTGGTCGGTGAGCTGACCGAGGTCGTCCACCTGCCCTACCAGGACCTGCTCACCGTGCTCCGCGCGGACGGCAGTGAGGTGCTGATCCCGTTCGTCACCGAGATGGTGCCGGAGATCGACCTGGAGGAGCAGCGGGCCGTGATCACCCCGCCGCCGGGCCTGCTCGACCCGGAGGAGGCCGTGGTGGTCAGCACCCGCGACGACGAGAAGCACGAGCCCCGGCCGGTCGCCAAGGGCGAGGACGCTGCCCCGACCGACGAGAGCGGTGCCGACGCCTGATGCGGATCGACGTCGTCACGATCTTTCCCGAGTACCTCGCCCCGCTGGACCTCTCCCTGGTCGGCAAGGCTCGCGCCCGCGGTCAGCTGGACGTCCGGCTGCACGAGCTGCGCGAGTTCACCCACGACGTGCACCGCACCGTGGACGACTCGCCGTACGGGGGCGGTCCCGGCATGGTGATGAAGCCCGAGCCCTGGGCGGAGGCACTGGACGCCGTCGTCGCTTCCGGCTCCGCCGAGGGGGTTGGCGAGGGTGCCGTGCCCACGCTGGTCGTGCCGACCCCCAGTGGACGTCCGTTCACCCAGGAGCTGGCCCAGCAGCTCGCCGCCGAGCCCTGGCTCGCCTTCGCGCCCGCCCGCTACGAGGGCATCGACCGCCGCGTCATCGAGGACGCGGCCGCGCGCATGCCCGTCGTCGAGGTCTCCATCGGGGACTACGTGCTGGCCGGTGGCGAGGTCGCGGTGCTGGTGATCGTCGAGGCGGTGGCCCGGCTGCTGCCCGGCGTGCTCGGCAACGCCGAGTCGCACCAGGACGACTCCTTCGCGCCGGGCCGGATGGCCGACCTGCTGGAAGGTCCCGTCTACACCAAGCCCGCCGAGTGGCGCGGCCGGGCCGTGCCCGAGGTGTTGCTCAGCGGCAACCACGCCAAGATCGCCCGCTGGCGTCGCGACGAGGCCTTCGCACGGACCCTCGCCAACCGCCCCGACCTGGTCGCCCGCTGGGAGCGCGGCGCGATGGACAAGCACGACCTCAAGGCGCTGGCCGGCATGGGCGTCTGGTGGGACGAGGCGAGCGGCCGATTTCTTCAGGGCGCAGAAGACGTGCAAGAATAGCTCCTTGCTGCCTGTCCACGGCCGACGCCGCTGCGAAAGCACGGTGCAGGACCGCCGCCTCTGCCACAGGGGAGACGACGGAAACCGGCGGACACACAGCGAATCATCAATCACGAATTCCGCGGGTGGCCTGTGGCGCCTGTGATGGAGAAATCATGAGCAACCTGCTCAGCGAGATCGACAGCGCGTCGGTCCGCGCCGACATTCCGGCCTTCCGCCCCGGCGACACCGTGAACGTCCACGTTCGCGTCATCGAGGGCAACCGCTCCCGTATCCAGCAGTTCAAGGGCGTCGTCATCCGTCGCCAGGGTGCGGGCGTGCGCGAG
This sequence comes from Streptacidiphilus sp. MAP12-20, assembly GCF_041262525.1. Lineage (NCBI taxonomy): Bacteria > Bacillati > Actinomycetota > Actinomycetes > Kitasatosporales > Streptomycetaceae > Streptacidiphilus > Streptacidiphilus sp. MAP12-20. The sequence continues at coordinate 122,528 of NZ_JBGCCK010000017.1, forward strand.
ACCTTCACGGTCCGCAAGGTCAGCTTCAACGTCGGCGTCGAGCGCACCTTCCCGGTGCACACCCCGATCGTCGAGAAGATCGAGGTCGTGACCCGCGGTGCGGTCCGTCGCGCCAAGCTGTACTACCTCCGTGACCTGCGCGGCAAGGCCGCGAAGATCAAGGAGAAGCGCGACAGCTGAGCTGTCACGTCTGCCTCCTGCCGCAGCGGCTCAGCCTGATGGCTTAGGCTGCTGCGGCAATGGAAACGCAGCAGCTTCCCGGGGACCGCGACAGCGCCCAGCCACCCGTCGACGACGAGGTGGCGGCGGCGCCGTCGCGGTCCTCCGGCGTTTCGTGGCTTGCCTCCCGGTCGGGCGGCGCTCGACTCAAGGAGATCGCGCTCCTCGTCGTGGTCTGCGCCGTCGCGATCGTGCTGCTGAACCGTTTCGTCGCTCAGCCGTTCACGATCCCGTCCGGCTCCATGGAGAACACGCTCGCCGTCGGGGACCGGGTGCTGGTCAACAAGGTCTCCTACGCCTTCGGCGGCGCCCCGCACCGCGGCGATGTCGTCGTCTTCGACGGCCGCGGGTCCTTCATCGACACCGAGACCCAGGACGCCGGCGACGGTTCCGGCAACGACTTCGTGAAGCGCGTCATCGGCGTCGCCGGCGACACGGTCAAGTGCTGCGACGCTCAGGGCCGCATCACCGTGGACGGCGTCCCGCTCGACGAGAGCTCCTACCTTTTTCCCGGCGCCAAGCCGTCCGCCTACCCCTTCGTCGTGGTGGTTCCGGCGGGCAAGCTCTTCGTGCTCGGCGACAACCGCGCCGTCTCCGCGGATTCAAGAGACCACCTGGGCGACCCCGGCGGCGGCTTCGTGCCGGTCGGCCGGGTCATCGGACGCGCGGAGTGGGTGATCCTGCCCGTCGGCCACTGGCGTTCCCTGGACCGCCCGCAGGTGTTCGCGGAGCTGGACCGCGCGATCGCGGCCGCCGGAGCGGGAGGCGGGGCCCGTGGGCACCAGGGGTAGATCGCGTTCCGTGCCGTCGCGATCCCGGTTCGAGTCCGACGCCGCCGAGTCCGCCGAGTCCGCCGAGGTGGGGGACGAGGAGCTGTCGGGCGGCAGCGGGCGGGCCGAACGAGGCCGTGCTGAGAGGCGGCGCAGTGCCAAGCGGGCCAAGCGGCGCAGGCAGCGTTCGCTGGCCAGGGAGATCCCGCTGGTGATCGGCGTCGCCCTGGTCATCACCCTGCTGCTGCAGACCTTTCTGGTGCAGGTCTTCTCGATCCCTTCCGGCTCGATGCAGAACACCATCGCCATCGGCGACCGGGTCGCGGTCGACAAGCTGTCGCCCTGGCTCGGCTGGCAGCCCGAGCGGGGCGACGTCGTGGTCTTCAACGACCCGAGCGACTGGCTCAGGAACGATCCGGTGCCCAAGTCGGGTCCGCTGCTCGGTGCGATCAAGAGCACCTTCAACTTCCTCGGACTGCTGCCCTCGGACCGCGATCTGATCAAGCGTGTGATCGGCCTGCCCGGCGACACCGTGGCGTGCTGCGACAGCCACGGCCGGATCCTCGTCAACGGCAAGCCGATCGAGGAGCCCTATCTCTTCGCCGGCAACCCGCCGTCCCGGATCCCCTTCAAGGTCACTGTCCCGGCCGGCGAGTTGTGGGTGATGGGTGATCATCGCGACATCTCGGCGGACTCCCGCTACCACATGACCGAGCCGGGGGGCGGCTTCGTGCCGGAGAAGGACGTGGTCGGCCGCGCTGTCGCGGTGGTCTGGCCGATGTCGCGCTGGCAGACTCTGCCGGGCGGCCAGCAAAGTGTTCGTCAAGTTTCTTCGTCCGCGCCCCTGGGACCGGTTCCCGGGGAACTCCCGCTCGTTATGGGTGTGGTCGCGGCTGTGCCCGGGGCGGGACGCGCAAGGCGTCGCCGTCGCGGGTGACACGTCGCGGGTGGGCCTGGTGGTACGTGTGTGCGCGGACGGACGCCGTCCGCGGTTCAGCTGAGGAGGCGACGTGGGGGACTTGGTGGTCGGTGCACGCTCTGGTGTCGGCGAGCCCGAGGACTCCAGCGGTCGTACCGTAGGGTCCGTGGACGACAAGGGACGCGGGGAAGCCGCCCAGGAGAAGAGCGAGGCATCGGAGATGGGCGAGCAGACGGAGAGCCCGGTGGAGGATCTCACCGAGGGCTCCGACGTCGTCGTGGGCAACGGTGGCGACACCGACGGCTCCGAGTCCACCAAGTCGAAGGGGAAGAAGCAGCGTTCCTTCTGGAAGGAGCTGCCGATCCTGATCGGCGTCGCGCTGGTGCTGGCGCTGCTGATCAAGACCTTCCTGGTGCAGGCATTCTCGATCCCCTCCGGATCGATGGAGAACACGCTGCGGATCGGGGACCGGGTCCTGGTCGACAAGTTGACGCCGAGCTTCGGCTCGAAGCCGTCGCGCGGCGAGGTCGTCGTCTTCCACGACCCGAGCAACTGGCTGGCCGGCGAGCCCGGGCAGCAGCCCAGCAGCAACGGCTTCGTTCGCGGCGTCCAGGACGTGCTCTCGTGGATCGGCCTGATGCCGTCCGCCAACGAGAAGGACCTGATCAAGCGGGTCATCGCGGTCGGCGGCGACACCATCAGCTGCTCGGGCACCGGCCCGGTCTACGTCAATGGCAAGGCGCTGAACGAGCCCTACCTCTACCCGGGCAACACGCCGTGCGGCGACAAGAACATCACCAAGTTCAAGGTCCCGGCCAACTCGATCTTCGTCATGGGCGACCACCGCCAGGACTCGGCGGACTCCCGGTACCACGTCGACGAGCCCGGTGGCGGCTCGGTGCCGGACAGCGACGTGATCGGCCGCGCGATCGTGGTGGCCTGGCCGCCGTCGAACTGGAAGACGCTGCCGATCCCGGACACCTTCTCGCAGCCGGGCATCAGCAACCAGGCCGCCGCCTTCGTCGACGGCAACCCGGCCGTGGTGGCCCTGGTCGGCGCCGTGCCGATCACGCTGCTCAACCGGCGCAGGAAGCTCCGGCGGAAGTAGCGGGGAAGTAGCCCGGAAGAAGTCGCTCTGCTCTTGCGAGGGCCGTGGTACCGACGAGTAATCTGCTCGGACGTACCACGGCCCTCTGCTGTGGCACGCGGACTGGCGCCCGACGGGCGCGGACGAGTGCGGGGAGCGACGGGCATGGCGGGACGTAAGCCCACGGCGGGCGGAGTGCTCCAGGCACTGGGAATCGGGATCGGGCTGCTGGCCATGGTCGGCGGCTTCGTGCTGCTCGCCGTCCAGTACCGCCCCTACACGGTGCCCACCGGCTCCATGGAGCCGACCGTGAAGTCCGGAGAGACGGTGCTCGCCGAGCAGGTTTCCGGTTCCGCGATCGGCCGCGGCGACATCGTCGTCTTCAAGGACGCGGACTGGGGCAACAGCGCGATGGTCAAGCGGGTCGTCGGCGTCGGCGGCGACGTCGTGAAGTGCTGCGACGCCCAGGGTCGGGTGACCGTCAACGGTGTCCCGCTCAGCGAGAGCTACCTGGACACCTCCCCACGCTCCCCGGGAAGCGGTGGCAGTGCCGGTGCGGCGCTGGGCGCGGGCCCGGCCACGCAGCAGTTCAGCACCACCGTCCCGGCCGGCCGGCTCTGGCTGATGGGCGACAGCCGGGCTGTCTCCGAGGACTCCCGGGTCCACATCGACCAGCTGGGCGGCAGCGTTCCGGCCTCCGCGGTGATAGGCCGGGTGGAGGGTGTGGCCTGGCCGCTGGGGGCCGCCCGCACGATCGACCGCACGAGCGTCTTCGACGCCCTGCCGGGCGCGCGGGCGACGGACCACGGGCCGCTGGGCCTGGCCACCCTCGCCACGCTCGGTGGAGCCGCGCTGGTGTTGATCACCGCTGCGGCGGGTACGGTCGCAGGCATGGCAGGTCGGAAGCGCTCGCGTCCGGCACCCGCGCAGGAACGTACGAGGAGCACCACCGGATGACACCGAAGCGGCGCCGCGCGGCGCGCGTGCTGCTGCTCGACCCGGAGGACCGGATCCTGCTGCTGCACGGCTTCGATCCGCAGCAGCAGGGCCGGGAGTGGTGGTTCACCCCCGGCGGCGGCGTCGAGGAGGGTGAGGGCCTCGCGGAGGCGGCGCACCGCGAGATCGCCGAGGAGACCGGCATCCGCGACGCCCGGCTGGGCCCGTTGCTGGCGACGCGGGCGACGGAGTTCGAGTTCGACGGCCGCAGCTACGCCCAGGACGAGTGGTACTACCTGGCCCGTACGGAGACCGTCGAGACGGACACCTCCGGGCAGACCGAGCTGGAGCTGCGCACCACCGACGCGCTGCGCTGGTGGACCCTTCAGGAGCTGAGGGAGACCGAGGAGACCATCTATCCGAACGCGCTGGCGAAGCTGCTGGCGCAGGTTCTGCGGGAAGGCCCACCTGCCCGCCCGGTCAGGCTCTCCGGGCCGCGCCTGTGGTCCACAATGGTTGGACGTACGCACAGCTGAGGGGAACGTGGGGATGAGTGCCGAGGACCTCGAAAAGTACGAGACCGAGATGGAGCTCAAGCTCTACCGGGAGTATCGAGACGTCGTCGGGCTGTTCAAGTTCGTGATCGAGACCGAGCGGCGCTTTTACCTGACGAACGACTACGAGCTCAAGGTGCAGTCACTGCAGGGCGAGGTGTTCTTCGAGGTCACGATGGCCGACGCGTGGGTCTGGGACATGTACCGTCCGGCCCGCTTCGTGCGTCAGGTCCGGGTGCTGACCTTCAAGGACGTGAACGTGGAGGAGCTCGCCAAGAGCGATCTGGAGCTGCCGCAGGACGAGCCTGGCTTCGGACGCTGAGGGCGCCGCTGGGGTACCGCAGCGGCGCCGCCGGGCGCGACGTGGGGCGGCACCGCCCCGCGCGTGCCCGGCGAATGCTTTCGCGCGTGCCCGGCGTGCAGCGGGTGCGTGCGTGCTTCGGGTTCACCCTGGCGGGTGGCCCGGTTTTCCACACCCCTGAGTTGTCCACAGGCCGGCGCAAGCCGCTGGCCCCACACCTCCGCCACCGGGAGATTTCTCGGCGGAGGTGATTCCGATGACCGCACGCACCCAGGCCCTCGGCCGTTACGGGGAGCAGGCCGCCGCACGCCATCTCGAGGCGGCCGGGCTGCGCGTCCTCGCCAGGAACTGGCGCTGCCGCGCCGGCGAGCTCGACATCGTCGCACTCGATCCGCTGCTGCCCGGTGGCCCGGCCCTCGCGGTCTGCGAAGTCAAGACGCGCACCGAACACGGCCTGCAGAGCCCGGCCGAGGCGGTCGGCGAGGTCAAGGCGGAACGGCTGCTCGGCCTGGCCGAACGCTGGCTGGCCGAGTGCTGGTCAGGGCCTCCGCCGCCGGGTGGCGTCCGTGTCGATCTGATCTGCGTGGTCCACGGCCGCCGGGGCGCGGCCCGGATCACCCACCTTCGCGGGGCGGTGGGCTGAGATGGTCTTCGCCCGCACCGGTTCGGTCGCGCTGATCGGGGTGGACGGAGTGGTGGTCGAGGTTCAGGCCGATCTGGAGCCCGGCCTCGCCGCCTTCACGATCGTGGGGCTGCCTGACAAGGCGATCAACGAATCGCGCGACCGCGTTCGCGCGGCGGTGGTGAACAGCGGCGAGCGGTGGCCGTTGAAGAAGCTGACCGTGGGCCTCTCTCCGGCCTCGGTGCCCAAGAGCGGTTCCGGCTTCGACCTGGCCATCGCCTGCGCGGTCCTCGCGGCGGCGGAGCGGCTGCGGCCGGAGTCGATCGAGCGGCTGCTGCTGGTCGGCGAGCTCAGCCTGGACGGCCGCGCCCGGCCGGTGCGCGGCGTGCTGCCCGCCGTCCTCGCCGCGGCCGATGCCGGCTACGCGAAGGTCGCCGTCCCGCAGGCGACGGCGGCGGAGGCCGCGCTGGTGCCGGGCGTCGAGGTGCTGGCGGTGCGCTCGCTGCGGCAGCTGATCGCTCTGCTGGGCGGCGAGCCGGAGCCGGAGGAGCCCCCGGATCCACTGTTCGGGTCGGGGCCCGATCCGGCCCTCGCCGGTCTATCCCTGCCGGGCATCGGCGTGCGGCACAGCGGCGAGGACGGCGACTGGAAGAAGGATCTCGCCGACGTGGCCGGCCAGTTCGAAGCCCGCCGCGCACTGGAACTGGCGGCAGCCGGCGGGCACCACCTCTTCCTGAAGGGGCCGCCAGGAGCCGGCAAAACCATGCTGGCCGAGCGACTCCCCGGCATCCTGCCCCCGCTGCTCCCGCGCGAGGCGCTGGAGGTCACCGCGATCCACTCGATCGCGGGCCTGCTCCCGGCCGGCCGGCCGCTCGTCCGCAACGCGCCGTACTGTGCCCCGCACCATTCGACGACGATGCCCGCCATCGTCGGCGGCGGCAGCGGTCTGCCCCGCCCGGGCGCGGCCTCGCTGGCCCATCGCGGGGTGCTGTTCCTGGACGAGGCTCCGGAGTTCTCGGTGCGGGTTCTCGACGCCCTGCGCCAGCCGCTGGAGTCGGGCGAGGTGCTCGTCGCCCGCTCGGCGGGCTCGATGCGACTGCCGGCCCGCTTCCTGCTGCTGCTCGCAGCGAACCCCTGCCCGTGCGGCCGGTGGTCGCGGCGCGGGGAGTCCTGCGAGTGCACGCCGACGATGGTCAGCCGCTACCAGGCTCGCCTGAGCGGACCGCTGCTCGACCGGGTGGATCTCCGCGTCCAGGTCGACGCGGTCAGCCGGGCCCAGCTGCTCCAGCGCGAGTCCCCGGCGGAGTCCACGGCGGTGGTCGCGGCCCGGGTCCTCACCGCCCGCGAACGCGCGGCGGCCCGCTACGCGGGCACACCATGGCGTGTGAACGGCGAGGTCCCCGGCCACGAACTGCGCACCCGCTATCCGCTCGGCCCCGAGGCGCTGCGCGACGCGGAGCGCGAGATGGAACGCGGCTTCCTCACCGCCCGCGGCCTCGACCGCGTCCTCCGCGTCTCCTGGACCGTCGCCGACCTCTCCGGCTCCGACCGCCCCAACCGCACCCACGTCCGCACCGCCCTCGCCCTCCGCGGCGCCCATATCCGCGACGCCCCACCCCCGGAACCCTGCTTCTAGCCCGCCTCATTGCGGGCCCAGAGCGGTCCCGTGCCAGGTCTCGTCCAGAAGCGAGCCCCTGGCACGGGGCCAGGTCCCTTCATGCATCTGCACCCCCGTACGTCAGGAGCGGCCATGACCACCCCCGCCGAGGACCTCGTCACCTCCGAGCGTGTCGCGTGCGCCGCGTTGACGCGGATCGTTGAGCCGGGGGACGAGCGGGCCGGGGCGGTGATCGAGGAGTACGGGCCCGAGCGGGCGCTCGAGCGGCTTGTACGCGCCCTGCCGGCAGGCGTCGCCGCGCCGGACGGGGAGCGGGAGTTGGCACACGGCGCGCTGATCGGGGCGCGGCTCATCTGTCCCGGGGAGCCGGGATGGCCGACGCAGTTGGACGATCTGGGCGTCGCGCGCCCTGTCGCGCTGTGGGCGCGTGGCGCTGGCGGGCTGCGCGTGCTCGCCGTGCGGTCCGTCGCCGTGGTCGGGGCCCGCGCGTGTACGGGGTACGGCCAGCGGATGGCCGCGGACTTCGCCGCCGGCCTCACCGAGCGCGGCTGGACGGTCTTCTCCGGAGCTGCCTTCGGCGTCGACGCCGCCGCGCACCGTGGCGCCCTCGCCGTCGGCGGGCCGACGGTCGGCGTCCTCGCCTGCGGGGTCGACCAGGTCTATCCGCGCTCCAACGACCAACTGCTGCGGCGCATCGCCGAACGCGGCCTGCTGCTCAGCGAGCTGCCGCTCGGCGCGCACCCCAACCGCCCGCGATTCCTCCAGCGCAACCGCGTGATCGCCGCGCTCACCCGTGGCACCGTCGTGGTCGAGGCCGCCCGCCGCAGCGGTTCGCTCAACACCGCCCGGTGGGCCGGGGACCTCGGCCGTCACGTCATGGCCGTGCCAGGACCGGTTACCAGCTCGCTCTCGGCCGGGACGCACGAGCTGATCCGCCGGGGCGCCCTGCTGGTCGGGGACGCGCCCGAGGTCATCGAGCAGGTCGGCGCGATCGGCGCCGACCTCGCCGCCACCCCGGAGGGGCGCGAACGCCTGCGGGACGCGCTCGCCCCCGAGACTCTGCGCGTGCTCGAATCGCTCCCCGCCGCGGCGCGCGGAACCACCGTGGAATCCCTGGTCCAGCGCTCACTGCTGGGCCCCGACGTGGTGCTGTCCCGCCTCTACGAGCTCGCCTCGCTCGGCCTGGTCGAACGGCTGGGGGCGCACTGGAGGCTGAATCCGGCGTGCAAGGCCTCGTGATAGCGCTCGGAAACCACTTCGTCACGCTACGCTCACAACCGTTCCGTTGAATGGCCCAATGGATCGGTAGAACGGCTCAAGCGACGCATGTCCAGGTACGCCAGCTCCCCGGCAGGGGAGCCCCGAAGTATCCCCGGCCCCCGCAGCGCGCGGGTGCGCACGGTGGACGAGCTCTGGCGCGCCTACAAGCAGACCGGCGACCCCCGCCTGCGAGAGCAGCTGATCCTGCACTACTCGCCGCTGGTGAAGTACGTGGCCGGTCGCGTGGGCGTCGGCCTGCCCGCCAACGTCGAGCAGGCGGACTTCGTCTCCTCGGGCGTCTTCGGGCTGATCGACGCCATCGAGAAGTTCGACCCGGACCGGGCGATCAAGTTCGAGACGTACGCCATCAGCAGGATCCGCGGCGCGATCATCGACGAGCTCCGCGCACTGGACTGGATCCCACGCTCGATCCGGCAGAAGGCACGCGCCGTGGAACGCGCCTACGCCACGCTCGAAGTCAGCCTGCGCCGCACGCCGGGGGACTCCGAGGTTGCCGCCGAGATGGGCATCCAGATCGAGGAACTGCACGGCATCTTCAGCCAGCTCTCCCTCGCGAACGTGGTCGCCCTCGACGAGCTCCTGCACGCCTCGGGCGACAGCGGGGAGCACCGCGGCAGCCTCGTCGACACGCTGGTCGACCAGGCGGCGGACGACCCCGAGGAGGTCGCCGAGAGCCGCGAGGTGCGACGCCTGCTGGCGCGGGCGATCAACACGCTCCCGGACCGGGAGAAGACGGTGGTCAGCCTCTACTACTACGAGGGCCTGACCCTGGCGGAGATCGGCCAGGTGCTCGGGGTCACGGAGAGCCGGGTCAGCCAGATCCACACCAAGGCCGTGCTGCAGCTGCGCGCGAAGCTCTCCGACGCGCGCTGACGGGCTCGCCGGAGTCGCCGCTAACCTGGAGGGGTGCCGAAGATCCGAGCTGCCACTCTCGTCGAACACCGTCGGCTGCAGCGCGACGCCCTCCTCGCCGCAGCGCGGGAGCTTCTCGCCGCCGGGGGCATGGAGGCGCTGACCTTCCCCCAGCTGGCCGCGCGCACCGGCTTGGCCCGGTCGTCGGTCTACGAGTACTTCAAGTCCCGCGCCGCGGTCGTCGAGGAGCTCTGCGCCGTCGACTTCCCGGCCTGGGCCGCCGAGGTGGCCGACGCCGTGGCCGCGGAGCCGACGCCCGCCGCGCGCGTCGAGGCCTACGTCCGGGCGCAGCTCGCCCTGGCGGGCGACCCCCGCCACCGGGCCGTCGCCGCGATCTCCGCGATGGAGCTCGACGACGCCGCGCGCGGCCGTATCCGCGCGGCGCACGGACAGCTGGTCGGGCCGATCGTCGACGCGCTCGCGGAGCTCGGGCACCCGCAGCCGGCGCTCGCCGCCGTGCTGCTCCAGGGAACCGTCGAGGCCGCCGCCAAGCGGTTGGAGTTCGGGGACGCCGCCGAGCGGCCCGAGGTGATCACCGACGCCGCCGTGGCTCTCGTGCTGGAGGGCGTCAGCGGGAGCAGCCGCGCCTGACCGGGGCCCACCAGGGCCAGCGGATCGAGGTAATGGTGACCCCGGAGCAGTCCCCAGTGCAGGCAGCTGACCGGGCAGTGGCCGCCCCGCGCCGCGATCGTGCCGATGACCTGCCCGGCCGCCACCGCCTGGCCGACCGCCACCTTCGCCTCCACCGGCTCGAAGGTCGTCCGCAGCGGAGGCGAGCCGGAACCCGCAAGCTCCACCGAGACCACCGGCTTGCCCGCGATCTCGCCGACGTAGGAGACCACACCGGGTCGCACCGACCGCACCGCCGCCCCCACCGGCGCGGCCAGATCCACCCCGCGGTGCCCGGCGGCCCATCGCACCGGCGGCGGATCGAAGCGCCGCAGCACATCCGCGAGCGTGCCGCCCGTCGGCAGCGGCCGCACCAGCTGCGCGCCCCAACCCGCTGCGCCCAGGCCAGGGCTCACCCCCGCGTGCGCCCTCCCCGGCGGGCCGAGCAGAGCCATGGCCAGCCAGATCAGCAGCCCGAGCGCCAGCAGCACCCGCCGCCCGCCCGGCAGGGGAGGCAGCGGTGGAACAGGGGAAGCAGGGGCAAAAGCTGAATCGGTGCGCGTCATGGCCCGCACTCTGCTCCTCCCGGCCGGTAACCCCCGCCCACCGCAGCCCACTTGTGGACAACCAGGCCCTGTGGAAAACTCCGCCACTCGGACGAGTGAGCCCCGGCGCCCGCCGCGAGTCGCTAGCCGTCCGTTGCTTCCCGTACACTTCTTTCGCGACCCGGCGTGCCGGGTCGACTTCGCACGCCCGGCGTCGGCCTCCGACGCAGTGCCGCTCGGTCCTTCGGCCCCCGATCTGATTTCGATCCGATCGGAGCGCCCGCAGGAGCCGGCACACAACAAGGGCGTCAGGCGCCACGGCCACCGGCCGCGGCGGACAACCGAGCAATCTCAAGGAGTACGGCCATGGCCGTCGTCACGATGCGGGAGCTGCTGGAAAGCGGCGTCCACTTCGGTCACCAGACCCGTCGTTGGAACCCGAAGATGAAGCGCTTCATCTTCACGGAGCGCAACGGCATCTACATCATCGACCTGCTGCAGTCGCTGAACTACATCGACCGCGCCTACGAGTTCGTCAAGGAGACGGTCGCCCACGGCGGCTCCGTCCTCTTCGTCGGCACCAAGAAGCAGGCCCAGGAGGCCATCGCCGAGCAGGCCACCCGCGTGGGCATGCCCTACGTGAACCAGCGCTGGCTCGGCGGCATGCTGACCAACTTCTCCACCGTCTACAAGCGTCTGCAGCGCCTCAAGGAGCTCGGCGAGATCGACTTCACGGATGTGCCCGGTTCCGGGCTCACCAAGAAGGAGCTCCTCGTGCTCCAGCGTGAGTACGAGAAGCTGGAGAAGACCCTCGGCGGTATCCGCGACATGCAGCGCGTGCCGTCCGCCGTGTGGATCGTCGACACCAAGAAGGAGCACATCGCCGTCGGCGAGGCTCGCAAGCTGAACATCCCGGTCGTCGCGATCCTGGACACCAACTGCGACCCCGACGAGGTCGACTACAAGATCCCGGGCAACGACGACGCCATCCGCTCGGTCACCCTGCTGACCCGCGTGGTCGCCGACGCCGTCGCCGAGGGCCTGATGGCCCGCTCCGGCGCTGCCAAGGGCGACGTCAAGCCGGCCGACGCCGCTGCGGCCGAGCCGCTGGCCGAGTGGGAGCTCGAGCAGCTCGCCGGTGCCGAGAAGAAGGCCGACGAGGCTGAGGTCCAGACCTCCGCCGAGACCGAGAAGGTCGCCGACGCCGAGGCCGCCGAGGCCCCCGCCGCCGAGGCCGAGGCCGCTGCTGAGGTCACCGCCGAGGTCACCGAGGCCGAGCAGGCCTGAACCGCTTGACCTGGGAGGGGTACGGCGGCAAGCGCCGGCGTACCCCTCCCGTGTGTCGAACGGTCGCGAATTTTCGCTTCCTTCCAAAGACAACGCGAGAAGAGATTCAGGAACCATGGCGAACTTCACCGCCGCGGACGTCAAGAAGCTCCGTGAGCTCACCGGCGCCGGGATGATGGACTGCAAGAAGGCGATCGAGGAGGCCGAGGGCGACGTCGAGAAGGCCGTCGAGCTGCTCCGCATCAAGGGCCAGAAGGGTGTGGCCAAGCGTGAGGGCCGCGACGCCTCCAACGGCGCCGTCGTCTCCCTGATCGAGGGCACCTCCGGCGTCCTGGTCGAGCTGAACTGCGAGACCGACTTCGTCGCCAAGGGTGACAAGTTCGTGGCCGTCGCCAACGAGCTGGCCGCCTTCGTCGCCCGCACCTCCCCGGCCGACATCGACGCCGCCCTGGCCGCCGAGATCCAGCCCGGCAAGACCGTCCAGCAGTTCGTGGACGAGGCCAACGCCAGCCTGGGCGAGAAGATCGTCTTCCGTCGCTTCGCCCAGTTCACCGGCGGCGCGTACGTGAACGTCTACATGCACCGCACCGACCCGGACCTCCCCCCGGCCATCGGCGTCCTGGTCGAGCTGGACGGCGAGAACGAGGAGGTGGCCAAGGGCGTCGCGCAGCACATCGCCGCCTTCGGCCCGACCTACCTGTCCCGCGAGGACATCCCGGCCGAGGTGCTCGACAACGAGCGCCGCATCGCCGAGGCCACCGCGCGTGAGGAGGGCAAGCCCGAGGCTGCCCTGGCGAAGATCGTCGAGGGTCGCGTGACCGGCTTCGTCAAGGAGAACGCGGTCCTGGACCAGGCCTACGCCAAGGACAACAAGAAGACCGTCCAGAAGGTCCTGGACGAGGCCGGCGTCAAGCTGGTCCGCTTCGCCCGCTTCCGCGTCGGCGCCTGATCCTTCGGATCGAGCGACGGGGCCGGCCCCGGCCAGCCCCTACGATGTGAGTCGTGAGAACGACAAGGAGGCCACTGCCGTGCAGGTAACCGAACCGGTGCCGACGGCAGTGGCCTCTTCTTGTGTACCCGAGCTTCACAAGCTTCACAGTGCTTCAAGGAGGAGCCGATGCAGATGACCGCTGACGAGGGCACCACGCGTCGCCGCGTACTGCTCAAGCTTTCCGGCGAGGCATTCGCCGGCGGCGGCGGCCTCGGGGTCGACCCCGACGTCGTCCACGCGATCGCGCGCGAGATCGCGACGGTGGTGCGCGGCGGCACCGAGGTCGCGGTGGTCATCGGCGGAGGCAACTTCTTCCGCGGTGCCGAGCTGCAGCAGCGCGGCATGGACCGGGCCCGCTCGGACTACATGGGCATGCTCGGCACCGTGATGAACAGCCTGGCGCTGCAGGACTTCCTCAACAAGGAGGGCATCGAGACGCGGGTCCAGACTGCGATCACGATGGGCCAGGTCGCCGAGCCGTACCTGCCGCTGCGCGCCGTGCGACACCTGGAGAAGGGCCGCGTCGTGATCTTCGGCGCCGGTATGGGCATGCCCTACTTCTCCACCGACACGACGGCCGTCCAGCGTGCGCTGGAGATCCACGCCGAGGTCCTGCTCATGGGCAAGAACGGCGTCGACGGGGTCTACGACTCCGACCCGCGCAGCAACCCGGACGCAGTCAAGTTCGACTCCCTGGAATACTCCGAGGTGATCGCCAGGGACCTCAAGGTCGCCGACCTGACCGCGATCACGCTCTGCAAGGACAACAACCTGCCGATCCGCGTCTTCGAGCTGCTCAAGGAGGGCAATATCGCCCGGGCCGTGCGCAGTGAGAAGATCGGTACGTTGATCAGCGCGGACGCGCCCTCCGCCTGACGCGCGTGGCGCGCGTCAGCGCGGGGGATGGACAACCGGGCGGTCCTCGGCAAACGTGCCCGGTAGTAGCGAAGCAGTTCCAGCAGTTCGAGACCGGGTCGCCCCGGACAGGAGCAGATTGTGATCGAAGAGACCCTCCTCGAGGCCGAGGAGAAGATGGAGAAGGCCGTCAGCGTGGCCAAGGACGACTTCGCCGCGATCCGCACCGGCCGTGCGCACCCCGCGATGTTCGCCAAGATCGTGGCCGAGTACTACGGCGCGATGACCCCGATCAACCAGCTGGCCTCGTTCTCGGTGCCGGAGCCGCGGATGGCGGTCGTCTCGCCGTTCGACAAGACCTCGCTCCGGGTGATCGAGGAGGCGATCCGCAACTCCGACCTCGGCGTCAACCCGAGCAACGACGGTTCCATCATCCGCGTGAACTTCCCGCAGCTGACGGAGGAGCGCCGCAAGGAGTACATCAAGGTCGCGCGCAACAAGGCCGAGGACGCGAAGATCTCGATCCGCAACGTCCGCCGCAAGGCCAAGGACACGCTCGACAAGATGGTCAAGGACGGTGAGGCGGGCGAGGACGAGGTGCGCCGCGCCGAGAAGGAGCTCGACGACGTCACCGGCCGCTACGTCGCCCAGGTGGACGAGCTGCTCAAGCACAAGGAAGCCGAGCTGCTCGAGGTCTGATGAACGACGATTCCTTCTGGGGGCCCACTCTTGGAGACAAGGGTGCCGGGGCCCGCGCACAGGGCCACGGAACGCCGCCGGAGGGATCGGCGCCGCTCGGCGACGATCAGGCCACCACGCTGATGCCGCCGGTGGTCGACCACCCGCACCAGGTCGGCCACCCGCAGCCGTATCAGCAGGCTTACGGGCAGCCCTACGAGCAGCACCCGCAGCAGCACCCGCAGCCGTACGGGCAGCAGCACGAGCAGCAGTTCGATCTGCGGGGCGGCGAGGCCATGGCGCACACTCAGTACATGCCTCCCGCCCCCGAGCCGCAGCCCGCGCAGCAGCCTGACCAGCAGCCCGGCGCAGCTCCCGCTCCGGCGGCAGCCGCCAAGGCGACGCCCAAGGCCGGTCGCGATCTCCGTGCTGCGGTCGGGGTGGGCCTCGGCCTCGGCGTGGTCATCGTGGCGTCGCTCTTCGTGGTCAAGTGGCTGTTCGTCGGCGTCGTCGTCGCGGCCATCTGCGTCGGTATGTGGGAGCTCACCAGCAGGCTGACGGAGGCCAAGGGCATCCGCGTTCCGCTGATCCCGTTGCTGGTCGGCGGTGCGGCGATGGAGGTGGCCGCCTATCTCGGCGGCCCGCAGGCCGCTGTGGTGGCGCTGGCGCTGACCTCGCTGGCGGTGCTGGTCTGGCGGATGACCGAGCCGCCGGAGAACTACCTGCGGGACGTCACGGCGGGCATCTTCACCGCCTTCTATGTGCCGTTCCTGGCCACCTTCGTGATGCTGATGCTGGCCGCGCACGACGGCCCGCAGCGGGTCGCCATGTTCCTCGTGCTGACCGTCTGCAGCGACACCGGCGCCTACGCGGCGGGCTCGCGCTTCGGCAAGCACAAGCTGGCCCCGCGCATCAGCCCCGGCAAGACCCGCGAGGGCCTGGTCGGCGGCGTGCTGCTCTGCATGGCCGCAGGCGCGGTCGGGATGCAGCTGTTCATCACGAACGGCTCCTGGTGGCAGGGCCTGGTGCTGGGCGCGTGCGTCGCGATCAGCGCCACTCTCGGTGACCTGGGCGAGTCGATGATCAAGCGCGACCTCGGCATCAAGGACATGGGCACGCTGCTGCCGGGCCACGGCGGAATCATGGACCGGCTGGACTCGCTGCTGCCGACGGCACCAGTGGTCTGGCTCGTTCTGGTGGGATTTGTCGGGGCGGGTTGAGGAACAGCGCGCAAACTGTCTTGACCTGACTCTTCACGGACCCATACCTTCTGCGCTGCTCGAACAAAAGTGCGCAGCGGCTCCCGAGGGAGCCCATGAAGGGAAGTCCCGTGAACTGGTACCTGGCGGTCATCAAGAACTACGTCGGATTCAGCGGTAGAGCACGCCGCCAGGAATTCTGGATGTACGCCCTGATCAACTTTGTCATCGCGGCCGTGCTCTACGGCATCGGCGCGGCGATCGGCACGCAGATCATCTACGGGATCTACGGTCTGGCGGTGCTCCTTCCGGGGCTCGCGGTCGCCATCCGCCGTCTGCACGACACTGGCCGCTCCGGCTGGTGGCTGCTCATCGCCCTCACCTGTGTCGGCGTCATCGCGCTGATTGTCTTCTATGCCACCGAGGGTGAGGCCGCCGAGAACAAGTACGGCCCGAACCCCAAGCTCGAGCCGGCCCCGGCGGTCTGATCGTCGGTCCGCAGGCCCCGCCGCACCGCGGCGGGGCCTGCGGCATTCTCGCGCTACGAACCCTTGCCCTGGACCACGCCGAGGATGTTCCCCTCGCTGTCCTTGAACCAGGCACCGCGCATGCCACCGGTGTCCGCCACGCCGTCGACCGTCTTGAGGCCGGGCAGGTCGTACTCCTCGAACGTGACACCGCGACCGCGAAGGTCGGTCATTTCCGCGTCGAGGTCCGCCACCTGCCAGCCGGCCACCGTATGTCCGGCCTTGCCGCCGCTGGGCGTCGGGTAGACCGTGAACATGGCATCGCCGCTCTGGAAGTAGAGCGCTCCCTCCAGCTCCTCGACCAGCTTGAGGCCGAGGGTGTCGCGGTAGAACCGCTTGGCACGCTCCAGATCGGTCGCCGGAATGACGGCCCTCAGTGCTGTCTGTGCCAACATCTCCACCACCTCCACCTTCCAGCCTAGGCAGCAGCTTCGAGCGTGTCGCAGCAGCCGGAGAACGGTGCCCTCCGGGCGGTCCGTTCCGATCTGCGACACTGGAGGAACTATGCCTAAGCCCGGTGAACTCACCTTCGTCGCTCCTCGTGGTGCCAAGCCGCCGCGTCACCTTGCCGACCTCAGCGCCGCCGAGCGGCGCGAGGCGATCGCCGAGCTCGGCGAGAAGCCGTTCCGTGCGGACCAGCTCTCGCGTCAGTACTTCGGCCGCCTCGCCGCGCGCGCGGACGAGTGGACGGACATCCCGGCCGCGTCGCGCGAGAAGCTTGCCGAGGCGCTGCTGCCCGAGCTGATGACCGAGGTGCGGCACGTCTCCTGCGACGACGACTCCACTCGCAAGACGCTCTGGAAGCTCTTCGACGGCGTGCTCGTCGAGTCCGTGCTGATGCGCTACCCGGACCGGGTCACCATGTGCATCAGTTCTCAGGCGGGGTGCGGGATGAACTGCCCGTTCTGCGCCACGGGCCAGGCCGGGCTGACCCGCAACCTGTCCACGGCGGAGATCGTCGAGCAGATCGCCGCGGGCATGCGGGCGATCAGGGACGGTGAGTTCGGTGGCGCGAAGGCGGGCGAGGACGGCGAGGCGCGCGCGGTGCGGCTCTCCAACGTGGTCTTCATGGGCATGGGCGAACCCCTGGCCAACTACAAGCGTGTCATCGCCGCGATCCACCGGCTGACCGATCCGGCCCCGTCCGGCTTCGGGCTGTCCCAGCGCGGCATCACCGTCTCCACGGTGGGCCTGGTCCCGGCGATCAACCGGATGTCGGAGGAGGGGCTGAGCGTTCGCCTCGCCGTCTCGCTCCACGCGCCGGACGACGAGCTGCGGAATGAGCTGGTCCCGGTCAACACCCGCTGGAACGTCGAGGAGGTGCTGGACGCCGCCTGGGACTACGCCGACAAGTCCGGTCGCCGGATCTCGATCGAGTACGCGCTGATCAAGGACATCAACGACCAGGCGTGGCGGGCCGACCTGCTGGGCCGGCTGCTGAAGAACCACCGCGCCCACGTGAACCTGATCCCGCTGAACCCCACGCCGGGCTCTAAGTGGACCGCCTCCCGCCCGGAGGACGAGCGCGAGTTCGTCCGCAGGCTCCAGTCCCACGGCGTCCCGGTCACCGTCCGCGACACCCGCGGCCAGGAGATCGACGGCGCCTGCGGCCAGTTGGCTGCCGCCGGCTGAGTCCTCGCCCGAACGACAGCAGGCCCAGAGCGCGTCGACGCGCTCCGGGCCTGTCGTCTCTCATCACCTCACTGCGGCCGCACGCCCGTGACGACCGTGGTGGCGGACAGCAGGAAAGCGTCGGACCGCCGCAGGATGCCCTCCGGCGCGTCCAGGTCGAGCAGGACGTCAAGCGTCTTGACGTCGTCGGCGGCCAGGGTTTCCCGCATGGACTCCCTGGCCCGGCTCAGGTGGCCGTGCAGGAAGGCGCGGGCCGTCTCGTCCAGCGGGGCCGGCAGGTCGAGCAGGAGAGTGAAGCTCTGGACCTCGGCGAGCCCGGCGCGACGGAGCATCGCGGGCCAGTCCTCGACGACGGGCTTGCTGTCGGGCAGCTCGGCCCGCATGACTGCGAACAACTCCTCCAGGACGGCGTCGATCCTGGCCTGGAGACCCGGGCGGCCCAGCCCGATGTCGCGGGGGAGGAAGCGCATTGGCAGTCCGCCCTCCGCCACGGCGAGCACCCCGCCGGGCCGAAGCAGGCCGGTGAGCGCGTCCAGCACGGACTGCTGATCGCCGATGTGGTGCACGGCCTTGCTGCTCCAGATCAGATCGGCCTCGCCGAGGTCGGCCAGGCCTTCCGGCAGCTCGCTGTGGAGGACGGACACCCGGCCGCCGAGGCCGAGCCGCTCGGCACGCGCCAGGGTGCGCTCCAGCAGCGCGGGGGTGCCGTCCACGGCGACGGCCTCGGCGTCCGCGAAGGCCTCGGCGAGGACACAGGTCATCACGCCGGGCCCGCTGCCGATGTCGAGGACGCGGCGCACCTGGTGCTCCGGCGCGAACTGCTCCCTGAGTCGGGCCGCCGTCCCGTGCAGGACGGGAAGCTGGAGTTCGCCGCTGGTCTCCAGCTGGGTGGCCATCACCTCCCAGTCGATCTCGCTGCTCTGGTGGGCATGGCCGTGGCCGTTCCCGTTCCCGTGGCCGCTGCCGTGACCGTGTCGTTGGGGGCCGTGTGCGTGTCCGGAGTCCTGGTGTGCGCTCATGCCCTGGAGCGTGCACCCGCCGGGTCGGACGCGGCAACTCCTGTTGCCAATTCCGGGACGGCGGGATGAAATGCCCGCATGGACGAACCGTCGCCGTACCAGACCGTCCTCGACGAGGTCGCGCCCCGGCTCCGGCAGCTGCGCGCCAAGCGCGGGCTCACGCTGGCCGCGCTGTCCGAGGAGACAGGCATCTCCAAGAGCACTCTGTCCCGGCTCGAATCCGGACAGCGACGCCCAAGCCTGGAGCTTCTGCTGCCGCTCGCCGCCGCGTACCGGGTGCCGCTGGACGACCTGGTCGGCGCCCCGGAGGTGGGCGACCCGCGGGTGCGGCTCACGCCCCGGGCCATGCCGAACGGCGGCACCGTCATCCCGCTGACGCGCGGTCCAGGACCGCTCCAGGCGTACAAGATGATCATCAATGACCGGGGCGTCGATCCGGATCTCCGGACCCACGAGGGCTACGAGTGGCTCTACGTGCTGGACGGCCGCCTGC
Source organism: Streptacidiphilus sp. MAP12-20 (assembly GCF_041262525.1). Taxonomy (NCBI): domain Bacteria; kingdom Bacillati; phylum Actinomycetota; class Actinomycetes; order Kitasatosporales; family Streptomycetaceae; genus Streptacidiphilus; species Streptacidiphilus sp. MAP12-20. The sequence goes on from NZ_JBGCCK010000017.1 coordinate 141,582, forward strand.
GGCTGGTCCTCGCCGACCACGACCTGACCCTCGGCCCCGGGGAGGCCGCCGAGTTCGACACCCGGCTGCCGCACTGGTTCAGCAGCGCGGACGGCCGTCCGGTCGAGGTGCTCAGCCTCTTCGGCCGCCAGGGCGAGCGCATGCACGTCCGCGCCAAGCCCAGCAGCGGGAACCCGGCCGCAAGCTGAGTCTGGGTCAGACGCTCAGCGCCGCCGCCGCGAGCAGGCCCGCGCCGGCGCCTGCGGCGAGCACGACCAGACCCGCCGCGCCGGTGCGCAGCGCGACGGACGCCTGCAGCATCGAGGTCGGCGCGCCCATGCGTCGGAGCGGCGCGTACGCCGCGCGGTGCGCGCCGGCGAGTTCGGCCAGCCGGGTGAGCAGCGCGCCGAGGACGCAGAGGGCGACCAGCCCCGCCTCGATCACCGGCAGCGGGCCCACCGGCCGGTGCGTGGAGGAGGCGTACCGCATCGCGGCGACGACGCCCACCGCGCCGGCGACCGCGAGCACCGCGAGCGGGGTGCCCAGCCGCCAGGCCTGCGCCTGCAGGCCGCGGCCCGCCATCAGCCTGGCCGCGCGCGGCCGGCCCCACGCCAGCGCCTGGCCCGCGCCGTAGAGCAGCACCGGAACCGCGACCGCGATGCCGACGACCGCGATGACCCAGCCCACCGCCGCCGCCTCCGCGCCGTTCACCCGGACGGCGGTCACCACGATGAGCGTTCCCGCGGCCGGCAGCGCCGCCGCCATCGCGATGCGCAGCAGCGTCGGCCGTCGCTGCGGTTCGTCCGAGCCGTCGACCGGGACGACGTCCGACGGCCGGACTGCCGCCGCGGCGGCCACGCCGCCCAGCAGCGGCACCACGGCCAGCAGAGTGATCGTTCCTGCGACCGGCAGCGAGCCGCGCACGCCCAGCGCCGCGTTCAGCTTTCCGTCGGGCAGCAGTTCCAGGACGTGGCCGCGGAGCAGCAGGAAGCCGCCCAGCGCCAGCAGCGCGCCGAACGCGCAGGCCAGCGCTATCTCACCGGCCAGCAGCAGCCGTAGCCGTACCGGCCCGACGCCGGCCGCGACCAGCCCGGCGACCCGTTCCGGCTGCTGCAGCGGCAGGGCCCGCGCCCAGGCCGCCGCCAGATAGGTGACCGCCGCCAGCGCGGGCAGACACCAGAGCAGCCGCTCCAGTGCCGGCGCGGCGGGGGAGGGCACGCCTGCGGAGAGCGCACGGCCGAGCGCGCGCAGCAACAGTGCCGCGACAGCGGCGGAAGCGGTGGCGGTCAGCGTCCAGCGCAGCAGGTCGAGCGCGCGGTAGCCGCGCGCTACACGGAGGTAGAACACGTGCGGGCGTCCTCTTCGAGCTCACTCAGCGCGACGGCGTCCCGGGCGTCGACAGGGGTGGCGAGCCGTCCGTCCGCCATCACTGCCACCCGGTTGGCGTATCTGGCCACGCTCGCGTCGTGTGTCGCCAGAATAAGCGTGATCTTGTGGGACCGCGACGCGGCGAGGAGTATCCGCATGACCTGGTCCTGCGACTCGCGGTGCAGCGGGGCCGTCGGCTCGTCGGCGAAGACCACGGCCGGGGTCGAGGCCAGTGCCCGCGCGACCGCGATCCGCTGGCGCTGATCCTGCAGCAGCTCGGCCGGGCGCCGCTTGGCGCAGTCCGCGACGTCCAGCCGCTCCAGCCATTCGCTCGCCGTGGCGGCGGCAGCCTTGCGCGGCAGGCCGGCCAGCAACATCGGCAGGGCGACGTTCTCGCGGCCGTTGAGCTCGGGCACCAGCTGCGGCTCGGGGCCGACGTAGCCGAAGCGCTCGCGGCGCAACCGCTCCCGGCCCGCTCGGCCGAGCGTGTGAACGGGAGAGCTGTTGAACCAGATCTCGCCCTCGTCGGCGGGCAGCATCCCGCTGAGCACGTCGAGCAGCGTCGACTTGCCGCAGCCACGCGGTCCGGCGACGGCCAGCACCTCGCCCTCGCGCACGCCCAGGGAGACGCCGCGCAGCGCCGGGGTGCCGTGGTGCGATTTGACCAGCGCGCGTGCCCACAGCACGTCGTTGTCCGGTGGGGCGACGCTCACGACTTCCTCCGCTTACTGCGAGATGGTGGCTCACAGACTAGAACGAGGGAGGCACGTGCCGGTTGCGTGGCGTTTTTGGCGTCGTGTCGCGTTTATCACTCGTTCGAGTGTCCGATTGTGGCCCAAATGCGGGGCCGGCTGTGCCCGGCCGGCCCCACCTGTGCCTGCCCGCGACCGGAAACACCGCCTGCGACCGGAAACACCACAGGGCGGCCCCGACCGAAGTGGTCAGGACCGCCCTGCGGCGGAGGGTGGTGACAAAAAGTCTCCGGGGGAAGCCTTACAGCTTCGTCCACGCCTCGGTGAGCACGCCGCGGAGGATCTGCTCGATCTCGTCGAAGGTCGACTGGTCGGCGGTCAGCGGCGGCGAGAGCTGGATGACCGGGTCGCCACGGTCGTCGGCGCGGCAGTACAGGCCGGCGTCGAAGAGCGCCTTCGACAGGAAGCCGTAGAGCACGCGCTCGCACTGCTCGTCCGAGAACGACGCCTTGGTGGCCTTGTCGGTCACCAGCTCGATGCCGTAGAAGAAGCCGTTGCCGCGGACGTCGCCGACGATCGGCAGGTCGTGCAGCTTCTGCAGCGTCGAGAGGAACGCGCCCTCGTTCTCCAGGACGTGCTTGTTCAGGCCCTCGCGCTCGAAGATGTCGAGGTTGGCCAGCGCCACCGCGGAGGAGACCGGGTGGCCGCCGAAGGTGTAGCCGTGCAGGAAGGTGTTGTCCTGCTTGTAGAACGGCTCCGCCAGACGGTCGGAGATGATCGCCGCACCGATGGGGGAGTAACCCGAGGTCATGCCCTTGGCGCAGGTGATGATGTCGGGGATGTAGTCGAACTTGTCGCAGGCGAACATCGTGCCGAGACGGCCGAAGGCGCAGATCGTCTCGTCCGAGACCAGCAGCACGTTGTACTGGTCGCAGATCTCGCGCACGCGCTGGAAGTATCCGGGCGGCGGCGGGAAGCAGCCACCGGCGTTCTGCACCGGCTCCAGGAAGACGGCGGCGACCGTCTCCGGGCCCTCGAACAGGATCTCCTGCTCGATCTGGTCGGCGCACCAGCGGCCGTAGGCCACCGGGTCGTGGCCGAACAGCGGGGCGCGGTAGATGTTGGTGTTGGGGACCTTGTGGGCGCCCGGGACCAGCGGCTCGAAGGGGGCCTTCAGAGCCGGCAGGCCGGTGATGGACAGGGCGCCCTGCGGGGTGCCGTGGTAGGCCACCGCGCGGGAGATCACCTTGTACTTGGTGGGCTCGCCGGTCAGCTTGAAGTACTGCTTGGCCAGCTTCCACGCGGTCTCGACGGCCTCGCCGCCACCGGTGGTGAAGAAGACCTTGTTCAGGTCGCCGGGGGCGTAGCTCGCCAGACGCTCGGCCAGCTCGATGGCGGACGGGTGGGCGTAGCTCCAGATGGGGAAGAAGGCCAGCTGCTCGGCCTGCTTCCGCGCGACCTCGGCCAGCTCCTTGCGACCGTGACCGGCCTGAACCACGAACAGACCGGCGAGGCCGTCCAGGTACTTGCGGCCGTTGGAGTCGAAGATGTACTCGCCCTCGCCGCGCACGATGGTCGGCACAGGGTTGTTCTCGTACGACGACATGCGGGTGAAGTGCATCCACAGGTGGTCGTAGGCGGTCTTGGAAAGGTCCTTGGCGACCGTCTCGGCGCTCATCTGGTACCCCAGGTGTAGGTCTGTTTCCGGAGTTTCAGATAAACGAAACTCTCGGTTCTCCGCACGCCGGGCAGCGCGCGGATGCGCTTGTTGATCAGTTCGAGGAGGTGTTCGTCGTCCTCGCAGATCAGTTCGGCCATCAGGTCGAACGAGCCTGCGGTGACCACGACGTAGTCCACCTCGTCCATCTGGGCCAACGCGTCGGCGACCGGCTCGATATCACCTTCTACGGTGATGCCGACCATCGCCTGTCGGGAGAACCCGACGGTGAGCGGATCCGTCACCGCCACGATCTGCATGACACCCTGGTCGAGCAGCTTCTGGACGCGCTGTCGCACGGCGGCTTCGGACAGGCCCACGGCCTTGCCGATGCTCGCGTACGGGCGTCGCCCGTCCTCCTGAAGCTGTTCGATGATCGCCTTGGAGACGGAATCGAGTGGAACGCTGGCGTTCCGGTCGCGGTTGGCCACGAAGCTCACCATGCCCGATCGATCGCGCGTTCGCAAGTGAATCCGTCGCGATTGCTTGAAATCAGTACTGAATCCATCGTTGTCTCCGGTCGGGTCTGTCGATTACCGCAGTACAGAGCTACGCTGGGCGCGACGACAACGACGTCGCCCGAGCATGAAGTCGAGGAGAGGTCCGAAGTGAGCGAGCTCCTGAAGCTGCGCAACTACATCAACGGCGCGTTCACGGATGCGGCGGACGGTCGCACCACCGAGGTCATCGATCCGACGACGGGTGAGGTCTACGCCACCGCGCCGCTGTCGGGGGAGGCGGACGTGAACGCGGCCATGGCCGCGGCGGCGGCGGCGTTCGAGGCGTGGCGGGACACCACCCCCTCGCAGCGTCAGCTGGCCCTGCTGAAGATCGCGGACGCGGTCGAGGCGCGGGCCGAGGAGCTGGTGGCGACCGAGTCGAAGAACACCGGCAAGCCGCTGGGGCTGACCGCGTCGGAGGAGATCCCGCCGATGGTGGACCAGATCCGCTTCTTCGCGGGTGCGGCGCGGATGCTGGAGGGCAAGTCGGCGGCGGAGTACATGGACGGGATGACCTCGATCATCCGCCGTGAGCCGGTCGGGGTGTGTGCGCAGGTCGCGCCGTGGAACTACCCGATGATGATGGCGGTGTGGAAGTTCGCGCCGGCGATCGCGGCGGGCAACGCGGTGGTGCTCAAGCCGTCCGACACGACCCCGGCGTCCACGGTGCTGCTCGCCGAGATCATCGGGGCTGTGTTTGATGAGATGGGCCTGCCGCCCGGTGTGTTCAACGTGGTGTGCGGTGACCGGGAGACCGGGCGTCTGATGGTGGAGCACGAGACTCCGGCGATGGCGTCGATCACGGGTTCGGTGCGGGCCGGTATGCAGGTGGCGGCGTCGGCGGCCAAGGACGTCAAGCGGGTGCACCTGGAGCTGGGCGGCAAGGCCCCGGTCGTGGTCTTCGAGGACGCGGACATCGCCTCGGCGGTCGAGGGCATCTCCGTCGCCGGTTACTTCAACGCCGGCCAGGACTGCACCGCCGCGACCCGCGTACTGGTGCACGAGTCGATCCACGACGAGTTCGTCGCGCAGCTGGCGAAGGCCGCGTCCGAGACCAAGACCGGCCTGCCGGACGACGAGGACGTGCTCTACGGCCCGCTGAACAACGCCAACCAGCTCGCCCAGGTGACCGGCTTCATCGACCGGCTCCCGGCTCACGCCAAGGTCGAGGCCGGTGGCCACCGGGTCGGCGAGAAGGGCTACTTCTACGCCCCGACGGTCGTCTCCGGCCTGAACCAGGACGACGAGATCATCCAGAACGAGGTCTTCGGCCCGGTCATCACCGTGCAGAAGTTCTCCGACGAGGCCGAGGCCGTCCGCAACGCCAACGGCGTCGAGTTCGCGCTGGCGTCCTCGGTGTGGACGAAGGACCACGGGCGTGCGATGCGCATGGCCAAGCGCCTCGACTTCGGCGCGGTGTGGATCAACACCCACATCCCGCTGGTCGCGGAGATGCCGCACGGCGGCTTCAAGAAGTCCGGCTACGGCAAGGACCTCTCCTCCTACGGCTTCGAGGACTACACCCGCATCAAGCACGTCATGACCTCCCTCGAAAGCTGACCTGCGGTAGCACCATCAGGGGCGCGAGGCTCTGCTTGATCAACTGCACGCGCGAGCAACCACCCACTGCGGATGGCCCTGCTCGTTCAGCGACACACCACACACGGTGGCCTGTCGCGCAGTTCCTCGCGCCCCTGGGTGTTGGTTGCCGTTATCCCAGATCCCAGCCGAAGCGGTGGGTGTGGATCCCGAAGTACGGGAAGTTGTCCACCGCCGCGACACCGTCGATCGGCCGGACCACGTCGTTGATGAAATCCAGCAGCGCACGCGGTTCCCGACAGACCACCTCGACGAACAGGTCGTACTGACCCGAGGTCAGCACCGAGTAGACGACCTCTTCGCGCTGACCGAGCGCGTCCGCCACCGTCCGCGCGTCGCCGTCCACGCGGACGCCCAGGAGGGCCATCGCCTGGCCGCCCATCGCCATCGGGTCGGTGACGCCGACGACCTGCACCACCTTGCTGTCGATCAGCCGCTGCAGCCGCTGCCGCGCAGCGGAGGGCGAGAGGCCCACTTTCGGCCCCAGCTCGGCATAGGGAATGCGGCCGTCGCTCTGCAGTTCGCGCAGGATGGCCCGGTCGATGTCGTCCACGGGACCAGCCTGCCAGATCCGCTCAGCGCCGCACTGCGTCCAGCGCCAGCAGCGCCACGTGCAGCGACAGACACGACTCCACCTGGTCCAGGTCCACCCCGAGCACCCGCTCCACCTTGTGCAGGCGGTCGTAGAACGACGGGCGTGACAGATGCGCCGCGTCCGCCGCCGCGGACTTGTTCCGGCCCTGCTCCAGGTAGACCCTGAGCATCGCGATCAACTGGCTGTTGTGCTCTGCGTCGTACGCCAGCAGCGGACCCAACTCCCGCTCCACGTACGTCTGCAGCCGCGCGTCGTCGCGCAGCAGGTGCAGCAGGCCGCGAAGTCGCACGTCCGGCAGTCGGTAGTACGACGCCGAGCGGCCGCCCGCCCCGCCGGGGGTGTCGTGCAGGGCCGCGTCCGCGACCTGGGTCGCCTCGACCAGCGTGCGCCGCGCGTCGCGGACTGAGCCCACCGAGGAGCCCACCGCGATGACCGGCTCCGGGCCGTCCTCCTGCTCCTTGACCAGGCGTCGCAGCGCGCCGGCGAAGCCGTCCAGCGCTCCGTGCTCGTCGTCCTTCGGGCCGAGCGAGACCAGCACGCCGACCGCCTCGTCGTCCAGCGCGCCGACCAGCGCCGTCAGCCGTCGCTCGCGGACGGCGGCCGCCGCGGTCTCGGTGAAGTCGCGCAGCCGCGCCTGCGCCTCCAGCGCGGCGGGCAGCGGACCGCGGCGCTGCCGCAGCACGACGCCGACCAGCCGCCGACCCTCCAGCGGAACGCCGAGCGCGGAGGCTCGGAGCGCGACATCGGAGACCGTCAGTGCGTGGGTGAGGATGCCGGAGAGCAGGGTCCGGTGCGTCTGGCGCTCAAGCGTCTCCCGGTCGCGGACCATCAGCCGGTTCAGTGCCAGCGTCGCCGCCGCACGCTCGACCAGCATCGTGTGCCGGTGCGAGGCGGCGGCCGGGACCGCGTCCTCCTGGGCGGAACCGGGCTGGCCGATGAGGATCAGCCGACCCCAGTCGTGGCCGCGCGCGCCGACCGAGGTGACCAGCCAGCCGGTGCGCGGATCGTGTCCGGTGCGCCCGCCGGCCCGCATACCGCGCGAGCGCGACTCCCAGCCGGCCAGCACGACCTGCGCGTTCTGCCCCGCCGTGTCGTAGGCGAGCACCTGGTGCGACAGGTTCTCCAGCACGACCGGGGCGCCCGCCATGCGGGCGACCTCGCGGACCACCTCGACCGGCTCGGCGCCCTCGACGGCCAGTTCGTTGAAGGTCTGGTGGATCTCCTCCGAGGAGCGCAGTTCCTCCAGCTGGGCGTTGACCACCAGGGCGTGCACGGCCTCGGTCACCGCCACGAAGCGCAGCTCGCGTCGGAGCACGATCAGCGGCAGTCCGCGCTGCTCCGCCGCGTGGACCAGCGCGCGCGGCAGGTTGTCGAAGTAGCGGCGGCCGAACTCGACGACCAGGCCGGCCGCGCCGATGTCCGCCAGCTCGCGGACGTAGCGGGCCAGACCCTCCCGGTCCTCGGGGAGCGCGATGCCGGTGGTCAGGATCAGCTCGCCGCCCTGCAGCACACCAGCCACGTCGGCCAGCTCGGAGACGTGGACCCAGCGCACCGGCCGTTCCAGGTGCTGCGCACCGGCCACGACCTCGGGCAGGCCGCGGCTGACCACGTCCAGTTCGAGGACGCGGGCGACGGTGGGGAACATGGGTCATCCTTCGGACGGAACCTACGGGGGAGTGCCTTCATAGTGTCAGGCCAGGACGACATTCCGGCAACGAGGTGTCGCCATGGTCCACGTTGTCACCATGTCATGCTGGTGGCGATCCACTTTGCAGACTGTCGCTTGCCCGCTCCCCCGGGGACGGGGCATCGTCGCAGGATGGGCAGGCAGCCCATCGCATTGCTCCCGAGGAGAGATACCCATGGACCGGACCATCGTCGGCGATCGCTTCGACGCCGGAGCCCAGTACATCGACGGTGCCCTTCGCAAGGGCACCTCGGGAGAGACCTTCGATGTCACCAGCCCCGCGGACGGCACGCTGGTGCAGCGGGTGGACCTGGCCTCGACGGCCGACGTCGACGTCGCCGTGGCCGCTGCCAAGCGCGCCTTCCCGGCCTGGTCCGGGGCGACGCCGGCCTTCCGCAGTGAGGCGCTGACGCGGCTCGCCGCGATCCTGGCCGAGCGCGCCGAGGACTTCGCCCGGGTCGAGTCCGCGCAGTCGGGCAAGCCGATCAAGCTGACCACCGAGTTCGACGTACCAGGCACGATCGACAACACCGCCTTCTTCGCCGGCGCCGCCCGCAACCTGGAGGGCAAGGCCAGCGGCGAGTGGTCCGGCACCCACACCTCGTCGATCCGCCGTGAGGCGATCGGTGTGGTCGGCTCCATCGCGCCGTGGAACTACCCGCTGCAGATGGCCGCCTGGAAGATCCTCCCGGCTATCGCCGCGGGCAACACCATCGTGCTGAAGCCGGCCGAGCTCACCCCGTTGACCTCGCTGATGTTCGCCCAGGCCTGCACCGACGCGGGCATCCCCGACGGTGTCGTGAACGTGATCACCGGCAAGGGCCGCAGCGTCGGCGAGTACCTGATCGGCCATCCCGACGTCTCGATGGTCTCCTTCACCGGCTCCACCGGCGTCGGCACCCGGGTGGGCGAGGTCGCGGTCCAGAGCGTCAAGCGCACCCACCTGGAGCTCGGCGGCAAGGCACCGTTCGTAGTCTTCGACGACGCCGATCTGGAGGCCGCGGCCAACGGCGCGGCCGCCGGCTCGCTGATCAACACCGGCCAGGACTGCACCGCCGCCACCCGCGCCTACGTGCAGCGCCCGCTCTACGACGCCTTCGTGGCCCGCGCCGCGGAGCTCTTCGACTCGGTCCGCCTCGGTGACCCGTTCAACCCGCAGACCGACCTCGGCCCGCTGGTCTCCGAGCGCCAGCGCGACTCGGTGGCCGGCTTCGTCGAGCGCGCCCGCGGGTACGGAGCGACCATCGCGGCCGGCGGCTTCGTCCCCGAGAAGGGCCACGACGGCACCGACCTCACCCAGGGCGCCTACTACCGCCCGACCCTGGTGACCGACATCGCCCAGGACTCCGAGATCGTCCAGCAGGAGCTCTTCGGCCCGGTGCTCGTGGTGCTGCCCTTCGACACCGACGACGAGGGCATCGAGCTCGCCAACGACACCCCCTACGGGCTTGCCGCCTCCGCGTGGACCACCAACACCTTCCGGGCGCTGCGCGCGACCCGCGAGATCCAGGCCGGCTGTGTCTGGGTCAACGACCACATTCCCATCATCAGCGAGATGCCCCACGGCGGCTACAAGGCCTCCGGCTACGGCAAGGACATGTCGCAGTACTCGCTCGACGAGTACACGCAGGTCAAGCACGTGATGCAGGACATCACCGCGATCGCCCGCAAGGACTGGCACCGCACCATCTTCGGTGACCGTTAGTCAGTTCGCTCAGTTCGCTCAGTCTGCTCAGTTCGGCTCAGTTCGGCTCTGAGAAAGCACCGATACCCTCTACGCCCCCGCGGCTGAGCGCTGCCGGGGCACCGGAAAGCAGTGAGAACATGGATCCGGCCCATTCGCTCGCCGACGTCCAGTACACCTCCTTCTGGCTCGCGGACCCCGCGAAGCCCGAGCCCGAGCCGTCCCTGGTCGGCGACACCCACTGCGACCTGCTGGTCGTGGGCGGTGGCTACACCGGCTTGTGGACCGCGCTCATCGCGAAGGAGCGCGACCCCTCCCTGGACGTCGTCCTGCTGGAGGGCAAGGAGGTCGGCTGGGCCGCCTCCGGCCGCAACGGCGGCTTCTGCGCCGCCAGCCTGACCCACGGCTTCTTCAACGGCCTGGAGCGCTGGCCGAACGAGCTGCGCACGCTGGAGCGCCTCGGCCTGGAGAACCTGCAGGCCATCGAGGACGCGGTCAAGCGCTACGACATCGACTGCGACTGGGAACGCACCGGCGAGCTGGACGTGGCCACCGAGCCGCACCAGGTCGAGGAGCTGCGCGAGGGCGTGGAGGCGATGCGCGAGTACGGCGTGCAGGCCGACTTCCTGGACGCGGACGCGGTCCGCGCCGAGGTGAACTCGCCGACCTTCCTCGCCGGGCTCTGGAACCGCGACAGCGTCGCCATGGTCCACCCCGCCAAGCTGGCCTGGGGCCTGAAGCGCGCCTGCGAGCAGCTCGGGGTCCGGATCTTCGAGCACACCTCCGCCGACGACCTCGCCCCGCAGGGTGAGGGCATGGCCGTGCGCACGCCCTACGGCCGGGTCTTCGCACGCCACGTCGCGCTGGGCACGAACATCTTCCCCAACCTGGTCAAGCGGGTGCGGCCGTTCCTCGCGCCGGTCTACGACTACGCGCTGATGACCGAGCCGCTGACGGACGAGCAGCTGGCCTCGATCGGCTGGAGGAACCGTCAGGGCCTGGGCGACTGCAACAACCAGTTCCACTACTTCCGGATCTCGGCCGACAACCGCATTCTCTGGGGCGGCTACGACGCGGTCTACCACTACGGCAGCAAGGTGCGGGACGAGTACGACCATCGCCCCGAGACCTACCGCAAGCTGGCACAGCACTTCTTCACCGCCTTCCCGCAGCTCGAAGGCGTGAAGTTCAGCCACGCCTGGGGCGGGGCGATCGACACCTGCAGCCGCTTCTCCGCCTTCTTCGGCACGGCGCACAAGGGCCGCGTCTCCTATGCCGTCGGCTACACCGGCCTCGGCGTCGGCGCGACCCGCTTCGGCGCCGAGGTCATGCTCGACCTGCTCGCCGGCACGCCGACCGAGCGCACCGAGCTCGAGATGGTCAAGAGCAAGCCGCTTCCGTTCCCACCCGAACCGGTGAAGTGGATCGGCATCGAGATGACCAAGTGGTCACTCGATCGCGCCGATCGGAATGCGGGCAAGCGCAACCTGTGGCTGAAGACCATGGACGCGCTCGGCCTCGGCTTCGACAGCTGACGGGCGGCAGCTGACGAGCAGGGAGCTCGAAGAGCAGAGAGCTCGAAGAGCAAGGCGGCGCACACCCATAGCGGGTGTGCGCCGCTTTCGCTTCCTTACGCTCCTTCTCGCCCCTGTGACACAGGTCGCACCGAGGATTGTGCGAGACCGCTGTAAGAGTCGGACAGCGAGCCGCTCTCTCATGTTGACCCCGGGGTCGGCTCCCCTCGAGCCACGCCCGGGCGCCGGCCGGCGGACGTGGAGGGCGAGAGCTATGGGAAGTCTGGAAGCGAGAGGCGCGGTCGAATGGCTGGCCGCGGCCGCACCGGATCCGGAGGCCTGTCGATGGGAATGGGAACGCAGCGCGATGGGCATCGCGCTGCTTCCCGCCGGTCGGCTCTGGGACGTACTGATTGTTCCTGGCGAGCTGGGCCGGCTCACCGTGGACGTACTACTGCGCCTGGACAACGAGCCAGGACCGGTCCTGGTCGACTTCGGCGACTACCGCTTCGGCTTCTTCGTGCCCCCCGGTACAGCGGCCCGCTGGGTCGGCACCGGCGTCCGCACGGCGGGCCCCGGCACCTGGCTGGCCGTCCCACACCCCTCGCGGGCAGGTCGCGGCCTGCGCTGGCTGGTGCCGCCGGACGGCAGCGGTCTGCTCAACGATCCGGTGATGCTGGAGCTGGCCATGCACGAGGCCGCCGCCCTGCTCACCGGGGAGGGGAACGGGCTGGGCGGCGGCCCGGCCGACGGGGTGTAAGGCGGTTCCGGAATCGCCCGACAACCTGACGATTGAGAGCGCCGGCCCGCCGAAACAGAATGTAGAGAGCGCGGCACCTGCACTGCACGGAATCAGACTTCTGCGTGCCCCGCCTGGACTCGGAGGCAGACCCTTGAGCAAGCACATCACCCACTGGATCGGCGGCGCGGCCGTTGCCACCGCCGGTGCCGCCCCGCGCCGCGGTGACATCTACGATCCCGCGACCGGCAAGGTCTCCGGCCAGGTCGACTTCGCCACGATCACCGAGGTGGACGCGGCCGTGAGCGCCGCCGTCACGGCGTTCGCCGACTGGCGCCACGCCTCGCTGGCCAAGCGCACCACCGTGCTCTTCAAGTTCCGCGAGCTGCTGAACGAGCGCAAGGACGAGCTGGCCACGATCATCGTGTCCGAGCACGGCAAGGTGCACTCGGACGCGCTGGGCGAGATCGCCCGCGGTCTTGAGGTCGTCGAGTACGCGTGCGGCATCCCGCAGCTGCTCAAGGGCGGCTTCACAGAGCAGGCGTCGACCGGCATCGACGTGTACTCGATCCGTCAGCCGCTGGGCCCGGTCGCGATCATCTCGCCGTTCAACTTCCCGGCGATGGTCCCGATGTGGTTCTTCCCGATCGCGATCGCGGCGGGCAACTCGGTCATTCTCAAGCCCTCGGAGAAGGACCCGTCCGCCGCGCAGTTCATCGCGGACCTGTGGGCCGAGGCCGGCCTGCCGGCCGGCGTCTTCAACGTCGTCCACGGCGACAAGGTCGCGGTCGACCGCCTGCTCGAGCACCCGGACGTCAAGTCCGTGTCGTTTGTCGGCTCCACCCCGATCGCCCGCTACGTCTACGAGACGGGCACCCGCTACGGCAAGCGCGTGCAGGCGCTCGGCGGTGCCAAGAACCACATGCTGGTCCTGCCGGACTCGGACCTGGACCTGGCGGCCGACGCCGCGATCAACGCCGGCTTCGGCGCGGCGGGCGAGCGCTGCATGGCGATCTCCGTCCTGGTCGCGGTCGAGCCGATCGCGGACGAACTGATCGAGAAGATCAAGTCCCGCATGGCCACCCTCAAGGTCGGTCCGGGCTGCAACGGCGACTCCGACATGGGCCCGCTGGTCACCGGCGTGCACCGCGACAAGGTCACCTCTTACCTGGAGTCCGGCGTCGCCGACGGTGCCGACCTGGTGGTCGACGGCCGCAAGCACCCGATTTCGGGTGACGACACCACCGACGGCTTCTGGCTCGGCCCGACGCTGTTCGACAACGTCAAGCCCGGCATGTCCGTCTACAACGACGAGATCTTCGGCCCGGTGCTGTCGGTCGTGCGCGTGGACTCCTACGAGGAGGGGCTGCAGCTGATCAACAGCAACCCCTACGGCAACGGCGTCGCGATCTTCACCAACGACGGCGGCGCGGCCCGGCGCTTCCAGAACGAGGTCGAGGTCGGCATGGTCGGCATCAATGTGCCGATCCCGGTCCCGGTGGCCTACTACTCCTTCGGCGGCTGGAAGGCGTCCCTCTTCGGCGACACCCACGCCTACGGCGCGGACGGCGTCCAGTTCTTCACCCGCGGCAAGGCTGTGACCTCGCGCTGGCTCGACCCGAGCCACGGCGGGATCAACCTGGGCTTCCCGACCAACGCCTGATCCTCACGGGCACCCTGTGGGGCCCGGTGGGCGGATTTGACTCCGTCTGCCGGGCCCCGTAACGTTCTCCGAGTTGCCCCGCTGAGCGGAGGCGCAAACCCCCCAGATATTCGGATTAATTCGGTTGACGGGGACTGCGAAATCGGGACCGGAAAGTTCTGATAGAGTAGAAAACGAAGGAAGCGCCCGGAGGGCCCGAAAGGGGCTGAAGGAAGCGTCCGTTCCTTGAGAACTCAACAGCGTGCCAAAAGTCAACGCCAGTTACTTTTGAGAACAGATTTATCAGCGAGGACGCTGTGCGCA
>NZ_JBGCCK010000018.1:0-152821 GCF_041262525.1 Streptacidiphilus sp. MAP12-20
AGCGTGGTCTTGCCACTGCCGCCCTTGCCGACAAAGGCGATCTTCATGGAGTGCTCCGGACGGGAGCTCGGCCTGGCCTGGGCGGAACGGCAGCCGGAGCTGGCCCCTCGACCGTGCTCAGGCCTCGAGCTGGACGAAGCCGATCTCGAAGCGCTCGACCGACACGACCGCGGTGTCCGGCGCGTGGCTCTCCCCGCGGATCTGCGAGGCACGCACCTCGCTCGCCCGCATGGACGCCTCGTCCGCCCAGAGGGTCAGCGTCAGCGACCGCCCGGTCGGCCGGTCCGCCAGCAGGTAGACGCCGCGGAATCCGGGGAGCTCACGAACCTGCTTGAGCGGGGCCTGGCTCTCCTCGGCGAGGTCGGCGGCGGCCGGGATCGGGTCACCCTGGTAGGTGCTCAGCCGTGCGTACATCCTGATCACATCCTTGGTATGCAGCTTCCTGTCCACTGCCTCCAGCGTGGACGGCGGGCGCGGGTCCGGCATCGGTGGTATCCCCCATTACCGGCCGGTCACCTGCCGACCAGCAGCCCCTGCTCCATCGCGAAGAGCGCCGCGGCCGGGCGGGATCGCGCGCCGGTCTTGGCATAGACGTGCTCGACGTGGTGCTCGGCGGTCCGCACCGAGATCACCAGCCGGGTGGCGATGTCCCGGTTGGAGCAGCCGCGTGCGAGCAGTCGGAGCACCTCGACCTCGCGTTCGCTCAGCCCTGCGGGCCAGCTCGGCGGACGGCGTCGCTGCTGCCCGGCGGCGGCCAGTACCGCGTCCACCGCGGAGGCGTCGAGTCGGCCCGCGCGCGCCTCGCTGTGCAGCAGCCCGGCGGCCTCGGCGGGGAGGCACGGCGGCCGGTGCGGGCGCGCCTCGGTCAGGGCGCAGAAGCTGTCGGCGGCCGCGAGCAGTCTCGCCTCGGGCGAGAGATCGGCGGCGGAGAGCTGGCGGTGGTAGCCGGAGCCGTCCAGCCGCTCGTGGTGACGGCCGACCAGCGGGGCGCAGGCGGCGAAGGCCGCGCAGCGGCGCAGCACCCGCTCGCCGTGGTAGGCGTGCAACTCGACGGCCTCGCGCTCGAGTTCGGTCAGCGGGCCGGGTCGGTCCCAGATCCGGGCGGGGACGGCGATTCGCCCGAGGTCGTGCAGCAGCGCGGCCAGGGCCACCGTCTCGTCGCCCGGCAGCGCGTGCTGCACCAGGGCGGCGACGCCGCGTGAGTGGCCGCGCAGCCAGGCCGACTTGAGGTCGGCGAGGTCCCCGAGCGCGCCTGCGACATCGGGCAACGCGGCGGGGTCGATCAGTCGGTGGAGTCCAGGCTCGGCCGCGAGCGCTTCGCCGCAGGGGTCGCCCTCCGACGCGCTGGCCAGCAGTTCCTCGCCCGACTGGCCGAAGCGGTGCACGAGTTCGGGCCCGAGCCAGGCGCCCCTGCGGCGCAGCAGCGTGACGGCTGCCTGCGGTCCGAGCATCGCGGTCAGCTGGACCGCCTGGGCGGCGAGGGAGCAGATCCGTGCGGTGAGCCCGATCTGTTCCCCCGTCAGGCCTCGCGGGTTGCCGCGTCCGTCCCAGCGCTCGTACTGCTGGAGCAGCGCCTCGCGCACGCCGGGACCGAGGCCGAGTCGTCCGGCGAGGGTGGCCGCGACCTCGCAGGTCGCGCCCTGGGCGGCGGTGGCCCAGCCGCCCGAGGTGACCAGGCGCAGCACGAGCGCCGCCCGCCGTCCCGGGGGGACAGAGGCGGCGGCGTGGCGTAGACAGCTGAGGAGTTCGGTGGGCCGGGCGGGGTCGGTGACCGTCAGCAGCGGCCGCAGTTCCGTCTCGGCGACGCCGAAGCGCGCGGCCTCGTCACCGGCGGTGGCCGTGCAGCCGATGTGCCGCAGCAGGGAGGCGTAGTAGACGTCGACGGTCTGCGGCTCGGGAAGACCGAGCTCCTGCGCGAAGCCCAGCGCGACCCGGCAGGCCCGCAGGGCGTCCCCCGGCTCGGCGCCCATCGCGGCGTCGGTCAGCAGCGACACCGCCGCCGGCACCTCCGCCAGCCGCGGGCCCGGCGTGCTCACCGCCCCCGGCCCGGACGCGCCCACGTCTCCGTTCTAGCACGCCTACGATGGAGACGACTGCTGGCCACACGTCTCAGGAGGCCGCATCATGACCACAGCACAGGACATCATGCATCCGGGCGCCCAGTGCGTCACCGAGCACGAGTCGCTCACCGTGGCGGCCAAGCTCATGCGGGACCGCGGTGTGGGCGCACTGCCCATCTGCGGGGACAACGACAAGCTGATGGGCATCATCACGGACCGCGACATCGTCGTGAAGTGCCTCGCGGCCGGACTCGACCCGACCGTGACCACGGCCGGGGAGCTGGCACAGGGTCGTCCGCTGACCATCGAGGGCAGCGACGACATCGAGCAGGTACTGCGGGTGATGGAGCAGCACCGGGTCCGCCGGCTTCCGGTCATCGATCACCCGGACCACAAGCTGATCGGCATGATCAGCGAGGCGGACGTCGCGCGGCATCTGCCGCAGGCGCGCGTCGCGGAGTTCGTCTCCGCGATCTGCGCCGAGGAGGAGTGAGTCAGCTGGGAGGGCCGGCTCAGTACCAGTTGTGGGCCTGCCAGAAGGACCACGCGGCGTTCGGGCTGCCGTAGGTGGAGTTCATGTAGTCCAGCGACCACTTGATCTGGGTGGCCGGGTTGGTCTGCCAGTCGGCGCCGGCAGAGGCCATCTTGGAGCCCGGCAGGGCCTGGCCCAGGCCGTAGGCGCCGGAGGAGGCGTTCGTCGCGTTCACGTTCCAGCCGCTCTCGTGCTCGATGATCGCGTCGAAGGACGCGAGCTGGTCCGCGGGAACGATGGACGCGGCGATCGTCTGCGCCTGCGAGGGCTCAGCGGCCGAAGCGTGGCCGGAGACGCCGAGAACGGCCATCGAGGCGAGCGCGCCGACGCCGGCGAGCGAGACGGACAGGGTGCGCAGCGAGAGGGTACGGATAGCCATGTGTAAGCAGAACCTCTGAGCTAGGGGGCAGGATCCTCGCTCCCCGGCGGCGGGCACGGGAGTGCCACGGTGGCGGGTCGAGCGAGGTGGTCGAGGCCGGGATGTGAACCCTTGACCGGGGGCGATGCCCGTCCGGCGCGGCCTGACTCCACCACTGTGCGCAGGCCGTCCCGGGAGGGGCAACCCCCCTCACTACGATGGTTCATAGTGGACAAATCAGACTTATCGCCAATCTGACGCATAGCCCGGGGCTCCGACTCTCCTACCGCCGCTAGTAGGCCCTTCACCCGGTGTGGCGGGGCTCACCCCACGCCTTGCGCACTGTCACCCTCCCGCTACACTCCGTCGGTCGAATTCGGCCCCGGGCACAGGTCCGACCGCACGCGGAAGGGGGCGCCGGGCGAGTGCCCGGCGCCCCCTTCGGGTGCGCTGTGTGCGTTGCCTGCGTGGCGCAGGGTTACTCCGCGACGGCCTTCTGCAGGGCCTCGACGCGGTCGGTGCGCTCCCAGGTGAAGTCCGGCAGCTCGCGGCCGAAGTGGCCGTACGCGGCGGTCTGGGCGTAGATCGGGCGGAGCAGGTCCAGGTCGCGGATGATCGCGGCGGGGCGCAGGTCGAAGACCTTGGTCACCGCCTCCTGGATCTTCAGGACCGGGACGGTCTCGGTGCCGAAGGTCTCGACGAAGAGACCGACGGGCTCGGCCTTGCCGATCGCGTAGGCGACCTGGACCTCGGCGCGGGTGGCCAGGCCGGCCGCGACGATGTTCTTGGCGACCCAGCGCATCGCGTACGCGGCGGAGCGGTCGACCTTGGACGGGTCCTTGCCGGAGAACGCGCCGCCACCGTGGCGGGCCATGCCGCCGTAGGTGTCGATGATGATCTTGCGGCCGGTCAGGCCGGCGTCGCCCATCGGGCCGCCGATCTCGAAACGACCGGTCGGGTTGACCAGCAGGCGGTAGCCCTCGGTGGTGAGCTCGATGCCCTCCGCCGCGAGCGCCTTCAGCTCCGGCTCCACGACGAACTCGCGGATGTCGGGGGCCAGCAGCGACTCCAGGTCGATGTCGCTCGCGTGCTGCGAGGAGACGACGACGGTGTCGAGGCGGACGGCCTTGTCGCCGTCGTACTCGATGGTGACCTGGGTCTTGCCGTCCGGGCGCAGGTAGGGGATGGTCCCGTTCTTGCGCACCTCGGACAGGCGCTTGGAGAGCCGGTGCGCCAGGTGGATCGGCAGCGGCATCAGCTCGGGCGTGTCGTCGCAGGCGTAGCCGAACATCAGGCCCTGGTCGCCCGCGCCCTGCTTGTCGAGCTCGTCCTCGTCACCCTCGACGCGCGTCTCGTAGGCGTCGTCGACGCCCTGGGCGATGTCCGGGGACTGCGCACCGATCGAGACGGAGACGCCGCATGAGGCGCCGTCGAAGCCCTTCTTCGAGGAGTCGTAGCCGATTTCCAGGATCTTCTCGCGCACCAGCTGCGCGATCGGGGCGTAGGCCTTCGTGGTCACCTCCCCCGCGACGTGGACCAGACCGGTGGTGATCAGCGTCTCGACGGCCACGCGCGAGGACGGGTCGTCCTTGAGCAGGGCGTCGAGGATGGTGTCGCTGATCTGGTCAGCGATCTTGTCCGGGTGACCTTCGGTCACGGACTCGGAGGTGAACAGGCGGCGAGACACAGCGCTCCCTGGGTTGCAGCGGCTGCTGACTGAACCGGGCGGGCGGAATTGCCCGGCGGTCCGGAAAGACTTCTGGAGAACTACTGTCCGGAGTGTAACGAACGGAACGCGACTTGCGTCCATCCGATCTCATGTTCTGGATCACGCCTGGACACCGATATCTTCCCCGGGCAGGCCCGATATGGGGCCGATCAGGGGTCGGTCAGGCAAATCGGGCGGCGACCAGGTCCCACAGCGTGTCGGCGAGCGCCGCCTTCGGACCGTAGGGGACGGGCGTCTCCGAACCGTCCGCGCCGAGGACGAGCGCCTCGTTGTTGGCGCTGCCGAAGGCACGGTCCTCGCCGACCTCGTTGACGACCAGCAGATCGCAGCCCTTCCTGGCCAGCTTGGCGCGACCGTGCGCGAGCGCGTCGTCGGTCTCGGCGGCGAAGCCGACCACGACCTGGCCGGGGCGCAGCCGCTCGGCCGAGAGCTCGGCCAGCACATCGGGGTTGCGCACCAGCGCGACCGGGGCGGGGTCGACGCCGTCGACCTTCTTGATCTTCTTGGCCACGAACTCCGCCGGGCGGAAGTCGGCCACCGCCGCCGCCATGACCACGGCGTCCGCCGTCGCGGCCGCCGTCAGCACGGCCTGGCGCAGCTCCAGCGCGGTGCCGACGCGGACCACGTCCACGCCTGCCGGGTCGGGCAGCTCGGTGTTGGCGGCCACCAGTGTCACCTTCGCGCCGCGCGCCGCGGCGACCGCGGCGATGGCGTAGCCCTGGCGGCCGGAGGAGATGTTGCCGAGGAAGCGCACCGGGTCGAGCGGCTCGCGAGTGCCGCCCGCCGAGACGACGACGTGACGGTCCGCCAGGTCGGCGGCGACCGCGGCGGTGCCGCGCGCAAGCACGCGGCGACAGAGCTCGAAGATCGCCTCGGGGTCGGGGAAGCGGCCCTTGCCGGTGTCCACGCCGGTCAGCCGGCCGACGGCTGGCTCGATGACGACCGCGCCGCGGCGGCGCAGCGTCGCGACGTTCTCCTGCGTCGCGGGGTGCTCCCACATCTCGGTGTGCATCGCGGGCGCGAAGACCACGGGGCAGCGGGCGGTGAGCAGCGTGTTGGTGAGCAGGTCGTCGGCCAGGCCGTGGGCGGCCTTGGCGAGGATGTCGGCGGTGGCGGGGGCGATCACCAGCAGATCGGCGTGCTGCCCGATCCGCACGTGCGGGACCTCGTGGACGCTCTCCCAGACCTCCGTCGAGGCGGGCTTGCCGGACAGCGCCGACCAGGTGGCCTCGCCGACGAAGTGCAGCGCCGAGGCCGTCGGCACGACCCGCACCGAATGGCCCGACTCGGTGAGACGCCGGAGCAGCTCGCACGCCTTGTAGGCGGCGATCCCACCGCTGACCCCGAGCACCACGTTCTTACCGGACACCCCGACCCACTCCGATCACCACAGCTGACAGAAAGCCGAAATACGCGCTGACAGACGAAAACGCCGCGGGGCGTCGGGTTGATCCGACGATCCGCGGCGTTCCAATCCACCGGACAGAACCGAGGCGCTTACTGCGCCTCGACGGCCTCGGCGGTGAGCATACCGGCGTTGATCTCGCGCAGCGCGATCGACAGCGGCTTCTCGTGCACGTGGGTGTCCACGAGCGGACCGACGTACTCCAGCAGGCCCTCGCCGAGCTGCGAGTAGTAGGCGTTGATCTGACGCGCGCGCTTGGCCGCGTAGATCACCAGGCTGTACTTGGAGTCGGTGGCCTCGAGCAGCTCATCGATCGGCGGGTTGATGATGCCTTCGGGCGCTGTCATCGAAGAGGACACGCGGGAACCTTCCGAAAGAAAGAAAAAAGGGAGATCTAAAAAAGATCACACTACACGCATCAAGGTTAGCAGCTCGCCCGCTACATCCTCGACGGAAGTGTTGACAAGAGTCGTGTCGAACTCACTCTCGGCCGCGAGCTCCACTCGCGCCGCCGCCAGCCGCTGCTCGACCACCTCGGGCACCTCGGTGCCGCGCCCGGTCAGGCGGCGGACGAGTTCGTCCCAGGAGGGGGGCGCGAGGAAGACGAGCTGCGCCTCCGGCATGGTCTCGCGCACCTGGCGCGCGCCCTGCAGGTCGATCTCCAGCAGCACCGGCTCGCCGGCCTCCAGATGGGCCAGCACCGCCCGGCGCGGCGTGCCGTAGCGGTTGCCTGCGAAGACGGCCCATTCGAGCAGCTCGCCGTTGGCGATCAGCTTGTCGAACTGGTCGTCGTCGACGAAGTGGTACTGGACGCCGTCCTTCTCCCCCGGCCGCGGCTTGCGGGTGGTGGCGGAGACGGAGAGCCAGACCTCCGGGTGTGCCTTGCGCATATGAGCGACGACCGTGCTCTTGCCGACCCCCGAAGGGCCGGAGAGCACGGTCAGCCGCGGACGTTCACTCATGCACCGATTATCCAGTAACCGCGAGGGTTCTCGAACCACCGGTGCTCCCGAGCTCGGACCGGCCGAAGATCCAGTCGGTCGAGGATCAGGACAGTCGGTCAAGGATCAGGAGGAGACGCCGCCGAACTCGCGCTCCAGTGAAGCGATCTGATTCGTGCCGAGACCGCGGACCCGGCGCGACTCGGAGATGCCGAGACGCTCCATGATCTGCTTCGCCCGGACCTTGCCGACACCCGGAAGCGACTCCAGCAGGGCGGAGACCTTCATCTTGCCGATGACGTCGTTCTCCTGGCCCGCCTTGATGACCTCGTGCAGGGAAGCGCCGCTGTGCTTGAGCCGGTTCTTGATCTCGGCGCGCTCCCGGCGAGCCTCAGCTGCCTTGGCGAGCGCAGCCGTGCGCTGCTCAGGGGTAAGGGGCGGAAGTGCCACGCCGTTCACCTCAGTACTTCGAATGAATGGAACAGGACTTGTGCAGGACCGACGAGGAACCTAGCGGCTCTGACCTGCGAGAGCAACGAGCAACATGCTCCCTCGGAGGACCTATCGCGGGACACTACCCCTGTTCAGCCCTCCCGTCAGGGAAAAGAGCAGAAAAGTCCTGCTCAGGACCGCTTGTGGAACATTCTTGAGGGATATTTCCGGACAAACCGCAACGGACGGTGAAAGCGCAGCTCAGCGCCCTCACCGCCCGTTCACGACATCTTCACGCCCGGAAGGTCACCCCACCGCCGCGCGGACCTCGTCGACGAAGCGTGCGGAGGCGTCCCGCAGCCCCTGCAGGGAGGGGCCGTGCTTGAGCACGTCGCGGGAGACGCTGGGCAGCACGTTGCGGGCGGCGGCCCCGAAGACGGAGGGGATGTCGGCGGGCCGCGCGCCCTGCGCGCCGATGCCGGGGGCGAGCAGGGCGCCGTTGATCGCCAGGTCCGCCTCGTCGATGTCGGTCAGCGTCGCGCCGACCACCGCGCCGAAGGAACCGAGCGGCTCGGCGCCCGCGTTCTCGGCGGCCAGGTGGGCGAGGATCCCCTGCGCCACGGTCCGGCCCTCCGCCCCGACCGCGCGCTGCACGGAGGCGCCCTCGGGGTTGGAGGTCAGGGCGAGGGCGAAGAGGCCGGAGCCGCTCTTGCGGGCCAGGTCCACGGCGGGCTGGAGAGAGCCGTAGCCGAGGTAGGGCGAGACGGTCAGCGCGTCGGAGAAGAGCGGGCTGGACTCGGCGAGGAACGCCTCCGCGTAGGCGGCCATGGTCGAGCCGATGTCGCCGCGCTTAGCGTCCATCAGGACCAGTGCTCCGGCCGCGCGGGCGTCCGCGACGGTCTGCTCCAGCACGGCGACGCCGCGGCTGCCGAAGCGCTCGAAGAAGGCCGCCTGCGGCTTCAGCACCGCGACCCGGTCAGCCAGCGCCTCCACGACCGCGCGGGAGAAGCGCTCCAGCCCGGCCACGTCGTCGCCGAGACCCCAGGCGGTCAGCAGCGACGCGTGCGGGTCGATGCCGACGCAGAGCGGGCCGCGGTCGTCCATGGCCTGGCGCAGCCGGGCGCCGAACGCAAGGCTGCGGCGCGAAGCGCCACCGTCAGGGGTGGTGGCGGGCGACGGGCGGGCGGTCATTGTTCTCCTCTGGATTACTGGTGTGCGTAGCCGATGGCGTCGGTCAGTTTGGCGAAGCCGCGCGCGGCGAGCGCGGCGCGCAGTTCGTCCAGGACGCGCAGCGGCGCGCCGGGGTCGTTGAAGATCGCGGTGCCGACAGCCACGCCGGACGCGCCCGCGAGCACGAACTCCAGGGCGTCCAGCCCGCTGCGGATCCCACCCATGCCGAGGATCGGCACGGCGGCGAACTCGCCGGCCCGCATCGCGGCGTGGACCTGGTAGACGCAGCGGACGGCGACCGGACGGATCGCCGGTCCGGAGAGCCCACCGGTGGTCCCGGCGAGATGCGGGCGCAGGGTGTCGGTGTCGATGACGATCCCGAGCAGAGTGTTGATCATCGACAGGCCGTCCGCGCCGGCCCTGACGCAGGCCTTGGCGATGTCGGTGATCGAGGTGACGTCGGGCGTCAGCTTGGCGTAGACGGGGAGGGCGGGGTCGGTGACCTCGCGGACCGCCTGGACCACGTCATGGGAGGTGGCCGGGTTGCAGGCGAAGACCAGGCCGCGGTTGGCGACGTTCGGGCAGGAGATGTTGGCCTCGAGGCCGACGACGCCCGGCTGCCCGTTCAGCAGCCGCGCGCACTCCGCGAACTCCTCGACCCGCTCCCCCGCGATCGACACCAGCACGCGCGCGCCGCGCTCGGCCAGCCACGGCAGCTCGTGCTCGACGAAGTGCTCGATGCCCGAGCCCTGCAAGCCGATCGAGTTGAGCATCCCGCTGGGCGTCTCGGCCATACGCGGGGTGGCCCGTCCGGAACGCGGGTAGGGCATGATCGTCTTGGTGGTGATCGAGCCCAGCTCGGCGAGCGGCTGGAACTTGGCGATCTCCCGCCCGTAGCCGGCGCAGCCGGACGCGGTGCTCACCGGGTTGGGCAGCGTGCCGCCGCCGAAGGGCGCGGTCAGGTCGACGGCCTCCGGCGTGAGCGGAGTCGGGGTGGTGGCCATCTCAGTGCACTCCCATCGCCGCGGCGCCCTCGATGTCGGCCGGAATCGTGCCCACGTCGTCCCAACGGACGCGCGAGCCGTCGAAGCACGGGCCCTCGACGCAGGCGCGCGCGAAGCGGCTCACGCCGTCGTCGCCGACGACGGGCAGGACACAGGTCATGCAGACGCCGACGCCGCAGGCCATGGCCTCCTCGACGGCGGTGAAGCAGCGGACGCCCTCGGCCGTGGCGGTCTCGGTGACGGACTGCAGCATGCCCATCGGCCCGCAGGCGTAGACGACCCTCGCCTCTATGGCCCGCATGGCCTCGGCGAGCGGGAGTGTCACCTGACCCCGTATCCCGACGCTGCCGTCGTCGGTGGTCACCAGCACGTCGGGGGTGAGCGCGCGGGCCTCCTCGACGCCGAAGAGCCGGTCGCCGCTGGCCGCGCCCAGGATGAAGCCGACCGAGCCGCCCTGAGCCCGGATCAGGTCCGCCACGCCGAACAACGGCGCGCTGCCGTAGCCGCCCGCGACGAGCAGCGCGGAGACGGGCCCGTTCGGGACCGGGAAGGCGTTGCCGAGCGGCGCGACGATGTCGAGCGTGTCGCCGACCCGGCAGCGGGCCAGCTCACGCGTGCCGCGCCCGGACTCGGCGAAGACGATCTCGATGGTCCCGGCGGCAGGGTCGGCACGGTGGATGGAGAAGGCCCGGCGCAGCAGCATCGACGAGTCCGGCCCGCCGACGGCGACGGCGACGAAGTGGCCGGGCAGGACGCGCTCGGCGATCCCTTCCGCCCGCAGCACCAGCCGGTGGTAACCACCGACCGGCGACAGCTCCACGATCTCGGCCTGTCGTTGCAGCGGGTGTGCCATCGCGCCTGCTCGCCTCTCTCCGTCGCTCGGGCCGCTCGGGTCGGTCGCCGTCAGCTGCGGGCAGCAGCGCCGACCGCGTCCCCAAGGGTCGCATGCGGACTGGCAGCCAGCAGGGCCGAAAGTCCCTTGTGGATCCTCCGGCACCAGAACGGGCCCTCGTAGATGAACGCCGAGTAGCCCTGGACCAGGGTCGCACCCGCGAGGATCCGCTGCCAGGCGTCGGCGGCGGTCTCGATGCCGCCGACGGAGACGAGCGTGAGCCGCCCCTCGGTCCGGGCGTGCAGCCGCTGCAGCACCTCGAGCGAGCGCGCCTTGAGCGGCGCGCCCGAGAGCCCGCCCGCGCCGGCCGCCTCGACCTTGGCGGCGTCGGTGCGCAGGCCCTCGCGGCCGATGGTGGTGTTGGTGGCGATGATGCCGTCCAGCCCCAGCTCCAGCGCGAGGTCCGCGACGGCGTCGATGTCGGCGTCGGCGAGGTCCGGCGCGATCTTGACCAGCAGCGGCACGTGGCCGTTCGTCTGCGCGTCGAGGGTTTCGCGTACGGCGCTCAGCAACGGACGCAGTTGGTCGACGGCCTGGAGATTACGCAGACCGGGTGTGTTCGGCGAGCTGACGTTGACGACGAAGTAATCGGCGTGGCGAGCGAGCCGCTCAGTGCTGGTGACGTAGTCACCGACAGCCTCGGCCTCGGGCACGACCTTGGTCTTGCCGATGTTCACCCCGACGACGGCACCGCTCTTGGGCCGCGCGGCCAGCCGGGCAGCGACGGCGGCGGAGCCCTCGTTGTTGAAGCCCATCCGGTTGACCAGCGCGCGGTCCTCGATGAGGCGGAAGAGGCGCGGCGTGGGGTTGCCGGGCTGCGCCTGGGCCGTGACGGTGCCGATCTCGACGTAGTCGAAGCCGAGCATGGTCAGCCCGTCGATCCCGACGGCGTTCTTGTCGAACCCGGCGGCCAGACCGAAGGGGCCGGGCAGGTCGAGCCCAAGAGCCTTGACCCGCAATTTCGGGTCGCGCGGCGCAAGGACGGAGGCAACCAAGGTCCTCAGCCCAGGGATCGAGGAGGCGAGCCGGATCCAGAAGAAGGCCATGTGGTGGGCCTTCTCCGGGTCCAGCCGCTTGAAGACGAGATTGAAGAACAGCTTGTACACGAGGTGCAGCCTTTGATTCAGAGGTGCGGAGGAGACTGCCCAGGGGCGCGGGGAACTGCGCGACAAGCCACCGACGTGGTGAGTCCCCGAACGAGCAGGGCCATCCGCACAGGGTGGTTGCTCGCGCAGTTCCCCGCGCCCCTTTAGGTGTTGCAACTACCTCGAAGCGTTGAGCAGCGCGGCATGCTCCTGCAAGGACCGCACCCCGACCTCGCCCCGCAGCAGAGCGTCGATGCCCTGGACCGCCGCGCCCATCGCCTGGACCGTCGTCAGACACGGCACCGACCGCGACACCGCCGCCGTCCGGATCTCGTACCCGTCGAGGCGCGAGCCCGTCCCGAACGGGGTGTTGATGATCAGGTCGATCTCCCCGTCGTGGATCATCTGGACGATCGTCTTCTCACCCTCGGGCCCCTGGCCCTCGCTGTGCTTGCGCACCACCGTCGCGTCGATCCCGTTCCGGCGGAGAACCTCCGCCGTCCCGCTCGTCGCCAGGATCTCGAAACCGAGACCGACCAGCGCCCGCGCCGGGAAGACCAGGTTCCGCTTGTCCCGGTTGGCCACCGAGACGAAGACCCGCCCGCTCGTCGGCAGCGCGCCGTACGCGCCCGCCTGCGACTTCGCGTATGCCGTGCCGAAGACCGAGTCGATGCCCATGACCTCACCGGTCGAGCGCATCTCCGGGCCGAGCACGGTGTCGACGCCGCGACCGTGGATGTCGCGGAAGCGGCTCCACGGCATCACGGCCTCCTTGACCGCGACCGGCGCGTCCAGCGGCAGCGTGCCGCCGTCACCCTCCTTGGGCAGCAGGCCCTCGCCGCGCAGGTCCGCGATGGACGCGCCCAGCGAGATCCGCGCCGCGGCCTTCGCCAGCGGCACCGCCGTCGCCTTCGACGTGAACGGCACGGTCCGCGAGGCACGCGGGTTGGCCTCCAGGACGTAGAGGATGTCCCCGGCCATGGCGAACTGAATGTTGATCAGCCCGCGCACGCCCACGCCCCGCGCGATGCCTTCCGTGGCCGCCCGCAGGCGCTTGATGTCGAAGCCGCCCAGCGTGATCGGCGGCAGCGCGCATGCACTGTCGCCGCTGTGGATGCCGGCCTCCTCGATGTGCTCCATCACGCCGCCGAGGTAGAGCTCCTCGCCGTCGAAGAGCGCGTCGACGTCGATCTCGATCGCGTCGTCGAGGAAGCGGTCGATCAGCACCGGGTGCTCGGAGATCAGGCCCGCGTGGCGCTTGAGGTAGTCAGCCAGCGAGGGCTCGTCGTAGACGATCTCCATGCCGCGCCCGCCCAGCACGTACGAGGGACGCGCCAGCACCGGGTAGCCGATCTCGTCAGCGATCGCCTTGGCCTCCTCGAAGGAGAACGCCGTGCCGTGCTTCGGCGCGGGCAGCCCGGCCTCGGCCAGCACGCGGCCGAACGCGCCACGCTCCTCGGCGAGGTGGATCGCCTCGGGCGAGGTGCCGACGATCGTCACTCCGTTGTCCTTGAGCGCCTGGGCGAGACCCAGCGGGGTCTGGCCGCCCAGCTGCACCAGCACGCCCGCGACCGGACCCGCCTGCTCCTCGGCGTGGACGATCTCCAGCACGTCCTCCAGGGTGAGCGGCTCGAAGTAGAGCCGGTCGGAGGTGTCGTAGTCGGTGGAGACGGTCTCCGGATTGCAGTTGACCATCACTGTCTCGTAGCCCGCGTCGCTCAGCGCGAAGGAGGCATGGACGCAGGAGTAGTCGAACTCGATGCCCTGGCCGATACGGTTCGGGCCGGAGCCCAGGATGATGACCGCGGGCTTGGTACGCGACGCGACCTCGTTCTCCTCGTCGTAGGACGAGTAGAAGTACGGGGTCTTCGCGGCGAACTCGGCGGCGCAGGTGTCGACGGTCTTGAAGACCGGGCGAATCCCCAGCGCATGCCGAACCTCGCGAACCACATCGGCGCGCAGACCGCGGATCTCGCCGATCTGCTGGTCCGAGAAACCGTGCCGCTTGGCGTGGCGCAACAGCTCCGGGTCCAGCTTCTCGGCCTCGGCGAGCTCCTCGGCGATCTCGTGGATCAGGAAGAGCTGGTCGACGAACCACGGGTCGATCTTCGTCGCGTCGAAGATCTCCTCCGGCGTCGCGCCGGCGCGGATCGCGTCCATGACGGTGTTGATCCGGCCGTCGGTCGGGATCGCAGCCTTGACCAGCAGGTCCGCCTTCTCGCCGACCTCGCTGACGAAGTCGAACTGCGAGCCCTTCTTCTCCAGCGAGCGCAGCGCCTTGTTCAACGCCTCGGGGAAGTTGCGGCCCAGCGCCATGGCCTCGCCGACCGACTTCATGGTCGTGGTGAGGGTGGCATCAGCCGAGGGGAACTTCTCGAAGGCGAAGCGCGGGACCTTGACGACCACGTAGTCGAGCGTCGGCTCGAAGGAGGCCGGGGTCTGCTCGGTGATGTCGTTCGGGATCTCGTCGAGCGTGTAACCCACGGCCAGCTTCGCCGCGATCTTCGCGATCGGGAAGCCGGTCGCCTTCGACGCGAGCGCCGAGGAGCGGGAGACGCGCGGGTTCATCTCGATGACGATGATCCGGCCGTCGTCCGGGTTGACCGCGAACTGGATGTTGCAGCCGCCGGTGTCGACGCCGACCTCGCGGATGACCGCGATGCCGATGTCGCGCAGCGCCTGGTACTCACGGTCCGTCAGCGTCATCGAGGGAGCGACGGTGATCGAGTCGCCGGTGTGCACGCCCATCGGGTCGAAGTTCTCGATGGAGCAGACGACCACGACGTTGTCGTTCTTGTCGCGCATCAGCTCCAGCTCGTACTCCTTCCAGCCGAGGATCGACTCCTCCAGGAGCACCTCGGTGGTCGGCGAGAGCGTCAGGCCCTGTCCGGCGATGCGGCGCAGGTCCTCCTCGTCGTGGGCGAAGCCGGAGCCGGCGCCGCCCATGGTGAAGGAGGGGCGGACGACGACGGGGTAGCCGCCGAGCGTCTCGACGCCCGCGAGGACGTCCTCCATCGAGTGGCAGATGACCGAGCGGGCGGAGTCGCCGTGGCCGATCTTGGCCTTGACGGCCTCGACGACCTGCTTGAACAGCTGGCGGTCCTCGCCCTTGTTGATCGCCTCGACGTTGGCGCCGATCAGCTCGACGCCGTACTTCTCCAGCACGCCGGACTCGTGCAGCGAGATCGCGGTGTTGAGCGCGGTCTGGCCGCCCAGGGTCGGCAGCAGCGTGTCGGGGCGCTCCTTGGCGATGATCTTCTCGACGAACTCGGGAGTGATCGGCTCCACGTAGGTGGCGTCGGCGATCTCCGGGTCGGTCATGATCGTGGCCGGGTTGGAGTTGACCAGGATCACCCGCAGGCCCTCGGCCTTGAGGACGCGACAGGCCTGGGTGCCGGAGTAGTCGAACTCGGCCGCCTGGCCGATGACGATCGGGCCGGAACCGATGACCAGAACGGACTGGATGTCGGTGCGCTTAGGCACGCTGGCCCTCCATCAGAGCGAAGAAGCGGTCGAACAGGTAGGCGGCGTCGTGCGGACCGGCCGCCGCCTCCGGGTGGTACTGGACGCTGAACGCGGGCTGGTCCAGGCACTGCAGGCCCTCGACCACGTCGTCGTTCAGGCAGACGTGCGAGACCTCGACGCGCCCGAAGGGCGTCTCGGAGACGCGGTCGAGCGGCGCGTCCACGGCGAAGCCGTGGTTGTGCGCGGTGACCTCGACCTTGCCGGTGGTGCGGTCCTGCACCGGCTGGTTGATGCCGCGGTGGCCGTACTTCAGCTTGTAGGTGCCGAAGCCGAGCGCGCGGCCGAGCAGCTGGTTGCCGAAGCAGATGCCGAAGAACGGCGTCCTGCGGCCCAGCACCTCGCGCAGCACGGCCACCTGGCCGTCGGCGGTGGCCGGGTCGCCGGGGCCGTTCGAGAAGAACACCCCGTCGGGGTTGACGGCGTAGACGTCCTCGGCGGTGGCGTTGGCGGGCAGCACGTGCACCTCGATGCCCCGCTCGGCCATCCGGTGCGGGGTCATGCCCTTGATGCCGAGGTCGAGTGCGGCGACGGTGAAGCGCTTCTCACCGATGGCCGGGACGACGTAGACCTCGTCGGTGGCGACCTCGCCGCACAGGTCCGCGCCCTCCATCTGCGGGGCCTGGCGGACACGCTCCAGCATGGTCGCGTCGTCGGCGAGGGCGGGGCCGGAGAAGATCCCGGCGCGCATCGCGCCGGCCTCGCGCAGGTGGCGGGTGAGCGCGCGGGTGTCGATGCCGCTTATGCCGACGATGCCCTGCGTCGTCAGCTCCTCGTCCAGCGAGCGCTTGGCACGCCAGTTGGAGGGGATCCGGCTGGGGTCGCGCACGACGTAGCCGGCGACCCAGATCCGGGACGACTCCGGGTCCTCGTCGTTGACGCCGGTGTTGCCGATCTGAGGGGCGGTCATCGCCACGATCTGGCGGTGGTAGGAGGGGTCGGTCAGGGTCTCCTGATAGCCCGTCATGCCCGTGTTGAAGACGGCCTCGCCGAAGGTCTCGCCGACCGCGCCGTAGGCCTGGCCGCGGAAGATCCGGCCGTCCTCAAGGACGTAGGCGGCAGCGACGCGCTGGCGGCGTCGTGCCGTGGGGGTGGATGCCGGTGCGGTCATCATGCGCCTTCCACGTTCTTGTCGTTCACATCAAGCTCAGCGCTCTTGTTCACGTCGTTCGGGTGAGTCACCTTGTCGTGTGCCCTGATCATGACCTCGATCGCGGTGACCCAGTTGTCGTGCTCGGCGGAGTGGTCGCCCCGGAAGCCGGAGTCGAGCTGCTTGCCGCCCAACTCCCAGGTGACGACCAGCAGGCCGCCCTCGGGGAAGACCTTGCCCGCGATGCCCTTGTCCAGGCGGGCGCCGCGCAGGTCGCCGACCGGGATGAAGAAGCTCTGCGACGCGGGGCGGACCACCTTGAGGCCCTCGGCGCTGAGGGTCAGCTCGACGAGGCTGCGCTCGCCGAGGCGGTGGGCGACGACCCGGTCCAGCCAGTTGCCTGCGGTGGTGGTGCCCGCGTAGCGGCCCTCGAGCTCCAGGACGGGCTCGGTGGTCCGGCTCGGCACGGCGCCGGGCACGGGCAGTCCGGACTGGACCGTCCGGCGCCACTGCCAGCCCTGGCGCATCAGCCAGTAGACGAGCGCGATGACCAGCAGGATGCCGATGGTCCAGCCGATCAGATCACCCACGTGGGTGACCGGAGCGGAGTGCGGAGCCTCAGCCATCATCGTCAGTCTCATACGAGCTCACCGTCGAGAACCTTGGCCTCGCCGCGCAGGAAGGTGGCGACGACGCGTCCGGGCAGGTCCAGGCCCCGGTAGGGGGTGTTGCGGCTGCGGGTGGCGAAGGAGTCCGGGTTCACCTGGCCACGGTAGTCCGCGTCGAAGAGCACCAGGTTGGCCGGTTCGCCCACCGAGACGGGACGGCCGTGGCCGGGGATCCCGCTGATCGCGGCCGGCTTGGCGGACATCCGCTCGGCGACCTCGGCCCAGCCCATCAGGCCGGTGTCGACCATCGCGCTCTGCACGACGCTGAGCGCGGTCTCCAGGCCGACCATGCCCATCGCGGCCGCGGACCACTCGCACTGCTTGTCCTCGGCGGGATGCGGCGCGTGGTCGGTGGCGACGATGTCGATCGTGCCGTCGGCCAGTGCCTCACGCAGGGCCAGCACGTCGGCCTCGGTGCGCAGCGGCGGGTTGACCTTGTAGACCGCGTCGTAGGAGCGGACCAGCTCGTCGGTCAGCAGCAGGTGGTGCGGGGTCACCTCGGCGGTGACGTCCCAGCCCTTCGACTTGGCCCAGCGGATGATCTCCACCGAACCGGCCGTCGAGAGGTGGCAGACGTGCAGGCGCGAGCCGACGTGCGCGGCGAGCAGCACGTCGCGGGCGATGATCGACTCCTCGGCGACGGCCGGCCAGCCGGCCAGCCCGAGCTCGCCGGAGACGATGCCCTCGTTCATCTGCGCGCCCTCGGTCAGCCGCGGCTCCTGCGCGTGCTGAGCGACGACGCCGCCGAAGGCCTTCACGTACTCCAGCGCGCGGCGCATGATCACCGCGTCGTCGACGCACTTGCCGTCGTCGGAGAAGACCCGGACCTGCGCGGCGGAGTCGGCCATCGCGCCGAGCTCGGCGAGCTGCTTGCCCTCCAGGCCGACGGTGACCGCGCCGATCGGCTGCACGTCGCAGTAGCCGGACTCGCGGCCGAGCCGCCAGACCTGCTCGACGACGCCGGCGGTGTCTGCGACGGGGAAGGTGTTGGCCATCGCGTGGACCGCGGTGAAGCCGCCCTTGGCCGCGGCGCGGGTGCCGGTGTAGACGGTCTCGGCGTCCTCGCGGCCGGGCTCGCGCAGGTGGGTGTGCAGGTCGACCAGGCCGGGCAGAGCGATCAGGCCGTCGGCCGCGATCTCCTGCTCGCCGTCCTGCGTGGCGAGACCGGTACCGATCTCGGCGATCAGGCCGTCGGCGATGCGGATGTCCTGCGGGTCGCCGCCGAGGATGCGGGCGTTGCGGATCAGGTAGTGCGTCACTTGCTGAGCTCCTCGGGCATCGCGGACGTGGTGGTGATCGCAGGCTCGGAACCGCCGAGCAGCAGGTAGAGGACGGCCATGCGGACGCTGACGCCGTTGGCGACCTGCTCCACGATGACCGCCCGGTCGGAGTCGGCGATGGTGGACTCGATCTCCATGCCGCGGACCATCGGGCCGGGGTGCATCACCAGCGCGTGCTCCGGCATCAGCGCGAGGCGGCGGGCGTCCAAGCCATAGCGGCGGGTGTACTCGCGCTGGGTCGGGAAGAACGCGGCGTTCATCCGCTCGCGCTGGACGCGCAGCATCATCACCGCGTCGGCCTTGGTGAGCGCGGCGTCCAGGTCGTAGGAGGTCTGGCAGGGCCAGGTCTCCACGCCGTAGGGCATCAGCGTCGGCGGGGCCACCAAGGTGACCTCGGCGCCGAGGGTGTGCAGCAGGTGAACGTTCGAGCGGGCCACGCGGCTGTGCAGGACGTCACCGACGATGGTTACCCTGCGGCCCGCGAGGTCGTGGCCGACACCCGGGTTGAGGTGGCGGCGCATGGTGAAGGCGTCGAGCAGGGCTTGGGTGGGGTGCTCGTGGGTGCCGTCACCGGCGTTGACGACGCTTCCGTGCAACCAGTCGGAGTCGGCCAGCAGCTTGGGCGCGCCCGAGGCGCTGTGTCGGATGACGACCGCGTCGGCGCCCATGGCCTGGAGAGTGAGCGCGGTGTCCTTGAGGCTCTCGCCCTTGGAGACCGAGGAGCCCTTGGCGGAGAAGTTGATGACGTCGGCGGAGAGCCGCTTCTCGGCGACCTCGAAGGAGGTGCGGGTGCGGGTCGAGTCCTCGAAGAAGAGATTGACGATCGTCCGGCCACGCAGCGTCGGCAGCTTCTTGACCGAGCGCGCGGACACCTGGGCCATCTGCTCGCCAGTGTCCAGGATCAGCAGCGCGTCCTCGCGGGTCAGGTCCGCGGTGGAGATGAGGTGGCGCTTCACTTGGCTGCACTCGCTTCCGACTCGCCGAGCAGGACGGCGTCGACGCCGTCCGTCTCGTCCAGCTTCACTTTCACGGACTCGCGCAGCGAAGTGGGCAGGTTCTTGCCCACGTAGTCGGCGCGGATGGGCAGCTCGCGGTGGCCTCGGTCGACCAGGACCGCGAGCTGGACGGCGCGCGGGCGGCCGATGTCGCCGAGCGCGTCGAGGGCGGCGCGGATGGTGCGGCCGGAGAAGAGCACGTCGTCGACCAGGACGACGAGCTTGCCGTCGATGCCGCCGGACGGGATCTCGGTGTGCTCCAGGGCGCGAGCGGGCTTGAGCCGCAGGTCGTCCCGGTACATGGTGATGTCGAGCGTCCCGAACGGGATCTCGCGGCCGGTGATCTCGGCGAGCTTGCGGTGCAGGCGGCGGGCGAGGTGGACGCCGCGGGTGTGGATGCCGAGGAGGACGACGTCGTCGGCGCCCTTGGCGCGTTCGACGATCTCGTGGGCGATCCGGGTGAGGGAACGGGCGATGTCGCCCTGGTCCAGTACCTGTCGCTGGGCAGCTGTGGTCATGCCGAAGCCGACCTCCTTCCCCGCCTCACGGGACGGGCCTTAAAGGATGTCTACGGGTGGAGCACCCGGTGCGCATCTCCAAAAGCTGAAGGAAGCCTGGGAGTGTGCACTCCGGGAACCGCCGTCCACCCTACCAGGGCGATCACCGCACGCCGCGCCGGACCCCCGCCGACCTGCGGCGGGGCGAGGGGGAGGCTGCCACCACGCGGGGGGTCGCACGACTGCCTCGTTCGGCTTGACGAACGCATATCACTCTGCGTAACCTCACACTCAGTTACGGCCAGGCGACGAAGCGCCCAATGTTGTGCCGGGTTCGCGCCGTCCCGGGCCGCTACAGGCCAGGCGAAGCACGTGATCACAAGCACTCGCTTTGCACTTACGTCCGGGGAGACACATTGTCCAGCGACTACGCGAAACAGCTTGGCGGCAAGCTGCGCGCGATCCGCACCCAGCAGGGGCTCTCCCTGCACGGCGTCGAGGAGAAGTCCCAGGGCCGCTGGAAGGCCGTGGTCGTCGGCTCCTACGAGCGCGGTGACCGCGCGGTGACGGTCCAGCGCCTCGCCGAGCTGGCCGAGTTCTACGGCGTCCCGGTACAGGAGCTGCTTCCCGGCAGCACCCCCGGCGGTGCGGCGGAGCCCCCGCCGCGCCTGGTGCTCGACCTCGAGCGCCTGGCGCAGGTCCCTTCCGAGAAGGCGGGCCCGCTCCAGCGCTACGCGGCGACGATCCAGAGCCAGCGCGGCGACTACAACGGCAAGGTCCTCTCGATCCGCCAGGACGACCTGCGCACGCTGGCCGTCATCTACGACCAGCCGGCCTCGCTCCTGGTCGACCAGCTGATCAGCTGGGGCGTCCTGGACCCGGACGCGCGCCGCGCGGTCCGCGAGGACGACTCGGTCTGAGCGCGCTGACCGCCTGATCCGCAGAAACGTTGCGGCAGGGTTCCTCCCGCATGGGAAGGGACCCTGCCGCTTCTGCGTCGCTCAGACGACCGGGTACCGGGCGACGAGGTCCCCGTAGCCCCCGGCGTTCCAGACGATCTGCCGGAACTCGCCGAGGCTCAGCGGCCGGGAGGGTTCGCTCGGCGTGGCCCTGAAGTGCGCGGTGCCGCAGCGCGCGCAGTACCAGCCGCGCGACCAGACCGCCTCCGCCTGCGGTCGGCCCGCGAGCCTACGGCGGAAGCCGAGTCGCACCAGCCGCAGCCGCAGCATCAGCCCGACCACGAGCAGCAGCCCGATCAGCACGAGGAGAACGCCCAGCCAGCCCAGCCAGGCGTAGGTTCCGTGCGGGGTCAGGTCTGCGGGGGTGGCGGGGATGTTGCAGTTGTCGGGGCCGGAGAACTGCGGCGTGCAGTCCTGCGGCGGATCGCCGCGCCAGTGCCCCGCCCCCACCGCCACCACGTAGGCCACGACGCCGGCGAGCGGCAGCAGGAAACCCAGGCAGCCCAACGGCAGCGCACCGAGGCAGCCGCGACCCAGCTGCACCGCATCGGGTGCGGGAGCGAGTGACCGAGCGAGGGCGGTGGTGACCGTGCGCTGCTCGGTGTGGGCCATGCGCTCGTCTGTGCTCGGGACGTGGACCGAGACGGTGTCCACGCCTGCCCGGTAGACGGCGGGCACCCCCTGGACCCGGTCCGCCTGCCCGCAGTTGGGGCAGGCAGGTATGCCGGCGTCGTAGAGCTCGCTCATCGTTCCCCCGTCGGACTCGCTTGGTGGCGCGCCAATGTAGCGCCGGGAACGACGCTCCGGCAGGGGTTCTCGGTTCAACGTTCCGTGGGTCGGCGTCCCATCCGATTCGACATGCCGCCGAGCGCGCCGAGTGGCGCTTTCCGTGAGAGCGCGACCAGCGCCTGGTAGCGGCGGGAGGGGACGCAGATCGACTTGCCCCGGGCGAGGTCGCGGAGCGACTGGTCCACGACGTAGTCGGCGTCGAGCCAGAGCCACTCCCCCACCCGGGACATGTCCATCGCCGCGCGCTGGTGGAACTCGGTGCGGGTGAAGCCGGGGCAGAGCGCCTGGAGCCGGACGCCCGTTCCGGCGAGGTCGCGGTTCGCGCCCGCGGTGAACTGGACGACCCAGGACTTGCTCGCGCCGTAGGTGCCGCGCGGCACGAACGCGGCGACGGAGGCGACGTTGACGACGTAGCCCTTGCCGCGCTCGCTCATGCCGGGGATCGCGGCGCGCGTCAGTCGCAGCACGGCCTCGATGTGGACCTTGAGCATCGTCAGCTCGTCCTCGATCGGGACGTCGAGGAAGCCCTTCTTGAAGCCGAAGCCCGCGTTGTTGACCAGCAGGTCCACCGGCCGCTCGGCATCGGTCAGCCGCGCCTCGACGGCGGCGATGCCCGCCTCCGTCGCGAGATCGGCGGTGAGCACCTCGGTCGGAACGCCGTGCTCCTTGGCGAGTGCGTCGGCGAAGGCGTCGAGTCGGGCACGGTCGCGGGCGACCAGGACCAGGCCGTGGCCGTCCTTGGCGAGGCGGCGGGCGAAGGCCGCGCCGATGCCGGCGCTGGCGCCGGTGATGAGTGCAGTCCGCATGGCGCTCACGCTACTGGGAGGGTGCTTGAGCGCGGCGGCCGGTCCGTTCGAAACGCAGGTGCGCCACGCTCGGGGAGCTCACGAATTCGACGCACTCATAGCCCTCAGGACCGCCGTCGAGGTGCTCGAAGAGGCGCTCGCCCCGGCCCAGCAGCACCGGCACCAGAGCGATGTGCAGCTCGTCCAGCTTTCCGGCGAAGAGGCACTGCTGCAGCGCGGCCGCGCCCCCGCCGACCCTCACGTCCGCCCCGCCCGCAGCCTCGAACGCCCGGTCGAGCGCGGCGTCCAGGCCGTCGGTGACGAAGTGGAAGACCGTGCCGCCCTTCATCGCGAGGGGCGGGCGAGCATGGTGGGTCAGCACGAAGACCGGGTGGTGGTACGGGGGTTCCTCGCCCCACCAGCCCGTCCACTCCTCGTCCGGCCACGGCCCGCGGACCGGCCCGAACATGTTGCGGCCCATGACGGTGGCGCCGATGTTCTGGTCCCCGCGCGCGAGGAAGGCGTCATCGACGCCCTCGGTGCCGCCGTCCTGGCCGATCATCCGCCGCCCGTAGCGCGTGGCGAAGACCCACTCGTGCAGCGCCTGGCCGCCGACCCCGAGCGGGGCGTCGAGCGCCTGGTCGGGACCGGCCAGGTAGCCGTCCAGCGAGACCGAGATGTTGTGCGCGCGTAGTTTCGCCATACGGTCCATCAAAGCACCGGGCTCCGACAGCGCGCGTGCGCGACGCGGCCGACCGAGCAGCCTCAGCCGACGAGTCCGGCCAACTTCTCCAGCGACTCGTTGAGCGCCTTGGTCGTCGCGTCCTTGATCCGGGCGGCCATCATGTTGACCGCCGCGCCCTTGAACTCGCTGTCGACGGTGACGCCGGTGCCCTCGCCGTCGGCGGCGAGCGAGTAGTGCTGGTGCAGGGTGATGCCCATCGGGCCCTTGCCGTCCATGGCGAGCGACTTGGCCGCCTCGACCTCGGTGACGGTCCAGCTGATCTCGGAGGGCATGCCCATCAGGGTCATCTTCTCGCTGTAGACGGCGCCCACGACCAGCTCCGCCGGCCCGCCGTTGGGGAACGCGGTGTGGATGGTGTTCCACTCCCCGAAGCGTTCGAAGTCGGTGAGCACCGCCCAGATCTTGTCCGCCGGGGCGGCGATCGTTGCGCTGACGGATACCTCGGGCATGGCCGTTCCTCCTCGAAGCCGGTGTGCTCTCAGCGGAGGCTAGCTCGAATCTGACGGACCATCAATAACTGTGGACAAGCCGCTTGCGGAGGGAGGACGGAGCCCGACGGAGCCCCGCCTGGATATTTATCGCATAGTTATTGCTATTGCGCATCAGGTGCAAGAAGCTGACGCCATGCCCCGACTGCTGCCGGATGCCGGACCTCAGCGCACCCTCGCCGCCTCGAACTTCGTCTACACCATCGGCAGCGGCCTCTACCTGACCGCCGGGGTGCTCTACTTCACCCAGGCCGTCAGGATCCCTGCCGCCCTGGTCGGAATCGGCCTCGGCATCGCCGGGGCCGTCTCGCTCGGCGTCGGCATCGCCGCAGGCCAGCTGGCGGACAGACGCGGAGCTCGCGGCGTGTACGCCGCCACGCTCGTCGTCCGGGCACTCGCGACGGCCGGCTTCACCCTGGTCCACAGCTTCTGGCCGTTCGTCGTGGCCGTGTGCGTGGCGACCGGCGCGCAGGCGGCCGGGCTGGCCGCACGCAGTCCGCTGATCCGGCGCTACGGAGGCGAACGGCCGCAGCAGTTCCGGGCCTACCTCCGTTCGGTGACCAACGTCGGCATCTCCCTCGGCGCGCTGCTGGCGGGCTGGGCCGTCCAGGTCGGCACCGGCACCGCCTACCGGCTGCTCGTCCTCGGTGCCGCGGGCTCCATCGCCGCAGCCGCCGCCGTCCTGGTCCTGCTGCCGTCGGTCGCACCGGAACCGGCGCGCGGCGGCCCGCACTGGGCCGGGCTGCGGGACCGGCCCTATCTCCTGGTCACGGCCGTCGACGGCGTGATGGCGATGCAGTTCAAAGTACTGACGGTGGCTGTTCCGCTCTGGCTGGTCGGTGCCACCACCGCCCCGCGCTGGCTCATCGCGGGCACCATGCTGGTCAACACGGTCATCGTCATCGCCTTCCAGGTGCGCGCCAGCCGGAACGTGGACTCCCCCGCCGCCGGCGGACGCGCCTACCGCCGGTCCGGAGTGGCCTTCCTCGCCTCCTGCGCGCTCATCTCGCTGTCGGCGGGGGTTCCCGGCTGGGTGGCGGCCACCCTGCTCGTCACAGCGGTGGTGATCCACACGGTCGGCGAGCTGTGGCACTCCGCCGCGGGCTTCGAGGTGTCCTTCGCCCTCGCTCCCGAACACGCCACCGGCGAGTACCTGGGCGTCTTCGGCCTGGGCGCCGGGCTGGCCGAGGCACTCGGTCCCGGCCTGCTGGTCTGGCTGTGCATCAGCTGGGGCCGTCCTGGGTGGTACGTGGTCGGGGCGTTGTTCGCGCTGACCGGCCTGCTGGCTCCGATCGCCGTCCGCAGGGCCGAGGCTCAGCCGCCGTACCCGGGCGCGTTCGGGCGATCCGACGAGGTGTCAGCCTCCGCGAACACGCTCGCGCCGCCCACCAGCGCGTCACCGAGCGGCGTGCGGCGGTAGGGCACCGAGCGTCCGGAGCGGGCTCGGCTGAGCAGTCCGGCTGACCGATACTGGAGGGGGCCGCGAGCGGTCAGGAGGCCGAGTCCCGGTGCCGCTGGTAGTAGCGGGCGACGCGGACGCGGTTTCCGCACCGGGCCGGCGAGCACCAGCGGCGGCGCGGGTGGGCGGGCAGGAACAACAGCCGGCAGTCCGGACCCTCGCAGCGATGGACCTTGCCGATCGCCGGGTCGGTGAGCAGTTCGGCCGCCGCTTCGGCCAGTTCGGCCAGCAACCTGGCGGTGGCATCCCCGGGCCTGCGCACGGACGCGATGACCGCTCCGTCCGCCCAGACCAGCTCGCGGTGGGCGGGCGCAGCACGCTGCGCCTCGCCGATGGCCGCCAGCGCGGCCGGCGGTGGCGGCGTGCCGACGCGGGCGTGCTCGACCGCGTCACTGACATGCGCACGCAGGGAGCGCAGCGCGCCCAGCTCGATCGGGGCGTGCGGCGGCGTCAGCCTGCCACGCTCCGCGTCGATCCAGGCCTGGAATCCGGCCTCATCGTCGAGCAGGTCGAGCTCGCCTTCGGGCGTGTGCGCCCGGGTGTTGACCAGATCCAGCGCGAGCGGCTCGCCGACGAGAGGGACCGTGTTCATGTCGCTAATGCTAGCTGAGATGGTTGACACATTAGAAGCCGACGGCATAGAACTAATGCATCTTCTCCTCCAGGAGGCATGTGACATGGCTGGACTCACGATCCCCCGGGTCGCGCACCGCTTCGTCGACGTCGACGGAACCCGGGTCTTCTACCGCGAGGCCGGCCCGGCCGACGCGCCGACGCTGCTCCTGCTGCACGGCTTCCCCTCGGCATCGCACCAGTTCCGGCGGCTGATAGACGCGCTCGGCTCTCGGTATCATCTGGTGGCCCCCGACTACCCGGGCTTTGGACACACCGAGGCACCCGAAGGTTTCCGCTACACCTTCGAGCACCTCACCGACGTCGTCGAAGGCTTCGTCCAGGCCCTCGGTCTGGAGAGGTTCACGCTCTACGCCTTCGACTTCGGCGGCCCGATCGGCTTCCGGCTGGCCACCCGGCACCCGGAGTGGATCGCCGGACTGGTCATCCAGAACGCCAACGCCTACGACGAGGGCCTCTCCGACCTCGCCCGAGGCATGACCGCCAACCGGCCCGGCGTCGAGGGGGCGGCCGAGCGGGTGCGGGAGATCCTGGTCCTGCCGGTCACCCGTGGCCAGTACGAGGGCGGGACGACCGACCCGGAGCTGGTCTCCCCCGACGGCTGGACCCTCGACCAGCACTTCCTGGACCTGCCGGGACGCGCCGACGCCCAGGTCGAGCTGGCCCTGGACTACCACTCCAACCTGGCCCTGTACCCGGCGTGGCAGCAGTGGCTGCGCGAACACCGCCCACCGACGCTCATCCTGTGGGGCCGCGGCGACGCGTTCTTCCCCGAGTCCGGCGCCCGCGCCTACCTGCGCGATCTCCCGGACGCGCAGCTGCACGTCTTCGACACCGGCCATTTCGCGCTCGAAGAGAAGCTCCCCGAGATCGCCCCACTGATCGCCGCATTCGTCGACGCGCTCCCCGAGCGCACCAAGGAGTCCAGCATGAAGATCGCCGTCATCGGCGCGGGCGGCAACCTCGGCGGCGCCGTCGCGCGCGAAGCCGCCGCCCGTGGCCACCAGATCACCGCACTGGGCACGGCCACCGTGGACGTCACCGACGCCGACTCCGTCCGCCGGGCCGTGGCCGGCCACGACGCGGTGGTGGTCGCTGTCAAGGGCGGCGACCGCCTGGTGCCCCGCGCCGCCGAGGCCCTGCTCACGGCGCTGCCCGCGGCCGACGTGCCCCGGCTGGTGTTCCTGGGCGGTGGCGGAAGCCTGGAGTACGCGCCGGGACGACGCTTCGTGGACCACGAGAACTTCCCCGCACAGTACCGGGAGACCGCGCTCGACCAGGGCGAGGCGCTGGAACTGCTGCGCGCAGCCGACACCGCGCTCGCCTGGTCCTACGTCAGCCCGCCGCCGGTGCACCTGGTTCCGGGCGAGAAGACCGGACAGTACCGGGCGGAGGCCCGGAACACCCCGCTCGTCGGCGAGGACGGCGAGAGTCGCGTCTCGGTCGGCGACTACGTGTCTGCGGTCGTCGACGCGCTGGAGCAGGAATCCTTCGTCGGCGAGCGCTTCACCGTCGGCTACTGACTGACTCGCCGACCGCCCCCGCCCGCGCTGTCCGGGCCGACCGCCGGGCCCTCGGGCTCGGCGGACGCGCCCGCTCCGCCCACGACGGCGTCCCCGAGCGGCGTGCGCCGGTAGAGCACCGAGCGGCCGGAGCGGGCTCGGCTGAGCAGTCCGGCGGAGCGCAGGACCGCGAGGTGGTCGCCGACCGCGCCGGTGGCCATCGCGAGACTGCGGGCCAGCTGGCTGGTGCTGGCGGGGGCGGCGAACTCGGCGAGCAGGCGCGCGCGAGAACGGCCGAGGAGTGCCGCGAGAGCGTCGGGGTCGGGGGGATCACCCGACCCAGGAGGGCAGCCGTGCCGCGCGCCGGATAGACCAGCGTCTTCGGCCACGGCTCCGCGAAATGCGCCGCCACACCGGGCCACAGCAGCACGGAGGGGACCAGAAGCAGTCCTTCCCCTGACAATGGCACCGGTGCGCGCCCACCCACAAGCGGCACCTCGATCGCCCCGTCGCGCCAGGAGAGACTCCCGTGCAGCCCCGCGATCGCCTCGGCCCAGCCGTGTTCGCCGATGACGCCGACCCGGTGCACGACGTCGCGCTCACAGATCGCCCGCAGCTGCGGCCAGTCAGGGGCGAGGAGTTCGTGCCAGGCCCGGTCGAGGGCAGCGGCGACCTCGGAGACGACCCCGTCGGAGGCGAGCACGACCCTGCAGGGCGTCAGCCCGGTCTGCTTCGGCGCCCTGGCCGCGCTCGGCGGCGCGCACGGGATCGGCGTCGCGATGGCGCTGGCCGGACTCGCGTCCGCGCTGACCGGCGTCTGGATGCTCAGTTGGTGGCGAGCCAGATCCGCAGTGGCCCCAGCGAGGTGAAGCCCGCGCGTTCGGCCGCCACCAGGTCCTCGCCGCTCTCGTAGCCGACGACCGGCAGTCCCGGGCAGTGGGCGGATGCGGCGGCGAGGCAGTCGTGCCAGGCGCGGGCGGGGTCGACGGCCTCGTCCGCGGTGAACAGGTTGGAGACCCCGACGACGCCCGCGCCCAGGCTCAGGACCGCGCCCGCGCCGAGGTCGGGCGCGGCGAGCACGAGCACCGAGGGGTCCTCCAGCAGCGGTGGCAGGAAGAGCCCGTCCGTGCCGCCGTCCCAGCCGATCTCCCAGGCGGCCAGCTGCCCGGCGGTCCTGATGCGCTGCCAGTGCGGAGCGACGGCGGGCGGGTCGGCCGGGCGGGCGATCCACTGGGCGTCGAAGAGCGGCGTGAAGCCGCGGTCGGTGAGATCGAGGACCGCGAAACTGTCCTTGACGGACGAGCCGCCGGAGCCGGTGTCGATCCTGGCGAGCAGGTCGTCCGGATCGGCGTGTTCGGTGAGGGTGACCGCGTCGGGGTAGTAGGGCGGCGTCCGCGCCGGGCTGGTCCAGGCGTCCGAGCGGAACTCGCCGCGCAGTCCGTGGGCGCGGCACATCGCCTCGCACCAGTCGGCGTTGTTGCGGGCTGCGGCGCGCAGCAGGGCTTCTTGAATGGTCTCGTCCAACACCGAATGGATCATCGTCCACCTCACCCGCTGCGACCAAACGAATTTTACCGTGCGGCCGGGCCGGACCCGGGCGCGCACCCGGCGTGACAGCGGTCCTGACATCTGACGGATAGTCAGATACTGTGGCGGCCGGGCCGGTGCTCCCCTCCCGTGGACGCCCCGTCCGCCGAAGCAGCGTCGCATCAGGAGGAGATCAGCCGTGGAGTTCGGCATCTTCATCAACGGATTCATCCCCGGCCCGGCCGCCCACGACCGCGCCTCGGAGCACCTGGCACTCAAGCGCGAGTTGGACCTCGCCATCAAGGCCGACAAGCACAACTGGAAGTACGTCTGGTTCGGCGAGCACCACTCGCTCACCGAGTACTCCCACATGTCCGCCCCCGAGGTGTGCATGGGCTACGTCGCCGCCCGCACCGAGCGGATCCACCTCGGCACGGGCATCAACTCGCTCTCGCCGCGCAAGGAGCATCCGGTCCGCTACGCCGAGCGCGCGGCCATGCTCGACCACATCACCGAGGGCCGCTTCGAGTGGGGCACCGGCCGCGGGGCCGGCTCGCACGAGCTGGCGTCCTTCGAGATCATGGACAGCAACTCGACG
The DNA here is from genome assembly GCF_041262525.1 of Streptacidiphilus sp. MAP12-20. NCBI lineage: Bacteria > Bacillati > Actinomycetota > Actinomycetes > Kitasatosporales > Streptomycetaceae > Streptacidiphilus > Streptacidiphilus sp. MAP12-20. The sequence goes on from NZ_JBGCCK010000018.1 coordinate 29,146, forward strand.
AAGGCCGAGTGGGACGAGGTCTCCCGCGAGATCGTCCGGATGTGGGAGCAGTACGACTACTCCTTCCACGGCGAGCACTTCACCGTGCCGACCCCGCACAACATCCTGCCCAAGCCGTACGGCCACTCGCACCCGCCGATCTGGATGGCCTGCGGCAACCCCGGCTCCTTCGCCAAGGCGGGCTCGCTGGGCATCGGCGCGATCGCCTTCAACTTCGAGCCGATCTACAACCTCAAGGGCCGGATCGAGGCCTACAAGGAGGCGGCCGAGCATCCCGTCGAGATCCTCGGCGACTACCAGAACAACAACGTGATGATGACCAACGCCGTGGTCTGCCTCAACAACCGCAAGCGGGCCCGCGAGATCGCGCTATCGGCGGGCAACGCCTACATCGTCACGCTGGTGAACCTCTACCACGACACCATGCCGAAGTCCGCCGACGGCATCACCTGGCCGGAGCCGCCGATCGACCTCGGCGCGCTGGGCGGCGAGGAGTTGCTGGACCAGCTCATCGAGGGCGGCTACCTGCTCTGCGGCACGCCGGACGAGGTCTGCGAGCAGGTCGCGGCGTACCAGGAGGTCGGCTGCGACCAGTTGGTCTTCGGCATGGCGGCCGGCATGTCCTTCGAGGAGCACCTGGAGATGGTCGAGCTCTTCGGCAACCAGGTGATCCCGGAGTTCGACCGCAGCCCGGAGCACTCCACCGCGGCCTACCGCCGCGGTGCGACCGGCCCCAAGTACCCCTCGCACAACGCGCCGGTCGACCCGGACCTCAAGCACACCGTGCTTCCGCTAAGCGCGATCCTGCCCGTACAGGACTGAGACACCACGCAGCCGGAGGCCGCTTCCCGCCATGTGGCGGGGGCGGCCTCCGGGCTCGTGATCAGTGGTCAGTACTGCGTCGTCACCGTGACGCCGCTGAACGCGGTGTTCGCGTAGAGGCTGAGGTAGCGGTAGCCCGCCGTCGTGTTGGTGACGGTGAGGCTCTGGGCGGTGCCGGCGTTGGTCGACGAGGCCGTGTAGGCGCTCGGCGTGGCCCAGCCGGACGGGTTGTAGTAGAGCGAAGCGCTCCCGGTGCCGCCGGTCGAGGTGACCTTCAGCGTCGTGGTGCCCGCCGGGAGGTAGAGGTAGTAGTAGTCGATGTTCCCCGCCGTCTCGGACTGGTTCGTCCGGGAGCAGTTCTGGCCCATGGCCCGGGTGTCCGCGCCCGGGCACTGCGGCAGGGTGACCGGCTGGCTGCAGGCGCCCGCCGCGCAGGCGGTCAGCCAGTTGCCGAAGTCCGCGTCGTAGCCGGTGCCCACACCGTTGTAGACGGCGTAGCCGCCGGTGTAGTCACCGGTACGGAAGTGGCCGAGCATGGCGTAGACGTCCTGCGGGTGCCTCTCGAGCATGTACCGCACCGCGAGGTAGCCCCACGGGTAGGTGCGGACGACGTCGCTGTTGGCGTAGGTGCTCTGGAACAGCGTGCTGAGCGCGTAGGTGTGCTTGGCCGCCTCGGTGACCGCCTCGGTGTCGGTGATGCCGCGGTAGGTGTAGGAGTCGTACTCCGCCAGGCCCTCGATCCACCAGATGTCCGGGACGGTGATCTCCTGCGAGAAGTCGCCCTTCATGTCGTAGCGGGCGTCGAGGATGTGCGTGTACTCGTGGTTGAGGTTCCATATCCCGGCGACGAAGCCGTCGTCGGGGCTCTTGATGTACATGATGGACATCGGCTGGTTGGCGGGGTTGGTCGGATCCCCGGTCAGCGTGATCCCGCCGTTGTTGGTGTCGATGCCGTAGATCGCGCCCGCGTAGGTCTGGTAGTCGGTGCGGCTGGCGAAGACGACCAGCTTGACCGTCGTTTCGTACTGGCCCGGTATCGGGCCGTTGTCCTTGACCACGTTGTGGAAGAACGCGTCCTCGTTCAGGACGCTGGTGCAGGCCGCGGCGAGGTCGGCGGCGCTGAGGGACTGCGCCTGGATGGTGTGGGTGGCGTCGCAGGCGTGCGTGATCGGCAGCGCGGCGACGGTGAGCTGGGCGGCCAGGTTGCAGGTGCCGTAGTAGGCGCAGTTGGACGCGTCGTAGTAGTTCGCCTGGGAGGCGGCGGCGACCCAGAGCGGCGCGGTCGGACCGGTCATCGCGGTGGCGTTCAGCAGGCCCTTGATCAGCGGCCGGACCTTGGGCTGGAGCGCCGTCTGTCCGACGAAACGGGCCAGGTCGGTGCCGGAGTTGGCCTCCACGTAGGAGTCGCCGGTGCCCAGCAGGCTCACGTGGCCCAGGGCGAAGGAGTCGACGGTGTCGATGACGCTCGGGTCGGCGGTGATCGCGCTCACGAAGTCGGTGCTCCAGTTCCCGCGCCACAGCGGGGTGAAGACGTCGTTGACGGCCGGCGTCATGCTGCCGGTGGCGTCGTAGGTGGAGCTGTCGAAGCCGGACAGGATCTTCTTGTAGACGTTCAGGTAGTGGGCCTGGTCGTTGGCGCTGTCGGTGAGGATGACGACATCGCCCAGCACGTCGCCGTTGGCGGCGGTCACGTCGGCGGAGTGCGGATCGGCGAAGAAGGCGTCCATGCCGCTCTGCGCGGCAGTGGTCAGCGCGGCGTCGTAACTCCCCACGGATGACGAGTTGTTGAACTGGACGTAGTAGCCGGCCCGGAGGAAGAGCACGAGCTGCCAGATGCCGCCCGAGTCGTCACCGGCGTAGTTCGCGGCCGAGGCGGTGAAGGCGTTGGCGACGGTGAGCATCTGCGACTCGTTGAAGGCGTTCGCCGCATCCGTGCCGGTGAGGCCGAAAAGGCTGTTGACGCAGCCGGTGGAGGAGGCTTCGACGAAGGAGACCAGCGCGGCGCCGGTCCGGCTGCCGAAGTCGGCCGGGGTACAGGACGCCGTGGCGGCCGGCGCGATCCCGTGTGCGTGCACCCCGGCGTGGGCGGCGGTGAGCCCCTTCGGCGGGCTCTGCGGGCGCAGTTGGTCCGGAGTGGACCGGTTGCGCTGGGCGGCGGGCTGATCTGACGCGCCGCCGTTCCTGCCGACCGGGGAGGGGGTCCGGGCGAGCTTCGGCGCCGCGGTGGGTCGGGCGCCGGCGGCGAGGTTCGTGGCCGCGTGCGACGCAGGTGCCGCGAGCGCGGGCGTCGCCGCCAGACCGGCCAGCGCGACGACGGCTGCCAGGCCGCCCGCCACGAATCCGGGCAGGGGGGAGCGGTAGCGCATCTCTACTCCATTCATGGACAGATGCGCCTCGGGGAGAAGTGCTGAGGCGTGACAGGGACACTTCCATTCCGGATCGACGGAGACAATACCGTGTGACATAGCACTTTGCCTGGAGTCCCATAACACGCCCACCGGCGTTCACGTCCCCGATGCCCACGCCTGGAAGTGCGGAGCCTGTGCCAGTAGGTCGTGATGGGTAGCCGTCGCGGCGCTGAACAGCGTGTCCGCGACCGGGTCGGCGAGGCTGTCGCGACGCCAGGCCAGCACGTAGCGGCACCAGAGCGGCGTGCCGACCAGCGGCTTGACGACCACGTCGGCGATCGGCCGCAGCGTCGCCTGCACGAGCGAGACGCCGAGACCGTCAGCGATCATGTCCTGCAGCTGGAGCCGGTCGCCGATGAACTCGTGCACCGCGACCGGACTGAATCCGGCTGCCTCACAGGCCTCGTAGAACACTCCAGGCCAGCCGGCGCCGTCGTCCGGGGTCACGAACCAGGCGTCCTCGGCGAGATCGGCGAGGGCCACCTCCGGACGGTGCCGGAGCCGGTGACGCGCGGGCAGGGCGACGAAGCACGGCTCGGTGACGATTCCGCGATGGGCCACGGCCTCCGAGTGACGCAGCGTCAGCCCCGGGTAGTCGGCGGCGATCGCCGCGTCCACCTGCCCGCCCTCCAGCAGCTCGACCATCTCGGAGGAGGAGTAGACGCTGCTCACGGAGAGGGCGAGATCGGGCAACCGACTCCTGGCCCTGACCACCATGCCGGACAGGATCGAGGAGTTGGTCGCCGCCAGTCGCAGCGTGCGCCGCGCTCCCCCGGCGCTCGCCTGCGGACGGCTGCCGATCGCGTCCGCCCGCGCCAGCACGTCCCGCGCCTGGGCCAGCACCTCCATGCCGAACTCCGTCAACGCGACGCCCGACACCCGCCGTTCGAAGAGCGGCTCACCGAGGAAGCGTTCGATCCTGCGCAGTTGCGTGCTCATCGCCGGCTGCGACTGCCCCAGCGCCGTCGCCGCCCGCCCCACGCTGCCCGCGTCGGCGATCGCACACAGCACCCGCAGATGCCGCAGCTCCAGCTCCATTCCCGCTCTCCTCCCGTTCGCCAGGCATGCCGTTCGCCGACTTGAAGGCGTACGAGAGGAGACCGTATGAAGAGCCTCGGGGTCACGGAAACCCGTCCCCTGGCTGGATTCGGACGCTACGGAAGTCACTGGCCGCGGCGCGCCCGCCGCGTTTCACGCGACGGCGGGCGCGAGCCTGGCCCCGCGCGCGCTGGCCGATTTCCGGGCGGCCCACCCACAGGTGGCGCTCTCGCTGGAGGTCGCCCTCTCGGCCGAACTGCTGCGGCAGCTCGCGGACGACGCGCTGGACGTCGCCGTCGTCGCCGTGGATCCGGCGGCGGCGGACGCGGTCGGCGTCCGACTGGAGCACCTGTTGGACGAACCGGTGCTGGTCGCCCTGCCGCCCGGCCATCCGCTGGCCGGGCTACGCGACGTGCGACTGACCCAACTCGCCGAGGAGGACTGGATCGCGGGCAGCTCCCGCCCCGAGGACACGCTGCTCGGCTCGGCGCTGCGAGCCGGCTTCCGGCCGCGGATCGGCTACGTGGTGGCGGACTGGTTCGCGAAGCAGGGCCTGGTCGCGGCGGGCTTCGGCGTCACCCTCGTGCCCGCACTGGCGGCGGGGGCGCTACGGCCCGATCTGGCGCTTGCGACCGTGCACCCGGACGACGTCCCGATACGGGCGATCCATAGCGCGACCCCGCGCGGGCTTACGGCGAGCCCGGAACTGGCGGCCTTCCTGTCCGCTGCTGCGAGCGGCCGGCACGGTCAGTGGGCCATCTTGAGACCGACGACGCCGCCGATGATCATCGCGAGGAAGAGGACGCGCAGCACGGTGACCGGGTCGCCGAGCGCGAGCATGCCGTAGATCGCGGTGCCCAGCGTGCCGACGGCCACCCAGACGGCATAGCCGGTCCCGAGCGGGAGGGTGCGCAGCGCGTAGGAGAGGCCCGCCATGCTCATCAGGACGGTGGCGCCGAAGACGACGCTCGGCAGCGGACGGGAGAAACCCTTCGACGCCTGCAGGGCGATCGCCCAGACGGTCTCCAGCACACCGGAGACGACGAGAACCAGCCAGGCCATGACGCAACCTCTCGCAGTAGGGGACGGTGAAGTGCACCGCTCTTGCTGCGCCGTCTTGTCGGACCGGGTACGACGCGCTCGTCCGGGAGGAAGGAGCCGCATCTGGTCTCCTCCGCCACTTCGAACGTAACACAGCCCAGGTCAGAGCCGGCTGGCTAGGGTGGATCCATGCCGCTGCCGAAGCTCACCGTGACCGAACGACGCAACCGGATCGCCGCGCGGCAGCTCGCGCGGCGCGAGTCGCCGTTGGCCGTCGCCGACGCGCTGCTCGGCCTGCACGCGACGGACGCCGCGACCGTCCATCTCTCGGTCGCCGCACGGCTCGACGGGCCGGGCGCGGGGCTCGTCGAGGTCGTCGAGAAGGCGCTCTACGACGAGGTCTCGCTGGTGCGGCTGCTCTCGATGCGGCGCACGCTCTTCGTCGTCCCGGTCGACCTCGCGCCGGTGGTCGACTCCTCGACCGCGCGCGACATCGCCGCGAAGGAGCGGAAGAAGCTGCTGGAGTTCCTGCGGGAGGGCGGCGGCTGGGACGCCGCCTGGCTGGCCGCCGCCGAGCGGGAGACGCTGGCCGCGCTCGACCGCCTCGGTGCGGCGACCGGGCAGGAACTCGGCGCGGCCGTGCCCGCCCTGCGGGAGCGGGTGACCGTCGCGTCCGGAAAGCCCTACGAGGCGGTGCAGACGGTCGCCTCACGGGTGCTGCGGGTGCTGGCCGCCGAGAACAGGATCCGCCGTGACCGGCCGCGCGGGAGCTGGACCTCCAGCGCCTACCGCTGGGTGCCGAGCACACCGTGGCCGGAGCTTCCTGCGGCGGAGGCGCGGGCCGAGCTGGTCCGGCGCTGGCTCGCGTCCTACGGGCCGGGGACGGACGCGGACCTGAAGTGGTGGACCGGCTGGACGCTGGGCGCGGTGCGCAAGGCGCTCACCGCCGTCGGCGCGGAGCGGGTCTCCCTCGCGGGTGACACCACCGGCGAAGGCTTCGTGCTGCCCGGCGACACCGGGCCGACGGCCGCTCCCGCTCCCTGCGCCGCCCTGCTGCCGGCGCTCGACCCTACCGCGATGGGGTGGCGCGAACGCGAATGGTACACCGACCCCGCGCACGGCGCCCAACTCTTCGACCGCACGGGCAACATCGGCCCGACCGTCTGGTGGGAGGGCCGCGTCGTCGGCGGCTGGGCCCAGGCCCCGGACGGCTCGGTCGTCTGGCGGCTGCTGGAGGACGTGGGGGCCGACGGCGTCGCCGGGGTCACCGGCGAGGCGGAGCGGATGACCGCCGTCCTCGGCGGCACCCGGGTCACCCCGCGCTTCCGGACACCCCTGGAACGCGAGCTCAGCGAGGGCTGATCCGAGGAGGGAGCGAAGGGCCTCGGCCGGTGTACAGCCGGCCTGGGGGAACATCTGCGCCGCCAGTTTCGCTTGACCCATGGGACATGTGACATGGCACCATGTGCCCATGACCACCACCCCGCAGCAGTCCACCCCACCGCAGACAGCCAGCCACGACCTGCCCGTCTCCGCGAAGCTGTCGGAGTACATCACCACCGGCTGGGCGCCGAGCCCGCTGCCCGAGCTGCGCCCGGCCGAGTCCGCGCCCTGGGCCGCCAAGCGCCGGGACGCGCTGTCGGCGCGCTTCCCCGGCGAGCGGCTGGTCGTCCCGGCCGGGCTGCTCAAGCCCAGGGTCAACGACGTCGACCACCGGTTCCGCCCCAACTCCGCCTACGCGCACCTCACCGGCGGCGAGCAGACCCCCGAGGCGGTGCTGGTCCTGGAGCCGCACCCGGGCGGCCACCACGCCACGCTCTTCCTGCGGCCGCGTTCACCGCGCGACACGGACGAGTTCTTCCGCGACCGCCGCTACGGCGAGTTCTGGACCGGCCGCCGCCCGACCCTGGACGAGTCGGCGACGCTGTGGGGCCTGGCCTGCGAGCACATCGACCGCCTCGGCGACGCGCTGGGCGGCTTCGTTCCCACGCGGGTGCTGCGCGGCCAGGACCCAACGGTCGACAGGGGCGTCGGCGCGCACGCATCCCCCGCCGCCGACACGGAGTTCGTCGCGGCGCTGGGCGAACTGCGCCTGGTGAAGGACCCGTGGGAGGTCGAGCAGCTGCAGCTCGCGGTGGACATCACCACGGCCGCCTTCGAGGACACGGTCCGGGCGCTGCCCGCCGCGCTGCGGCACGTGCGCGGCGAGCGCTGGCTGGAGGGCGTCTTCGGCCTGCGCGCCCGCGCCGAGGGCAACGCGGTCGGCTACGAGAGCATCGTCGCCTCCGGCGCGCACGCCTGCGTGCTGCACTGGATCCGCAACGACGGCAGGCTCAACCCTGACGAGCTGCTGCTGCTCGACGCGGGTGTGGAGACCGACACCCTCTACACCGCCGACATCACCCGGACGCTGCCGCTCTCCGGCCGCTTCAGCTCCGTCCAACGAGACGTCTACCAGCTGGAACTGGCGGCCCAGCAGGCGGGGATCGACGCGCTGCGGCCGGGGGCCAGGTTCCGTGACTTCCATCTGGCCGCGATGCGGGTGATCGCGGAAGGGCTGGCCGACTGGGGGGTCCTGCCCTGCTCGGCGGAGCAGGCCCTGGACCCGGAGGACGGCCGCTACCGCCGCTACACGCTCTGCAGCAGCGGCCACATGCTCGGCCTCGACCTGCACGACTGCGCGGGCGCGCGGACGGAGACCTACCTGGACGGCGTCCTGGAGGCCGGCCAGGTGCTGACGGTCGAGCCCGGCATCTACCTCCAGCCCGACGACCTGACGCTCCCGAAGGAGCTGCGCGGCATCGGCGTCAGGATCGAGGACGACCTGGTCATCACGGAGGACGGCGCTCGCCTGATGTCCTCCGCGCTCCCGCGCGACCCGGACGCGATCGAGTCCTGGATGGCCGCGCTGATGGAGGGCTGAGCTCAGCCGTACGCAGCCGCGTAGGCGTCGTGCAGGGGCTGCCAGTCCCGGGCGAGATCCCAGGCGGGCCAGTCGACGGCGCCTCCGGCCAGGGCGTCGGCGAGGTAGTCCAGATGCAGGTGCCAGCCGGCGAGCAGGAGCGCCGGGCGCTCGATCGGAGCCGGCAGCGTCGCGCTGAACGCGAGCGCGGCGCCGCCGCCCTCGTCCGTCAGCTGGAACCGCAGGCGGCCGTGCGGCTCGAGGTCCAGCTGGAGCAGGGTCGGCGGGTCGTAGGCACTGACCGTCCCCGTGGCAATGACGGTGCGTCCCTGGGCGTCGGTATTCAGCCACCTCAGCACGACGGCTCCGCCCTCGGCCGGATCCAGCCGATCGGCGGCTGCGAGCCACCGGCGGAGCAGGGCTCCGCGCGAGAGGTAGGGCCACACGGCAGCGACGGGTTGCTGGTAGTGCCGGTAGAAACAGACGGCCTGATGGGCGGCGTCGACGGTCGTGGCCACCCCGTCGAGCTGCGGTTCGCTGGACACACCTCGATCATCCGACAGACGAGCACGTTGCACTATTTGGGGGCGCGAGGCTCTGCTTGATTCACTGCGTGCGCCACAAGCCACCCTGTGCGGATGGCCCTGCGCGATCGGGGCTCTACCTCGCAGGGTGGCTTGTCGCGCACGCAGTGAATCAAGCAGAGCCCCGCGCCCCTTGGGTAGTGCAACTAAATCAATGCTGCAAGCTCGCCCCGGGAGGCCACTCCGAGCTTCGGGTACGCCTTGTAGAGGTGGTAGCCGACCGTCCGCGCGCTCAAGAAGAGCTGCGCAGCAATGTCGCGGTTCGACATGCCCGAGGCCGCCAACCTGACGATCTGTGTCTCCTGGGGCGTCAGCCCCGTGAGCGGGCCAGCCTCCCGCGGCTCCGACGCGCCCGCGCCCGTCGCGTCCAGCTCCGCGCGGGCGCGGTCCGCCCAGGGGGTCGCGCCGAGCGCGTCGAACGCGCGGGCCGCGGCGCGGAGCGGGGTGCGGGCTTCCGCCTTGCGGCGCGCGCGGCGGAGCCACTCGCCGTAGAGGAGCGCCGTGCGGGCCTCCTCCCAGGGGCGGCCTGCGCCCGCGTGGAGGGCCAGGGCGTCGAGGTAGAGCTGTTCGGCCGCGTCGTCCGAGGCGAGCAGCGCGTGGCAGCGCAGCACCAGCGCGCGGGCCCACTCGCGCTGCGAGCGCGCGGCCCAGCGCTCGAAGCGCTCCAGCGGCTCCGCCAGCGACGCGCCCTGACGGAGCCTGACCGCCGCCTCCACCGCGTCGGGGACCGCGCGCAGCGCGAGGACGTGGGCCCGGTCCGGGCCGCGGACCAGCGCGTCCAGGGTCTTGAGCGCCTCCTCCGCCCGGCCCTGGCCGAGGTCGAGCAGGCCCTCGGCCCACTGTCGCCAGGGCGCTCCCGCCTGCGCGGACGCGCTGCCGCGCGCCTCCGCGTCGGCCGCGCGGAGCGCGGCGTGGCAGGCGTCCTCCTCGCCGCGCTGGGCGGCGAGGTAGCCGAGCAGGCTGTGCAGCGACGTGGCCCACTGGACCTGCTGGATGTCGGCCGCCAGGGCCAGCGCCTCCTCGGCGTGGGCCCGGGCCTGGGCCGGGCGGCCCTGGAAGAGCTCGCTCTCCGCCAGCGCGATCAGCAGCGGCGGCAGCACCGCGAGCACGCCGGAGGCGCGCGCCTCCATGGCGACCTCCTCGGTGACCGCGAGAGCCTCCTCGTCGAATCCGGCCGTCAGCGCCGCGCCACAGGCCTGCACCAGGTCGACGGGCACGACCGCGCCGCCCGCCCGCGCCGCCGCGAGGGTGCCGGCCAGCGTGGGGACCGCACCCTCCGGCGTGCGTCCCAGCGCGAACAGCAGGTAGGCGACGACCGGCGCGAGGCCGTCCCCCGGCGGTATCGCCAACGCCGCCAGGCGCTCCCGCGTCTCGGTCAGCGCTGCCTCGTCGAGGCAGCGAGCAACGTCGACGGCCTGGAGCAGCACGCGCGCGGCCGGGCCGGGGTAGGCGTCGGCGACGAGCGCGGCCGTGTCGAGCATCAGGCGGTGGGCGGGCTCGGGCGCGCCGCGCCAGAACTGGGCCAGGCCCTGAATGAACGTCAGGTGCGCCAGCATCACCGGGTCCTCGGGTTTGCGCACCATCGCCCTTTGGGCCAGCGACTCGGCGTACTCGAGCTCCCCCGCCTCCGTCGCGGCCTCCGCCGCCTGGACCAGGCGGCGCGTGACCTGCCCTGGATCGGGACTGAGCCGGGCGGCGCGCTCGTACGCGGCCGCGGCGCCCGCGTGGCCGCCGCGGCGGGCTGCGAGTTCGGCGGCGCGTTCGAGGGCGGCGGCGGTCTCCTCGTCCGGGCCGGCGGCCGCCTGCGCGAGATGCCAGGCGCGGCGGACCGGCGCGTTCCCCTCGGAGACGTCCCGCCCGGTGAGCGACTCGGCCAGCGCCGCGTGTACGGCGAGGCGCTGCGCGAGCGGCGCGCGGCTCAGCGTGGCCGAGCGGAGCAGCGGATGCCGGAAGGCCAGCCGCCCGCCGGCGTCGACGGCCACCAGGGCCGCTTCCTCGGCCGGCTGCAGATCGGCGGCGGACGCGCCGAGCCGTGCGGCGGCTGTCAGCACGACGGGCAGCTCGCCGGTCTCCTCCGCCGCGGCGACCAGCAGCAGCGTCTGCGTCGCCGCAGGAAGCCGGCTGAGCTGGCCGTGGTAGGCGAGCTGGAGCCGACCGGCCAGCGGCAGTGGATCGCTGCCGCTCTGCTCGGCCGCGTGGAGTTCGAGCAGGGCGAGCGGGTTGCCGTGCGCCAGCTCAAGCAGTTGACGCTTCGTCAAGGTGTCGGCCCCGGCTGCCTGTTGCTCCAGCAGCGCGGCGGCCGAACTGTCGTCCAGACCGCCGAGCCGCAGCTCGGGCAGGCCCGGCACAGGCGGCGTCCCCTCGCCCTCCCGGGCGGCCAGCAGCAGCGCGACGCCCTCGGCACCCAGCCGGCGCGCGGCCAGCAGCAAGGCCTCGACGGAGGCCGCGTCGCACCACTGCACGTCGTCCACCACGCACAGGACCGGACCGGATTCGGCCAGCTCGGCCAGGAGCCCGAGCACGCCGAGCCCGACCAGCAGCCTGCTGCCCGCAGGGCCGGCCGCGTCCGGCTCGGCCAGCCCGAAGGCACGCTCCAGCGCCTGCCGCTGCGGCGCGGGCAGGGCGGACAGCCCGCCGAGCGCGGGCGCGAGCAGCAACTGGAGTGCGGCGAACGGGAGATCCGACTCCGCCTCGACCCCGGCGGCGCGCAGCACCGAGAGCCCACGTTCACCCGCGCGCGCCACGGCGTGGCCGAGCAGCGCCGTCTTGCCGATGCCCGGCTCGCCGCGCAGCACCAGCGCGCCGCTGCGCTGCTCGCCCGCAGCCTGCAGCAACTCGTCGATCGCGGCCTGTTCGGCCCCCCGTCCGTACAGCATGTCAGCACCCTACCTACAGGCACTGACAACTCCGTGCAGAAAGTACCTAAGCGCGACTGATTCCCCGACTTTCCGTGCTCCGTAGCTTATTGACCTGCAGGGAGACAGAAACCGAGCAGAACCGGACGGACACGGAGCCGATCATGAACATCACCGCCACCACCCTCCAGGACCTCGCCGAGCGCTACATCGCCGCCTGGAACGAGACCGACCCGGCCGCCCGCCGCAAGCTGGTCGACGAGACCTGGGCCGAGGACGGCAGCTACACCGACCCGCTGGTCGCGGCCGAGGGCCGGGACGCGATCGACGCCACCCTCGGCGCGGTGCAGACCCAGTTCCCCGGCCTGGTCTTCCGCCTCGGCGGGCCGGTCGACGCCCACCACGACATCGCCCGCTTCACCTGGGAGCTGGGCCCGGCGGGCGGCGAGGCGCTGGTGATCGGCTTCGACGTCCTGGTCGCCGACGCCGACGGCCGGATCGCCCAGGTCCTCGGCTTCCTCGACAAGGTCCCCTCGGTCTGAGCCCGAGGGCCCGACCGAACCCGAGAGCCCCGCGCGGGGCTGCTCCCACAGTCCCGCGCGGCCCCCACGTCCACAGATCCCCGCAGTCCCGGCACCATTCACTGGAGCAGTGACATGACCACGATGAACGTCCCGGTCGATCGGGACGCACACACCACCGCCGCCGCACCGAAGGCCCCGAAGGGCCTGCTTCCCGTGGTCCTGACCGCCACGTTCATGTCCGCGCTCGACTTCTTCATCGTCAACGTCGCGATCCCCTCGATGCAGCGCCACCTGGGCGCCTCCGCCGGGGCGATCCAGTGGATCATGGCGGGCTACTCCCTCGCCCTCGCCGCCGGACTGATCACCGCCGGGCGGATCGGCGACATCGTCGGACGCCGCAAGCTCTTCGCCCTCGGCCTGGCCCTCTTCACACTCGCCTCGGCGGCCTGCGGGCTGGCCCCAGACGTCGGTTTCCTGATCGGCGCCCGGGTCGCCCAGGGGCTGGCCGCCGCGCTGATGGGACCGCAGGTGCTGGCCATCATCCGCACCGCCTTCGACGGCGCGGCGCAGGCCAAGGCGATCGCGCTCTACGCCATGACCATGGGCCTGGGCGCAGTGCTGGGACAGCTGGTCGGCGGGCTCCTGATCAAGGCCGACCTGTTCGGGACCGACTGGCGCGCCTGCTTCCTGATCAACATTCCGGTCGGCCTGGTGACCGTGGCCCTGGTCCGCCGCTGCGTGCCCGAATCCCGCGCCCCGCAGCGTCCGCAGCTGGACAACCTCGGCGTCGCCCTGATCACCGCCGCGCTGGTCACCCTCGCCCTGCCGCTGATCCAGGGCCGTGAGGCCGGCTGGCCGCTGTGGACCTGGCTGTCGCTGGCCGCGTCCGCCGTGCTGTTCACCGGGTTCGCCGCCCACCAGCGCCGGCTCGCGGCGAACGACGGCGCGCCGCTGGTCCACCCGGAGCTGTTCCGCGGCCGGGCCCTCGGCACCGCGATGGCGGCGCAACTGGTCTTCTGGGCCGGTCAGGCCTCGTTCTTCCTGATCCTCGCCCTCTACCTGCAGTTCGGCCGCGGCCTGGACGCGCTCGCCTCCGGCGTGGTCTTCACCGCCCTGGGCCTCGGCTACTTCGCCAGCTCGATGCGGGCCCATCTGGTCGCGGCCCGGCTGGGCCACCAGGCGGTGGCGCTCGGCGCGCTGACGATGGCCCTCGGCCTCGGACTGCTGTGGGGCGGCGCCCAGCTGATCGGTGACGCGACGGGCACGGTCCGGGTGCTCTGGCTGGTGCCGGGGCTGGCCGTCGACGGGGTGGCCATGGGCCTGGTCATCGCACCACTGACCGGTGCGGTCCTGACCCGGGTCACCCCGCAGCTGGTCGGCGCGGCCTCCGGGGTGCTGACCACCTTCCAGCAGGTCGGCAGCGCGATCGGCGTCGCGGTCCTCGGGATCGTCTTCTACGGTGCGCTGAGCGGCGGTTACGCCCACGCCTTCGAGCTCGGCGTGCTGGTGCTCGCGGTACTGGAGCTGGCGCTGGCCGGCCTGATGCAGCTCCTCCCCCGGCGGCGTTGACGCCCTCCCCAACGACCGGACCGATGCGGCCTCCCTGGACACCAGAGGGGCCGCATCGGCATGCGCACCCCCGGGTCAGTCCAGCGCCCGCGCCGCCGCGGCCGCGACCGCCTCGGCGACGGTGGCCAGCGCGGGCGAGTCGAGTCGCCACTGCTGCCAGTAGAGCGGAACCTCCACCGTCCGCCCCGGCGTGAACGCGACCAGCCCGCCGGACCGCAGCCTGGGCTCGGCCTGGCTGCCCGGCACCAGGCCCCAGCCGAGACCGGCCGTCACCGCGTCGACGAAGCCCTCGCTGGAGGGGACGTAGTGGCGCAGCGGGCTCGCGTTCCGCCCGCCGGTCAGCTCGCGCGCGAAGGCGTCCTGCAGGTCGTCCCTGCGGTCGAAGATGACCACGGGCGCCTCGGGCAGCCGCCCGGCCGGATCCCCGACCAGCCAGCGTGCCGCGAACTCCGGTGCAGCGCACGGCAGGTAGCGCATGCTGCCGAGTCTGCGCACGGAGCAGCCCGCGACCGGGTCCGGCGAGGAGGTGACCGCCGCCATCACCTCGCCCTCCCGCAGCAGCGCCGTCGTATGGGCCTCGTCCTCGCGGCGCAGCTCGACGTAGAGGCGGGCGTCCTGTGCCAGGCCGGCGAGCGCGGGGACGAACCAGGTCGCGAGGGAGTCGGCGTTGACCGCGATCGAGAGCCTGGCCGGGCCCCCGCCCGCGTCGTCCATGCCGAGAGCGTCCCTGGCGTCGCCCTCCAGTCGGGCCAGCTGCCGGGCGAAGCGCACTACGACCTGACCGGATTCGGTCGGCCTGACCGGCTTGGTCCGCATCAGCAGCACGCGCCCGGTGCGCTGCTCCAGCGCCTTGACGCGCTGGCTGACCGCGGAGGGCGTGACGTGCAGGGCGGCGGCGGCCGCGTCGAAGGTGCCCTCGTCGACCACGGCGAGCAGGGTGCGGACGAGGTCGTGCGGCAGTTCGGTCATCACAGCAGCTAATGATAGTTAAGAATCCTTAGCTGGCCTCAGGGCGACTCCGTTGCCTACGGTGATCAGCATGGGAAACGCGCTCACCGCCGCTGCCGCCGGATTCGGCACCGGCCTTTCGCTCATCATCGCCATCGGCGCGCAGAACGCCTTCGTGCTGCGCCAGGGCATCCGCCGCGAAGCGGTGCTGCCGGTGGTCGCGATCTGTGCGGCGTCGGACGCCGTGCTGATCGCCTGCGGCGCGGGCGGTCTCGGCGTGCTGGTGACGGCCTGGCCCGGCGCGCTCACCGCGGTCCGGCTGGTGGGCGCGGCCTTCCTGCTCTGCTACGGCCTGCTCGCGGCGCGACGCGCCTTTCGCGCGTCCAGCCTTTCGAGCTCCGGCCCCACGGTCCGCTCCGGCCGTCGCGCGGTGTTGGCCTGTCTGGCGATGACCTGGCTGAACCCGCACGTCTACCTCGACACCGTGCTCCTGCTCGGCGCCGTCGCGGCCACGCACGGCTCGCTGCGCTGGGAGTTCGCGCTCGGGGCGGCGTTCGCCAGCATCTGCTGGTTCGCCTCGCTCGGCTTCGGCGCCAGGCTGCTGGCCGGCTTCTTCCGGCGCGCCTCGTCCTGGCGCCTGCTGGACGGACTGGTGGCGGCCACCATGCTGCTGGTGGGCACGACCCTCGCCCTGGGAACCTGAACCGTCGGGGGTCGAGCCTTCAGCCGCCCTGGGCCCAGAGCCGGCGGACGTGGCCTAGGTGCTCGCCGATGAGCTGCTCGACCGCGTCGAGGTCGCCCGCGATCATCACGTCGAGCAGCCGCTCGTGCTCCTCGGCCGACTCGACCAGGCGGCCGGCCGCGACAAGGGTCTGCAGGCCGTAGAGCCGGGAGCGGCTGCGCAGTTCGCGAACCGTGTCGACCAGGTGGCGATTGCCGTGCAGCGCCAGCAGGCCGAGGTGGAACTGGCGATCGGCCTCGACGTAGGCGATCAGGTCGCCCTTCCGGGCGGCCTTCACGATCGCACGCGCGTGGGCGCGCAGCGGCTCCAACTGCTCGGGCGCGGCGGTCTCGGCGACCCGCACGGTGGCCGGGATCTCGATCAGCTCGCGGATCTCGGTGAAGTCGTCGAGGTCCTGGTCGGTCAGGCCGACTATCCGGAAGCCCTTGTTGCGGACGACCTCGACCAGGCCCTCCTTGGCCAGGTCCAGCATCGCCTCGCGCACGGGCGTGGCCGAGACGCCGAACTCGGCGGCCAGCACCGGCGCGGAGTAGACGATCCCCGGGCGCAGTTCGCCGGCCACCAGGGCCGCGCGGAGCGCATGGGTCACCTGCTCGCGAAGGCTGCGTCGCTCCTGGACCGAGGGCAGGTTGAGAGCGCCCGCCGGGCTCTCGATGGACTCCGAAGTCACCGTCGTACCTCTCACCAGAAGACTTGTGCAACATCATCCTGCACCATCACCCGGCACAGTCGAAGTAGCTGTGCACAGTAGTCCGGCGTAGCCGATCACTGCAATGTCACACTTCATACATGACACTTGACGGACGCCCAGCATTGCCACACAGTTGCCAGCGGCCGCGGCCGGTTGGCGGCCTGCCACTTCCCGGAACTCGAACAGAACTGAGCGATACTCGTGGCCATGACCAGCCAGCGCACCCACTCCTACCGACTCCCCGGCCTCGCCGTCACCGACCACGTCTTCACCGTGCCGCTGGACCACAGCGATCCGGTGCGCGGTGGCACGATCGAGGTCTTCGCCCGCGAGGTCGCCGACCCGGCGCTCGCCGGGCAGGACCTGCCCTGGCTGCTCTACCTCCAGGGCGGTCCCGGGGGAAAGTCCCCGCGTCCCACCGCCGGAAACCCCAGCTGGCTCCGCCGCGCGCTGCGCACCCACCGGGTGCTGCTGCTGGACCAGCGCGGCACCGGCCGCAGCACCCCGGTCACCGCCCGCAGCGCGGCCGAGTTCCGTGACGCCGAGGCGCTCGCCCACCACCTGAGCCTCTTTCGCGCCGACTCGATCGTCGCGGACGCCGAGCTGATCAGGGAGCGCCTGACCGGCGGCCGTCCGTGGGAGACGCTCGGCCAGAGCTACGGCGGGTTCCTGACGCTCACGTACCTCTCCCGCGCGCCCGAGGCGCTGCGCGCCTGCTACGTCACCGGCGGCCTGGCCGGTCTGGACGCGAGCGCGGAGGACGTCTACCGTGCCACCGCGCCCCGCGTCGCGGCGAAGAACGCCGCCTTCTACGCCCGCTACCCCGGCGACCAGGAAACCCTGCGCCGCCTGGCCGAGCGCCTCGCGAAGGAGCCGGCACTCCTGCCCGACGGCGACCTGCTCACCGTCCGTCGGCTCCGCTGGCTCGGCTACGGACTGGGTATGGGCACCGGCTTCGAACAGTTGCACTGGCTGCTCGACGACGCGGTGGACGCCTCGGGCGCGCCGACGGACCTGTTCCTGAGCGAGTTCGGGCAGCTCTCGGGTTTCGTCGGCAATCCGCTCTTCGCCGTGCTGCACGAATCCATCTACGGCCAGGGCGGCGCGCCGACCGCCTGGGCGGCGCAGCGGGTGACGGACGCACTGCCGGAGTTCGCGGAGGACGCGGACCCGCTGCTGCTGACCGGGGAGATGATCTTCCCGTGGATGTTCGAGGACGTCCGCACCCTGCGCCCCTTCGCCGAGGCCGCCCACCTGCTGGCGGCGAAGTCCGACTGGCCCGCCCTCTACGACCCGGCCCGCCTGGCGGCCAATCAGGTTCCGGTCGCGGCGGCGGTCTACTACGACGACATGTACGTGGACGCCCAGATCTCGCTGCGTGCGGCGGCGGAGGTCGGCTCGGTCCAGGCGTGGGTGACCAACGAGTGGGAGCACGACGGGGTCCGCGCGGACGGTGAACGGGTAGTCGGCCGACTGATGGACATGGTCGCAGGTCGGGTGTGAAGCACAACGCTGCGGTAGTTGACGCAGTCGATGCTGTCCGTGGGCTTCACAGCAGGAACCCCTTCGGGAAGGGATCGGTCGGGTCGAGGAAGTACTGCGCTGTCCCGGTGATCCAGGCCCGCCCGGTCACCGTCGGCACGACGGCCGGCCGCCCGGCGACGGTGGTCTCCTCGACCAGCCGCCCGATGAACTGCGTCCCGATGAACGACTCGTTGCGGAAGTCCGCGCCGAGCGCGAGCTCACCGCGTGCGTGCAGCTGCGCCATCCGCGCAGAGGTGCCCGTCCCGCAGGGCGAGCGGTCGAACCAGCCCGGATGGATCGCCATCGCGTGACGCGAGTACGTGGCGTCCGAGCCGGGCGCGGCGAAGTAGACGTGGTGCACGCCGTGGATCCGGTCGTCCTCGGGGTGGACGGGCTCGTGGGCGCCGTTGATGGCCGCCATCGTGGCCAGCCCGGCGCGGATGATCTCCTCCTTGGCGGCGCGGTCGAACGGGAGGCGGTAGTCATCCAGCTCCACGAAGGCGTAGTAGTTGCCGCCGAAGGCGAGGTCGTAACGGATCTCGCCGAAGCCGGGCACCTCGATCTTGGCGTCCAGCCGCTCGGCGAACGCGGGCACGTTCCGCAGCGTCACGGCGGTCGCCGAGCCGTCCTCGACGGCGACGTCGACGCTGACCAGTCCGGCGGGCGTGTCCAGCCGCACGGTCGTGACGGGTTCGACGACCGGCACCATGCCGGTCTCCACGAGCACGGTCGCCACCCCGATGGTCCCGTGCCCGCACATCGGGAGGAGTCCCGAGACCTCGATGAAGAGCACGCCGTAGTCGGCGTCGGGCCGCGTGGGCGGCTGCAGGATCGCTCCGCTCATCGCGGCGTGGCCGCGGGGTTCGTACATCAGCAGCGTGCGCAGGTCGTCCAGGTGCTCGATGAAGTGGACCCGGCGCTCGGCCATGGTGGCACCGGGGATGACGCCGACACCTCCGGTGATGACCCGCGTGGGCATGCCTTCGGTGTGCGAGTCGACGGCGTGGTAGATGTGACGGGTTTTCATACGTCCCCCTGACAACGATGAATGAGTTGCACTACCAGGGGCGCGGGGAACTGCGCGACAAGCCACCCGCCCACGTAGCAGGCCGAACGCGCAGGGCCATCCGCACAGGGTGGTTTCTCGCGCAGTTCCCCGCGCCCCTGAATACTTACCGAAGTCCCTCGGCAAGGACCTTTTCCGTCGCGGAGGTCACCGCAGCCAGCGTGGTACCCGTCAGCGCGCCGCGAGGCGCTCGGCAGGGGCCGCCGTTCAAGCCCGCGAGGTCCATGGAGAGCTTGATGGCCTGGACGAACTCCGTCTTCGAGTCCCAGCGCAGCAGCGGGTGCAACGCGCGGTAGCGCGGGACCGCTGTCGCGACGTCGCCCGCCACCGCCGCGCGGTACAGCTCCGCGCACGCGCGCGGGAGCGCGTTGGGGTAGCCGGCGATCCAGCCGACCGCGCCGGCCAGCGCCAGCTCCAGCAGGACGTCGTCCGCGCCGATCAGCAGGTCCAGGCCGGGGGCCAGCTCCGCGATCTCGTACGCGCGCCGGACGTCGCCGCTGAACTCCTTCACCGCGACGATGCTGCCTGCGGCATGCAGCTCCGCGAGCAGCGGCGGCAGCAGGTCCACCCGCGTGTCGTGCGGGTTGTTGTAGGCCACCACCGGCAGGCCCGCCTTCGCGACCTCCGCGTAGTGCGCCAGTACCGCGTCACGGTCCGCGCGGTACGCGTTCGGGGGGAGCTGGAGGACCGAGCCGGCCCCGGCCTCCGCCGCCTGCTCGGCCCAGCGGCGCGACTCCGCGCTGCCGTACGCGGCCGTACCGGCCATGACCCGGCTGCCGTCGCCCGCGGCCTCGACCGCGACCCGCACGACCTGGGCGCGCTCCTCCTCCGTCAGCGTCTGGTACTCGCCCAGCGAACCGTTGGGGACGACACCGTCGCAGCCGTTGTCGATCAGGAAGCGGACGTGCCGCGCGTAACTGTCGTAGTCGACCGAACCGTTCTCGTGGAACGGCAGTGCGGTGGCGACCATGATGCCGTGCCAGGGAGCCTGGCGGTCAGGGGTGGGGACGGCGGCGGTCATCGGGGAGCTCCTTGTGAGAACGGTTCGACGTCGGACCCGGCCAGCAAGCCGAGCGGAACGGGGGAGGCGAGGGGTCTGGTCGGGGCGCCGTCGTCGGCGGCCCCGCAGAGGCGGGAGACGGCCGGGCCGCACATGCGGGCCTGGCACCAGCCCATGCCGGCGCGGGTCAGCAGCTTGACGGTCCGCTGGTCGCCCGCACCGAGCTCGGTGACGGCCTCGCGGATCTCCGCGGCGGTCACCTCCTCGCAGCGGCAGACCTCGGTCGCGTCGTCCAGCCACGCGTCCCAGCCGGGGCCCGGGGCGTGCTGGGCGGACATCAGCTCCGCGAAGGCACGCAGCCGTGCGCGGGTGCGCAGCAGCGCGCGCGGCGACGCGGTCTCACCCGCGATCGCCCGGCCCGCCAGCTCGCCCTCGGCCAGGGCGAGCTGCACACCGCCGACGCCGGTGCTCTCCCCCGCTGCCCAGAGGCCGGGGACGCTGGTCCGCTGCCGGTCGTCGACGTCGAGCGCCGGGCTGCCGTCGGGCATCCGCACGGTCCTGCAGCCGAGTTCGAGCGGCAGCTCCAGCTGCGGCACCAGCCCGTGGCCGATCGCGACCGAGTCGCAGGCGACGCGCCGTTCGGTACCGGGCAGCGGCCGCCAGTCGGCGTCGAGCCGGGCGAGGGTGACGGCCTCGACCCGCTCGTCGCCGTGTGCGGCGACGACGGCCGTGCGCGGGCGCAGCAGCACGCAGTGGCGCAGCAGCAGCGCGCCGTGCTGGGCGCCTTCGAGCAGCTTGCCCGGGTTGGCTGCCAGAACCCGCGCGCCTCCGGCGTAGCCGAGATAGCCGGCGGCCTCGACCACCAGCGGCACCCGACCACCGGCCTTGACCAGCGAGGCGGCAACCGCGAGCAGCAGCGGGCCGCTGCCCGCGACGACGGTCCGGCGGCCGGGCAGCACCAGGCCCGCCTTGAGCATCGCCTGCGCGCCACCGGCCGCGACGACGCCGGGCAGCGTCCAGCCGGGGAACGGCAGCTGTCGCTCGTGCGCGCCGGTCGCGAAGAGCACCTGATGTGCGGTCAGCGCGCGCGCCTGCCGCTGGTCGGGCCCGGTCAGCGCGTGCACCCGCCAGCCACGCTCGGGCTCGGCTGTTACGGACCAGACGTGGTGCTCGGCCAGATGCTCGACCGGCCCGAGTCGCCGTACCAGTCGCGCGAACGCGGCCCAGCCGTGGTGCAGCGCCTGCGGGCGCTCAGCCGCCAGCTCGGCGGCGGGCTGGCGGTAGAACTGGCCGCCGGGTCGCGGCGCGCTGTCCAGCAGTGCGACGCGCAGTCCGCGCTCGGCCGCTGCCACCGCGCCCGCCAAGCCGGCCGGCCCGGCGCCGATGACGGCGAGATCGAAAGCGACGGGCTCAGTCGAGGTCGGCATGGCCGTCCCCTCGCTGGCCGCGGACCTGCGCGTCCGGGCGGGCCGGGGCCAGGCAGGCGCGGACGTTGGGGACGCCGTCGAGCTCGATCAGGCAGTCGAAGCAGGCGCCCATGCCGCAGAAGGCCCCTCGCGGCCGGCCGCCCTTGCGGGTGGTCCGCCAGGCGAGCCGGTCGGCCTGCCAGAGAGCGGCGGCGAGGGTCTGACCGGGGAGGGCGGGGACGGGCTCGCCGTCGAAGCTGAACTCGAAGCCCGGCTCGGGCCGGGCCCGGACCAGGTCGAGCGGATTGCGCCTCACGACTGCTCCTCGGGGTGGACGTCGCGGAATCGGGCGGGATCGAAGGGGGTCGGGTCCATGAAAGTGCGTTCCCCCTGGACGAGTTGGGCGATCAGCAGGCCCGTCGCCGGGGCCAGGCCGATGCCCGCGCCCTCGTGGCCGCAGGCCTGCAGCAGCCAGGGCTGTTCCGGGTCTCTGCCGATGGCCGGGAGATGATCCGGCAGGTAGGGGCGGAAGCCCCGATACGCGCGGATCACCCGGACCCCGGCCAGGGCCGGGATCAGTTCGGTCGCCTGCGCGGCGAGGCGCGCCAGCACCGGCACGGACAGGCTGCGGTCGAAGCCGACCCGCTCGCGGCTCGCCCCGATCAGCACCGGCCCGGCGGCCGTTCCCTCGACCACACCCGAACTCTGCAGGTCGGCCGAGCCGCTGGCAACGTCCGCGACGTAGTCGGCGGCGTAGAGCTTGTGCCGCACCAGCGGCGGCAGCGGCTCGGTCACCAGGACGAAGCCCCGGCGCGGCAGGATCGGCAGCGCCGCCCCCGCCAGCGCGGCCACCTCCCCACCCCAGGTTCCTGCGGCGTTGACCACGGCGGCGCAGTGCAGCGTCCCCTGCGTGTCGGTCTCGACCCTGCCCTTGGCGAGCCCGGTGACGGCGGTGCGGGTGAACAGCTCGACGCGGCCGGTGGCCCGCGCCGCTCGCAGCAGGGTCGCTGCCGCGAGGGCGGGTTGGACCTGGGCGTCCTGCGGATAGTGGACGCCGCCGGCGAAGTCCGGCGCGAGGTGGGGTTCCAGCTCGTGCAGGGCGTCGGCGGGGACGGCCACGGCCTCGACCCCGGCCTCCCTCTGACGCGCGGCCAGGCGCTGGAGTGCGTCCAGTGCCTGGAGATCCTTGGCGACGACCAGGCCGCCCTTCGGCTCGAACTCCAGCGCCTGCGCGCCGAGCTCGTCGGCGAGTCGCCGCCAGAGCCGTCCGCTCGCGAGGGCCAGTTCCAGCTCGGGGCCCGGCTGCTTGTCCGAGACGAGCAGGTTCCCCTCTCCGGCTCCGGTCGTCCCCCCGACGACCGGCCCCCGATCGACGACGGCGACCCGCGCGCCGCTGCCCGCGAGGGCGTGCGCGCATGCTGCGCCGATCATGCCGGCACCGATGACGACAACGTCGAAGTGAGGGGTCCTTGCCACGGCAGTACTATGTCACACAGCATTATTGGGAGGCAATGGCCTGGTGACCGGGTGTTCCCGCGACCACCTCGGCACTCGCGTCCGATCGATCGGGGCGGCCGGGCGGCCGAGCCGTAGCCCTTCCGGGCGAGCATGGTCCGGCAGGACGGGCGCGGCGCGGCACCACCCCGCGCGGATCTACTCGGCCACCTGCTGATCCACCCGCTGGTGCACATGACGGTAGCCCTCACCGTCGAAGGCCCACTCCCAGCCCACCTCGCCGCGCCGTTCGCACACACCCGACAGGGTGACCACCCCCGGCAGGTTCAGCGCGTGCCCGACGCAGAGCACCTCGCAGAGCAGGTCCAGATCCTCCTCTTCGATCCGCAGCACTCCCCCGGCCTCCAGCCGCAGATCGGCCCAGGCCGTCACCGGCTCCTCCGGATCGAAGAGCCCGCACACCGCCGTGAACGCCCCCTCGTCGGCCGTGAGCAGGAAGTCGCGCAGGGCCTCCGCGCCCCTGGCGTAGGCGACCCGCAGCAGCGGCTCGGGGAAGACACCGGTCAGCGCCGCCTCGGCGGTCTCGCACAGCATCCGGTCCAGCTGCCGCCGGACCCGCCCGCGCTCATGGGCGCGCTCGACGCGGAGCAGGAACTCGGGCACCGGCTCGCCGTCCCAGCGGACCCACTCCTCCTCGGCCGCCGGGTCCGCCGTGTAGGCGAGGTGGCTGTCGCCGTCGTCAGGAGAGATCCCCTCCCGCTCGCAGTACGCGTCGAAGTCCTCGGGCGAGAACGCCCGCCCGCACACCTCCACCCCGTCCCGGCCCAGGCCGGCCAGCAGCGACTCGACGTCGGCCAGGTAGTCCCCGTAGGCCGCGTAGCTCGTGGCGCCGTCGCGGCGCAAGCGCTCGAAGTCGGAGCGATTCGTGACCACGCCCAGCATGGTGGGGACCTTCGGACGCTGCGTGCAGCGCCCGGTCCGCGGGGTGACGACCCGCGCGGGCAGGCAGCTGACCGGACGGGGGCTGCGGGGACGAGCGTGCTTGGCCATGGGAGCCTCCGGGGCTGAGCAGTGGATCACTGCTCCTCGTCCTCCCCGCCCGCACGGCCCTCAAGCGCACGCTGTGTAACAGGACTGTCACTGCACGTGACTCAGCGTGAGCAACGAAAGCGCCCCACCGCTTCCGGAAGGAAGCAAAGAGGCGCCTGCGTCTGTACCGTGCCTCAGTCCCGCTCGGCCTCGCGAGCGCGCAGTGAGGGCTTCAGCTCCATCAGCCGGGCCAGCAGCCCGTTGACGAAGTTGGGCGACTCCTCGGTGGAGAAGTCCTTCGCGATCTCGACGAACTCGTCCAGGACCACCGGGTCCGGGACGCTGTCCTCCCAGATCAGCTCGTACGCGCCGAGCCGCAGGACGTTGCGGTCCACGATCGGCATCCGGTCGAGCGTCCAGCCCACCGCGTAGGTGGAGATCAGGTCGTCGATCCGGGCCGCGTAGCGGCCGTAGCCCTCGACGAGCTGCATCGTGTACTCGTTGACCTGCGGCACGCCCTCTTCGCGGGTGTGCGCGCGCGCCACCCACTCGGCAAGGACCAGCTTGGGCATGACACCCCGGTGGTCGGCCTCGAAGAGGATCTGGAAGGCCCGGGTGCGGGCCTTGTTACGCGCGGTGGCCACGGTTAGGAGTTCACCCGGCCGAGGTAGTCGCCCGTGCGGGTGTCGACCTTGATCTTCTCGCCCTGGTTGATGAAGAGCGGGACGCCGACCTCGGCGCCGGTCTCCAGGCGCGCGGGCTTGGTGCCACCGGTGGAGCGGTCGCCCTGCAGGCCGGGCTCGGTGTACTCGACGACGAGCTCGACGGCGGCCGGGAGCTCGACGTAGAGCGGGGCTCCGTCGTGGACCGCGACGAGGGCGTCGAAGCCCTCCAGCAGGAACTTGGCGGCGTCGCCGACAACCGCCGGGTCGACGTGCGTCTGCTCGTAGGTGTCCATGTCCATGAACACGAACTGCTCGCCGTCCTTGTAGGAGAACTGCATCGTGCGCTTGTCGACGTTGGCCGTCTCGACCTTCACGCCGGCGTTGAAGGTCTTGTCGACGACCTTGCCGGACAGCACGTGCTTGAGCTTGGTGCGCACGAAGGCCGGGCCCTTGCCGGGCTTCACGTGCTGGAACTCGACGACGGACCACAGCTGGTCGTTGTCGAGCTTGAGCACCATGCCGTTCTTGAGGTCGTTGGTGGAAGCCACAGTCGCCCTAACTTCTGGATTTCGCTTTGTCAGCTTGTCAAGGAACCAAGTCACGTGTCCTGCGGGAATCACAGGGCGAGGAGCTCCTTGGTCGTAATGGTGAGCAGCTCGGGCCCTCCATCCTCGGGAGGGCGGACCACGAGCGTGTCCTCGATCCGGACCCCGCCGCGACCCGGGAGCGCTACTCCCAGTCCGACAGTGACCGGCACACGGTTCTCAAGCTTACCGAACTCCCCGGGCCACAATTCCAACGACCCTGCCCGGGGCTCCTCCTCGACGTCCAATCCGACGCCGTGGCCCACCCCTTCGGGCAGCAGTTCGTGCTGCCCGCCCGCCTCCAGCACGCGGCGCGCGGCCCGCGCGCAGTCGTCCAGCGACCCGCCCAGCACCAGCGCCTCGCGCGCGGCGCGCTGCGCGGCGAAGACGAGGGCGTGCAGCTCGATCTGCCACTCCTGCGGCGCGAGGCCGACAACGAAGGTCCGGGCGGCGGAGGCGCGGTAGCCGCGGTAGCAGGCGCCGAGGGAGACGGTGAGGAAATCGCCCTCCTCGACCCGCCGGTCGCCGGGCAGGTGCCGGGCCCGGCCGGAGTGGTCCCCGGTGCCGACGCGGACGGGGAAGGCGGGGCCGTCGGCGCCGTGGTCGATCATGCGGCGCTCGAGCTCCATGGCGAGGTGGCGCTCGCTTCGGCCGACCAGGATCGACTCCAGCAGTTCGCCGAGGGCCTGGTCCGCGATCTCGCCCGCGATCCGCAGGCAGGCGAGCTCCTGCTCGTCCTTGACCACCCGCAGCTGTTCCACTGCGTGGTGCAGGTCGTGCAGCTCGCAGCGCGCCGCGTCGGCGACGGCGCGGTGGCGGGCGACGGTGAGGTCGTGCTCCTCCACCCCCAGCACGCCGACCGCGGCGGCGGCCACGACGGCCACGGCGGGGTCCGTCCCCGGCGGCACCAGCAGCTCGTCCAGCGCGTCGTCGCGGTCCCGCGCGGGATGCGCGACGGCGACGAGGGCGCGGTCGCGCCCGAGCAGGAGCGCGTCCGCGCCGGCCGCCCCGGTCAGCCACCGCACGTTCGCCGCCGCGGTCACCAACGCGGCGTCGACCCCAGCGGCGCTGCAACGTTCGCGCAGGCGCTCACGCCTCTCCTGAAACACGTCACCCATGATCCGAGGCTAGGCTCGCCCCGCTCCCCCCGCGCGCTGGGACACTCTGGGCAGACGATCATGTTGGGCAAGTGATCCAGTTGCACCACCAGGGGCGCGAGGAACTGCGCGACAAGCCAGCCACTCCGGTAGTGCACCGAACGCGCAGGGCCATCCGCTCAGGGTGGTTTCTCGCCCGGTTCCCCGCGCCCCTAGCGAAGTGCAACTATCTGCCGGAGCACTCCATCCAGCGCGGCCGCCGTCGACGGGACGTCCAAGCGGGAGTTGTCGATGATCGGGAGACCCGCGCCGTACCAGCCGGACATGCGGCTGTGGATCTCCGCCACCTGGTCGTCCGGGAGACGGCGATGCCCGCTGCGGCGGGCGTTGCGGGAGAGGACGACGTCGAGGCCGGGAAGCAGGATCACCGGGATGACCTCAGGGCCGATGTGGCGTTTCCAGCCGCCCAGCCCCACCGCAGGGCGGTCGGGGAAGACCGCGTCGTCGATCACGCAGGAGATCCCGTTCGCCAGATAGTTCCGCGCCGCGAAGCCGCAGGTCCGCCGCGCGAGGCGATACTGCGCTTCGGCCTGGTCGTTCCAGCCCGCCTGCGGGTTGGCGAAACCGGCGCGGACCCATTCCCGCACGTCGTCCAGACTGATGTGCGCCGTCGTCGTGGGCCGCCGTTCGGCCCAGTAGCGGGCCACCGACGTCTTGCCCGCGCCCGCCGGACCGATCAGCAGCACCGCCAGCGGTCCACCCGACGGCACCGGCGAGTGCGGCACGACGAAGTGTCCCGTCGGCTCGCCGGGGACTGCCGATTCCGGCACCGCGCGGAGCCCCAGCGTCGCCCTGGGCGGGCCGGAGGCCGGCGGCGGGGGCAGGCTGCCGGAGTAGTACCCCTGGCTCTCTGACATCCGGTCACCTCCGCGACGGAGAATACCGTCCCGCCCGTACCGAGGGTTACCGCTGCTCGGCCAGAGCCCGCAGCGCCAGCTCGTAGGAGCCGATTCCGAAGCCGGCGATCGTCCCCGTCGCCACCGCCGAGATGACCGAGGTGTGCCGGAACTCCTCCCGCGCGTGCGGGTTGGAGATGTGCACCTCGATGAGCGGGGCCGTCCGCTGCGACGCGGCGTCGCGCATGCCGTAGGAGTAGTGCGTGAACGCGCCGGGGTTGATCACGACGGGCAGCTTGCCGTCGGCCGCCTCGTGCAGCCAGCGGATCATCTCGCCCTCGTCGTTGGTCTCCCGCACCTCGACCGCGAAGCCCAGCTCCGCGCCGAGCTTCGTGCAGCGCTCCACCAGGCCCGCGTACGACGTCGAGCCGTAGACGTCGGGCTCGCGCGAGCCGAGGCGGCCCAGGTTCGGGCCGTTCAGCACCAGCACCCGCTGCGGTTCCTGCGCGCTCACACGCCCACCTCCGCGTACGCGGCGACGAGCAGCGACGGGTCCGGGGCCTCCAGCACGGTCGGCTTGCCGAGGCCGTCGAGCACGATGAAGCGCAGCCGGTCGGCCCGCGACTTCTTGTCGAGCTTCATCGCCTCCAGCAGCTTCGGCCAGGCGTCCGCCCGGTAGGTCAGCGGGAGGCCGACGGAGGCGAGGACGGCCTTGTGCCGGTCCGCGGTCTCGTCGTCCAGGCGGCCGGCCAGCCGGCCCAGCTCCGCCGCGAAGACCATTCCGACGCTGACGGCCGCGCCGTGGCGCCACTTGTAGCGCTCGTTGCGCTCGATCGCGTGGGCGAGCGTGTGGCCGTAGTTGAGGATCTCGCGCAGCCCGGCCTCGCGCAGGTCGCCGGAGACGACCTCCGCCTTGACCTTGATCGAGCGCTCGATCAGCTCGGCCGTGTGCGGCCCTGCGGGGGTCTTCGCGCCCTCCGGGTCGGCCTCGACCAGATCCAGGATGACCGGATCGGCGATGAAGCCGGTCTTGATGACCTCGGCCAGCCCGCTCACGTAGTCGTGGCGCGGCACCGTCTCCAACGTGTCCAGGTCCGCCAGCACGCCGACCGGCGGGTGGAAGGCACCGACCAGGTTCTTGCCCTCGGCGATGTTGATGCCGGTCTTGCCGCCGACCGCCGCGTCGACCATGCCCAGCAGCGTCGTCGGCATGGAGACCCAGCGCACGCCGCGCAGCCAGGTCGCCGCGACGAAGCCGGCCAGGTCGGTGGTCGCGCCGCCGCCGATGCCGACGATCACGTCGGTGCGGGTGAAGCCGGTCTGGCCCAGCACGGACCAGCAGTACGCGGCGACCTCGGCGCTCTTGGCCTCCTCCGCGTTGGGCACCTGCAGCGCGATGGCCTCGTAGCCCTGCGCGGCCAGGTCGTCGCGGATCGCCTCGCCGGTCGCGGCCAGCGCCTCGGGGTGGATCACCGCGACGCGCTGCGCGGCGTTGCCGATCAAGCTCGGCAGCTCGCCCAGCAGCTGGTGCCCGACCAGCACGTCGTAGGCGTCGCTGCCGCCGCTCGCGCCGACGCGAATGCGGGTGATGTCCTGCTGCTGCTCGCTCATGCCTTGCTCAGCTCCAGTGCGTCCATGACCGCGTCGGCCACCTGGTCCGGCGTCGACTCGGCCGTGCTCACCACGGCCCGCGCGATGCGCGTGTAGACCGGGCGGCGCTGTTCCATCAGTTCGCGCCAGCGGGCGCGGGGGTTGCCGATCAGCAGCGGGCGCGGCGCGTCCAGGCCGACCCGCTTGACGGCGTCGGCGAGCACCACGTCGAGGAAGACCACCGGCAGGCCGCTCAGCAGCGCCTCGGTCTCCTCGCGCATGACGGCCCCACCGCCGAGCGCGAGCACGCCCGTGTGCTCGGCGACGGCCGCCTTGACGGCCGCCGCCTCCAGCGCGCGGAAGTGCGGCTCGCCCTCGTCGACGAAGATGTCCGCGATCGGCTTGCCCGCCGACTCGACGATGTCGGCGTCCGTGTCCCTGAAGGCGACGCCCAGGCGCTCGGCGAGCAGCTGCCCGACGGAGCTCTTGCCCGCGCCGGGCGGCCCGACCAGGATCACCAGAGGTGCGGTCACTTCACGACCAGGTGGTCGAGGTACCCCTGAACGTTGCGGCGGGTCTCGGAGACGTTGTCGCCGCCGAACTTCTCCGCGACCGCGTCGGCCAGCACCAGCGCGACCATCGCCTCGGCGACGATCCCGGCGGCCGGGACGGCGCAGACGTCCGAGCGCTGGTGGTGCGCCTTGGCGACCTCGCCGGTGCGGGTGTCGATCGTGGCCAGCGCGCGCGGCACGGTCGCGATCGGCTTCATCGCGGCGCGGACCCGCAGCAGCTCACCGGTGGACAGCCCGCCCTCGGTGCCGCCGGAGCGACCGGAGGTGCGGCGCACGCCCTCGGCGGTCGGGACGATCTCGTCGTGCGCCTGCGAGCCGGGGATCCGGGCCAGCTCGAAGCCGTCCCCGACCTCGACGCCCTTGATCGCCTGAATGCCCATCAGCGCGGCGGCGAGCCGGGCGTCCAGACGGCGGTCCCAGTGCACGTGGGAGCCGAGGCCGACGGGGACGCCGTAGGCGAGGACCTCGACTACGCCGCCGAGGGTGTCGCCGTCCTTGTGGGCCTGGTCGATCTCGGCGACCATCCGCTTGGACGCGTCCGCGTCCAGGCAGCGCACCGGGTCCTCGTCCAGCCGCGCCTCGTCCGCCGGGACGGGCAGGACACCGGCCGGCGCCTTGGCCGCGCCGAGCTCCACGACGTGCGAGACCAGCTCGATGCCGCAGGTCTCCTTGAGGTAGGAACGGGCGACGGTGCCGAGTGCGACGCGGGCGGCGGTCTCGCGGGCGCTGGCGCGCTCCAGGATCGGGCGGGCCTCGTCGAGGGAGTACTTCTGCATCCCGGCCAGGTCGGCGTGGCCCGGACGGGGCCGGGTCAACGGCTCGTTGCGGGCGAGCCCGGCGAGGATCTCCGCGTCGACCGGGTCGGCCGACATGACCTGCTCCCACTTGGGCCACTCGGTGTTGCCGACCATGACCGCGACCGGCGAGCCCATCGTCAGCCCGTGGCGGACACCGCCGAGGAAGGTGACGACGTCCTGCTCGAACTTCATCCGCGCGCCACGGCCGTAGCCGAGCCGACGGCGGGCGAGCGCGTCCGCGACCATCTCGGTGGTGACGGGCACACCGGCGGGCAGACCCTCCAGCGTCGCGACGAGTGCGGGGCCGTGCGACTCCCCTGCCGTCAGCCAGCGCAGCGTTCCCAAGGGTTTGCTCCTTCAGATCCCGGACGAACGGTTGCCTACCGCGATCCTCCCATGACGGAGCGCGGAGGACAGAATCCGTCCAAGAAGTGATCAGCCACCTCGGGGGCGCGAGGAACTGCGCGACAAGCCACCCATGTAGGTAGAGCACCGAGCGCGCAGGGCCATCCGCACAGGGCGGTTGCTCGCGCAGTTCCTCGCGCCCCTGGAGGTGTTGCCACTTACCCAGGCTGTGAAAGTGCCGCCTCGCCCGCGGAGCGCATGGCCGCGACAACGTCCGCGTCTGGCAGCCCCGTGAACAAACGGCTCTGCAGGACCGCCTGGTGCACCAGCAGGTCCAAGCCGCCCAGCACCACCCCGTCCCGCTTCTGCCACGCGGAAGCAAGCGCCGTCGGCCACGGGTGGTAGAGGACATCGAAGAGCGTGCCCGGCTGCTCCGGGACCGCGTCCGCGAGGAAGTCCGTCGCGCCGACCGGCGTCGTGGAGATGACCAGCTCCGCGCCGAAGGCCTCCGCCGCGCGGTCCCACTCCTCGGGGACCACGTCGACGCCCAGCCGGTTCCCCACCTCCCGCATCTGCGCCGCCCGCTCGGGCCCGCGCACGAACGCCAGCACCGGACCGTCGCAGACCCGCGCCAGCGCGGCCAGCGCGGAGGACGCCGTCGCGCCCGCGCCCAGCACCGCCGCACTGCGGACCCGCTCGACGCCGCGCTCGCGCAGCGCCGCGACCAGGCCGGGGACGTCCGTATTGTCCCCGGTCCGGCGACCGTCGGCGTGGAAGACGACCGTGTTGACCGCGTCCACGCCGAGCGCCACCGGCGAGACCTCGTCGAGCAGCGGGATGACCGCCCGCTTCAGCGGCATGGTGAGCGAGAGGCCCGCCCACCCCTCGCCCTCGACGTCCAGTTCCCGGAGGAACCGGGGCAGCGCCGCCTCGTCGACCTCGAACCGGTCGTAGCGCCACTCCTCCGCCAGCCCCAGCGCCGCGAACGCGGCGCGGTGCAGGGCCGGCGAGAGCGAGTGAGTGATCGGGGATCCCAGGACCGCCGCGCGCCTCACTGGCACTGTCCCGATGTCCGGTTGACCTTCTGGCCGTGCTTGGCGCAGTAGACCTGGACGTCGTCGAGGAACGTGCTCCACGTGGCGGAGAAGCGGGTGTCGTTGGTGTCGACGGCGACGAAGAAGGCCCAGTCGCCCGGGGTCGGGTTCAGCACCGCCTGGATCGCGGCCTCGCCCGGGTTGCTGATGGGCGTCGGGGGCAGGCCCTTCACCTTGTACGTGTTGAAGCCGCCCTCGGGGCTGGCCAACTGGGCGTTGGTGAAGGTCTTGCTGCCCAGGTGGTACTGCAGCGTCGTGTCGACTTCCAGCATGCCGTAGGTGACGTTGCTGTTGAGGCGGTTGTAGAGCACCCGCGCGATCTTGCCGAAGTCGGACGTGTTGTTGCCTTCGGCCTGGAGGATGCTCGCCTCGGTCAGCACCTCGTAGCCGTTCGCGAGCTTGACGCCCTTCGCCCCGGCGTCCAGCTGCAGGCTGTCGATCTTGGACTTGGCCATGGTGACCATCGCCTGGAGCAGGTCGAGCGGCTTCATGCCCTTGGCGATCGAGTAGCGGGTCGGCCAGAGGAAGCCCTCAGGGTTGTTCTTGGCCTCCGCCGGCAGGCCGAGCTGGGCAGCGTGGTCCTGCGCGGCCTGAGCCGTCGTGCCGGCCTTGAGGTTGAGCTTGCCGTCGACCAGCGCGTAGATCTGCTTGGCGGTCTTGCCCTCGGGGATCGTGACGGAACTCCCGCCCGCCTGGTCGATCAGCGACTTCAGCGCCAGGGCAGCCGACATCTGCAGCTTCAGCGTGTAGTAGCCGGGCTGGATGTTCTGCGAGCTCTTGTCACCGTTGTAGGCGTTGACGAAGGCCTGGGCGCTCTCGATCACGCCGGCGGCCTTGAGCGTGTTGGCCATCTTCCAGCCGTCGGCGCCGTCCGGGATCTGCACCTGGACGTCGCTCGTCCCGGCACCGGCATAGTCCGGCGGCGGGCCGAAGTGGCTTTCGTAGTACTGGTAGCCGAAGTAGCCGCCACCGCCCAAGAAGGCGATCAGCATCATCGACAGGCCGAGGCAGGCGACGCCGCTGCGCTTGCGCTCGGTGCGGCCCTGCTGCTTGTCCTTGCGGCGACCGCTGCGGCTGTCGTCCTCGTCCGACAGGAAGGGGAGGTACTCCTCGCCGTCCTCGTGCTCCTCGACGTAGACGTCCTCGTCCGCGTGGACGTGGTGCTCCTCGACGGGCGGAGCCTCGCCTCGGGCCTCGGCCTCGAGTCGCGCGGCCTCGGCGACCCAGTCGATGCCGTCGGCGCCGGGGCCGGACGGCGGCGGGCCCTGCGGCCGCTGGGGCCGTGCCTGCGGCTGCTGGGGCTGCTGGGGCTGCTGCTGCGGGTTGAAGACCGGCTGCTGCCCCGTCCCGTACGGGCCCTGCGGCCACCCCGGCTGCTGGGGCTGCGGCTGCTGCGGCTGCTGCCCGTACGGGTACGGCTGCTGCGGGTACGGCTGGGGTTGCTGCGGCTGCCCGTACGGCTGGGGTTGCTGCGGGTTCCCGTAAGGCTGCTGGGGCTGCTGTGGCTGCCCGTAGGGGTACGGCTGCTGGGGCGGGTAGCCGCCCTGTTCTCCGTACGGGCCGGCCTGGCCCCACGGTTCGGAGCCGTAGCCCCGGCCCTGGTCGGTCATGCATCCCCTCGGATTCAGCGACGAATCGAACCGGCGTACCCATGGGCTCGCCGTGGACGGAACGTTACCCGACCGAAGCCAACCGGAGGCTTTGGGCACGTTCGCGCCACGCAGAGCACCGCACGTGGTAGCCCAGAGTGACGAAGGGGCCCACCCGAAGGTGGACCCCCAATGCAAGGCGTCAGCCTACAGCGACTCCCCAGCGGGTTCGACAGTCTCCCCCGGCGGGCGTCCGCTCGTCTTCTCGGTCTCCAGCGCGCTCTGCAGGATGACCACGGCCGCGGCCTGGTCGATGCGCGAGCGGCCCTGCTTCGATTTCACTCCCGCGGCGCGCATGCCCGCCGCCGCGCTGACGGTGGTCATCCGCTCGTCCACCAGCCGCACCGGCACCGGCGCGATCCGCGCCGCCAGCCGGCCCGCGTACTCGCGGACCTTCGCGGCGGCCGGGCCCTCGCGTCCGCTCATGGAACGCGGGAGCCCGACGACGACCTCGATCGGCTCGTACTCCGCCACGATGGCGGCGAGCCGCGCCTGCGACTTGCCGCCTGCGGGGACCGTCTCCACCGGGGTGGCCAGCAGCCCGTCGGGGTCGCAGGACGCGACCCCGATCCGGGCGTCGCCGACGTCCACGGCGATCCGACGGCCGCGACGCATGGAAGTCATCGATCCGGCCTCAGGCCTTCTCGGTGACGAGGGCGCGCACGGCCTCGACCGCCTGGCCGACGGCGGTCGGGTCCTGCCCGCCGCCCTGGGCCACGTCGTCCTTGCCGCCACCGCCACCACCGAGGGTCTTGGCGGCGGCGCGGACCAGCTCGCCGGCCTTGATGCCGCGCTCACGGGCGGCCTCGTTGGTGGCGATCACGGTCAGCGGACGGCCGTTCGCGACGGTGAACAGCGCGACCACAGCGGCCCGGCCGCCCTGGCCGACGCGGTTGCGCACGTCCAGGACCAGCTTGCGCAGGTCGTCGGCGCCGGTGCCGTCCGGGACCTGGCCGGTGACCAGGGCCGTGCCGCGCACGTCCTCGGCGCCCTCGGCCAGCCCGGCGGCGGCCTGCAGGACCTTCTCGGCGCGGAAGCGCTCGATCTCCTTCTCGGCGTCCTTGAGCTTGGCGAGCATGCCGGAGATCTTCTCCGGCAGCTCCTCCGGGCGACCCTTGACCAGCTCGGTCAGCTGGGCCACCACGGTGTGCTCGCGGGCCAGGAAGTTGTAGGCGTCCACGCCGACCAGCGCCTCGACGCGGCGCACGCCGGAGCCGATGGAGGACTCGCCGAGCAGCTTCACCAGGCCCAGCTGGGCGGTGTTCTCCACATGTGTGCCGCCGCAGAGCTCCTTGGAGAAGTCGCCGATCGTGACGACGCGGACCTTCTCGCCGTACTTCTCGCCGAACTCGGCGATGGCGCCCTGCTTCTTGGCCTCGGCGATGCCCATGATCTCGGCGGTGACGTCGAGCTCGCGGCTGAGCACCTCGTTGATCTTCTGCTCGACGTCGGTGAGCACCATGCCGGGGACGGCGGTCGGCGAGCCGAAGTCGAAGCGGAAGCGGCCCGGGGAGTTCTCCGAACCGGCCTGGGCGGCCGTCGGGCCGAGCGCGTCGCGCAGCGCCTGGTGGGTCAGGTGGGTGGCGCTGTGGGCGCGGGCGATGGCCCGGCGGCGGCGCACGTCGATGACGGCCTGCACGGACGCGCCGACGGTCACCTCGCCGACCTGGACGACGCCCTTGTGCACGACCACGCCGGGGACCGGCTTCTGCACGTCGTGGATCTCGATGACGGCACCGGACTCGGTGCGGATCCGGCCGTGGTCGGCGAGCTGGCCGCCGCCCTCGGCATAGAAGGGGGTGCGGTCCAGCACGATCTCGACGTCGTCGCCCTCGGAGGCGGCGGGCGAGGAGACGCCGTCGACGAGCAGACCGACGACGCTGGCCTCGTTCTCGTTGTTCGTGTAGCCGGTGAACTCGGTCTCGCCCGAGGCGTCCGCGATGGAACGGTAGGACTGGACGTCGGCGTGGCCGGTCTTCTTGGCCTTGGCGTCGGCCTTGGCCCGGTCCCGCTGCTCCTTCATCAGGCGGCGGAAGCCGTCCTCGTCCACGGCCAGACCCTGCTCGGCGGCGATCTCCAGGGTGAGGTCGATCGGGAAGCCGTAGGTGTCGTGCAGCTGGAAGGCGTTGTCGCCGGAGAGCACCTTGCCGCCCGCTCCGCGGGTCTCGGTGATGGCGGTGTCCAGGATGTTGGTGCCGGCGCGCAGCGTCTTGAGGAAGCTGGCCTCCTCGGCCAGCGCGACGGTCTCGACGCGCTTGCGGTCGGTCAGCAGCTCCGGGTACTGCTCGCCCATCGTGGTCAGCACGACGTCGATCAGCTGCTCGACGACCGGGCCGGTGGCGCCCAGGAGCCGCATGTTGCGGATGGCGCGGCGCATGATGCGGCGCAGCACGTAGCCGCGGCCTTCGTTGCCGGGGGTGACGCCGTCGCCGATCAGCATGGCAGAGGTGCGCATGTGGTCGGCGACCACGCGCAGCGAGACGTCCGAGCCGTGCTCGGCGCCGTAGCGAACGCCGGTCAGCTCGGTGGCCTTGTCGATGACGACGCGCAGGGTGTCCGTCTCGTACATGTTCTGGACGCCCTGGAGGATCATCGCCAGGCGCTCCAGGCCGAGCCCGGTGTCGATGTTCTTGGCCGGGAGGTCGCCCAGGATCGGGAAGTCCTCCTTGCCGTCGCCCGCGCCGCGCTCGTACTGCATGAAGACCAGGTTCCAGATCTCCACGTAGCGCTCGTCGTTGACGGCCGGGCCGCCCTCGACGCCGAACTCGGGACCGCGGTCGTAGTTGATCTCCGAGCAGGGGCCACAGGGGCCGGGGACGCCCATGGACCAGAAGTTGTCCTTCTTGCCCAGCCGCTGGATCCGCTCCTGCGGAACGCCGACGACGTCGCGCCAGATCCGCTCGGCCTCGTCGTCGTCGAGGTAGACGGTGATCCAGAGGCGCTCCGGGTCGAGGCCGTAGCCGCCATCGGCCACAGACGAGGTCAGCAGCTCCCAGGCGTACTTGATGGCCCCTTCCTTGAAGTAGTCCCCGAAGGAGAAGTTGCCGCACATCTGGAAGAAGGTGCCGTGGCGAGTGGTCTTGCCGACCTCCTCGATGTCCGGGGTGCGGACGCACTTCTGCACGCTGGTGGCGGTCGGGAACGGCGGCTTGACCTCGCCCAGGAAGTAGGGCTTGAAGGGCACCATGCCGGCCGGGACCAGCAGCAGGGTCGGGTCGTCCGCGATGAGCGACGCCGAGGGGACGACGGTGTGGCCGCGCTCCTCGAAGAAGCGCAGCCAGCGGCGGCGGATCTCAGCCGACTCCATTACAGGTCCTCATTCCGGTCGAGCTTGCTGGTGACGGTCTTGCTGGTGATGGTCGTGCGGTTCTGCAGAGCTGGGGTGACGGGACGGGCAGCGGGCTCGACGGCTGCCGCGTCCTGCCGCGCTCGCGGCAGGACGGAGCGCATCGGCGCCGCGCGCAGCACCGGCGCGTCAGGATGGACGGGCGCGGCCAGCACGCTGCCGTCCAGGCCGAGTTGGCGGTTCAGCTCCAGCTCGCGCTGGAGCATCCCGGCCCGCACCTCGTGCGTGAAGTTGCGCACGGCGCGGCCGACTTCGAGCGATCCGAGGGCCGCGCCCTCAGCCACGCCGCCCGGAGTGAGGCTGCGCGCGAGGCGGTTGGCCTTGTTGATGGTCCAGACGGTGGCGCCTGCGCCCACCGCCATCCAGAAGATCCGGCGCATCGGCTCAGCCCCTCCTTCCCAGGCCCACCAGGCGCAGCAGGCCGTTACGGCGGACGGTCGTGCGTCGCACCTCGGCCTTCACCATGCGCTCGATCAGTTCTCGTTCGGTCTGATGCGGAACGTACCGCTCCGGGCGGCCTTCCGCTCGTTGTTTTGCCACCGCGCTGCGGACGCCGTAGCTGAACGCGGAGAGCTTGACCAGCGGTCCGCCCAGCGTGGCGGCCATGGTCGAGGAGAGCGCGTGGGCGTTGGCGGCGGCGTCCTGGACGTCGGCGGTGATCGCGTCGACGCGCACCAGCTGGTCGTTGGCCGCGCGCAGCGCCTCCGCCGCCTCGTCGAGCAGCGGCACGGCCCGCTCCGTCACGGTCTCGACCAGCTCGGTCGCCTGACGCAGCGCCTTGGCCAGGCGCAGCAGCACCACGGCGAGGAGGGTGACCAGCACCGCCCAGAACACGGCGACGACGAGGCCCGCGACCTCTCCACCCGACACCTTGGCGCTCCCTCGCAACATGCTGGTCCGTTTGCAAAACCCTATCGCGCCGCGACGCGGATCCCGACCGCATTACCACCGCACGAGGCCGCACGTACAGAGTGTGTGCGGATTCCTCGCGGGACGGTCAAAGGGAACGTAACCTACCGATTGGTCACCTCGTTGGGCCATCCAGGGGAACGATGCTCGCCTCCGAAAGGGGACCTGTGCACACAGGCTTGTCCGGAAACCTGCCCGCCGAGATGACCGGATTCGTCGGCCGCAGGGTCGAACTTGCCGCGGCCCAGCGGCTGCTGCGCGGCTCCCGGCTGGTGACCGTGGTCGGCCCCGGCGGCGTGGGCAAGTCCCGGCTGGCCATCCGGGCGGCCGCCGCCGCGGCGGACCGCTTCCCCGACGGGGTCTGGATCGTGGACTGCGTCGAGGTGAAGGAGCCCGGCCTGCTCTGCCACGCCGTCGTCGAGGCGCTGCGGCTGACCGACGGCACGGCGCGCCCGGTGCAGCAGATCCTGCTCGACTTCTTCGCCCGCCGCGAGCTGCTGCTGGTGCTGGACGGCTGCGAGCACCTGGTGGAGAAGATCGCCCCGATGCTGGCCTTCATGCTGGGCGCGGCCCCCGGTCTGCGCGTGCTGGCCACCAGCCGCCAGTCGCTGGAGGTCGCCGGCGAGCACCTGCTCCAGCTGGCCCCGCTGCCGGTCGACGGACCGCGCGCGGACGCGGTGGCGCTCTTCGCGCAGCGCGCGGCGGCCGTGCTGCCCGGCTTCCGGGTCACCCGGAAGAACCTGGAGCAGGTCACCGCGCTCTGCCGCCGGCTCGACGGCATCCCGCTGGCGCTCGAGCTCGCGGCCGGGCGACTGCGGGTGCTCTCGGTGGAGCAGATCACCGAGCGGCTCGACGACCGGTTCCGGGTGCTGACCGGCGGCGCGCGGACGGCGCTGCCGCGGCACCAGACCCTGCGCACCGCGATCGGCTGGAGCCATGAGCTCTGCTCGCCGCAGGAACGGTTGCTCTGGGCCCGGCTCTCGGTCTTCGTCGGCGCCTTCGACCTGGAGGCGGCCGAGTACGTCTGCGCCGGCGAGGGGCTGGCCCCGGACGAGGTGCTGGACGTCCTGTCGGAGCTGGTCGCCAAGTCGGTGGTGCTGCGCGAGGAGGGTGGCGAACCCGATGACGGAACGGGCGGCGCAACGGACGGCGGGTCGGGCGGCGCAACGGTCCGCTACCGGATGCTGGACACGCTTCGCGAGTACGGCGCGCAGTGGCTGCACGAGTCCGCGGCCGAGCCGCTGCTGCGCCGCCGCCACCGGGACTGGTACCTCGGTCTGGCCACCTGGGGCGAGGTCGAGTGGTTCAGCCCCCGGCAGTTGGAGACCAGCGTCCGCACCGAACGCGCCCACAGCAACCTGCGGGCGGCGCTGGACTACTGCCTGACCGAGCCGGGTGAGGAACAGATGGCGCTGCTGCTCGCCGGGACGCTCTGGTACTTCTGGGTCGGCTGCGGACACCTCGGCGAGGGCCGGATGTGGCTGGACCGCGCGCTGGACCTGGCCCCCGAGCCGACCGAGGCACGAGCCAAGGCGCTCTGGGTCACCGGCTACATGGCCACCCTTCAGGGCGACGCGGTCCGCGCGCTGCCCGCGCTGGAGGAGTGCCGCCGGCAGGCCCTGGAGACCGGCGACGACCGCGCGCTCGCCTACGCCGTGCACCGGCAGGGCTGCGCGGCCCTGATCGCGGACGAGTTGGACCGTGCGGTCGAGCTGTTCGACGAAGCGCTGTGGCACTACGACAAACTCGGCGAGCTCAACAGCAACGTGCTGATGGGCATGTTCGAGCTGGGCCTCGCCCACACCTTCCGCGGCGACGCGGCCACCGGAGCGACCTGGATGGGCAAGGTCCTCGCCGAGTGCGAGCGCTACGGCGAGCAGTGGGCCTACGCCTACGGCCTCTTCGCCTGCGCCGTCTCGGCCTGGACGGTCGGCGACCTGGAGCGGGCACGGGCCTACGCACGCGAGTCCGTCCGGCTGAACCACACCTTCAGGGACCTGGTCGGCCTGGTGCTCGGGCTGGAGATGGTGGCCCTGCTCACCGCCGAGCCCGGCCCCGACGACCAGCCCGGCGATCTGCGGGAAGCGGCGCTGCTGCAGGGCGCCGCGCACGCGGTCTGGCGCTCGGTGGGCGTCCCGCTGTTCGGCTCCCGGAACTTCAACGCCGCGCACCAGGAGTGCGACCGGCGGATCCGTGCGGGACTCTCCGAGGCCGACGCTGCCGAATCGTTCCGCCAGGGCGCCGCGCTCGGACTCGACCACGTCGTCACCCGCGTCCTGAACGCCCCGTCGCGCGCCGCCGGTGCCGGAACAGCACAGCGCCCCCACGACCGAGTGGTCGTGGGGGCGCTGCGAGGACCGCTCGCGGGTCAGCGCGAGTAGTACTCGACGACGAGCTGCTCGTCGCAGATAACCGGGACCTCGCGGCGCTGCGGCAGCCGGTCCAGGCGGAAGGCCAGGGCCTTCAGGTTGACCTCGAGGTACTTCGCGGTCTGACCCTCACCCGCGTTGCCACCCTCACGGGCGACGACGAACGGGGTCTTCTCCTTGGAGCGCTCGCGAACCGTGACGACGAAGCCGGGCTTCATCTGGTACGACGGGCGGTTGACCTTGGCGCCGTTGACCTCGATGTGGCCGTGGACGACCATCTGACGGGCCTGGTAGATCGTGCGGGCGATGCCCGAACGCAGGACCAGGGCGTCGAGACGGGTCTCCAGCAGGGCGACGAGCGCCTCACCGGTCTTGCCCTCGACCTTGCGGGCACGGTCGAACGCGCGAGCCATCTGGGTCTCGGACAGGTCGTACTGGGCGCGCAGACGCTGCTTCTCGACCAGACGGACCTTGTAGTCCGAGTTCTGCTTGCGGCCACGGCCGTGCTGCCCCGGCGGGTACGGGCGGGCCTCGAAGTACTTGACGGACTTCGGGGTCAGCGGAATGCCCAGTGCACGGGCAATCTTGACCTTGGGGCGCTTCTGGTTCGCCATGAACCAATACCTCTTTCGGTGTGTAACAGGCTCACCGCTGTTGAAGGAGGTCGCTTCTCGCGGTCCAGGGAGAGCCGCTCCCAGGACCGGGCACAAAGTGCAACACACGAGTGGCCCACCAACCCTGCGGGTGGTGGGCTGCACGCGACACCCGAAGGTGCGCAACGCTCCTGCCGGATTTCTCCGGCCTGTGTGACGCCCCGCCGGTGACGTCACGCCTTACGGCGCGACACGGGACATCTCGCTCCGGAAAGCTTACCAGCAGACGGAACGTCCTCAGGGGCGCGAGGAACTGCGCGAGAAACCACCCTGTGCGGATGGCCCTGCGCGTTGAGGACCATCCGCACGCCGATGGTTGCTCGCGCAGTTCCCCGCGCCCCTTAGGGGTTCCCCTTGAGCCTCTCTCTGATCCACTCGACCGTGTCCGCGTAGCGGGCTTCCGCCCCGTGCCGGCTCGGCCGGTAGTAGCGCTTGCCGTGGATCGCGTCCGGCGCGTACTGCTGGGCCGCCACGCCTTCCGGCACATCGTGCGGGTAGACATACCCCTGCGCATGCCCCAGCTTCTTCGCGCCCGCGTAGTGACCGTCACGGAGATGCGCCGGGACGGGACCTGCCAGCCCAGCCCGCACATCCGCCAGCGCCTCGCCGATGGCGATCGTCGCCGAGTTCGACTTCGGGGCCAGCGCCAGCGCGATCACCGCGTGGGAGAGCGTGAGCGACGCCTCGGGGAAGCCGATCATCGCGACCGCCTGCGCCGCCGCGACCGCGATCGGCAGGGCGTTCGGGTCGGCGACGCCGATGTCCTCGCTCGCGGAGATCATCAGTCGTCGGGCGATGAACCGCGGGTCCTCGCCCGCCTCGATCATCCGGGCGAGATAGTGCAGCGCGGCGTCCACGTCACTCCCCCGGATCGACTTGATCAGCGCGCTCGCCACGTCGTAGTGCTGGTCGCCGTCGCGGTCGTAGCGGACCGCCGCGCGGTTGACCGCGGTCTCGGTCAGTTCGAGGGTGACCGTCTCCTCCTGCTGCTCGATCGCCGCGCCGGCCGCCGCCTCCAGCGAGGTCAGCGCCTTGCGGGCGTCGCCGCCAGCGATTCGGACCAGATGGTCCTCGGCGTCCTCGGCCAGCGCGACCGCCCCGCCCAACCCCCGCTCGTCCGCCACCGCGCGGTGAAGCAGCGCGCGGACGTCCTCGTCCGTCAGCGACTCCAGAGTCAGCAGCAGCGAACGCGACAGCAGCGGCGAGATCACCGAGAAGTACGGGTTCTCCGTCGTCGCCGCGATCAGCGTGACCCAGCGGTTCTCGACCGCCGGCAGCAGGCTGTCCTGCTGGGCCTTGGAGAAGCGGTGGATCTCGTCCAGGAAGAGCACCGTCTCCTTGCCGCTGGTGCCGACCGCCCGTCGCGCGCCCTCGATGACCGCGCGGACCTCCTTCACCCCGGCGGTGATCGCCGACAGCTCGACGAAGCGGCTCTCCGTCGCCTGGCTGATCACATACGCCAGCGTCGTCTTGCCCGTCCCGGGCGGTCCCCAGAGGATCACCGACGACGTCGCAGCGGGCCCGCCGCTCGCGGCGACCAACCGCCGCAGCGGGGACCCTGGCTTCAGCAGCTGGCGCTGCCCGGCGACCTCGTCCAGCGAGCGCGGCCGCATCCGGACGGCGAGCGGCGAGCGGCCCGGCTCTTTGGCCTGGA
Organism: Streptacidiphilus sp. MAP12-20; assembly: GCF_041262525.1. NCBI lineage: Bacteria > Bacillati > Actinomycetota > Actinomycetes > Kitasatosporales > Streptomycetaceae > Streptacidiphilus > Streptacidiphilus sp. MAP12-20. The sequence goes on from NZ_JBGCCK010000018.1 coordinate 70,970, forward strand.
AGTCCTCGGCGGCGGCGGTGAACAGGTCTGGTTCCACTCCCCCGACACTACCGTCACGGACCGACACCCAAGCTGGGCCCAGCCCGCCGCCCCCAGCTGGCGCACCACGCCCTTGGCTGGTCACCGCCGGCGGTAGGCGAGTTCGGGGCGGCCGACCTGGCCGTACTGCGGTTCGCGGCGGGCGCGGCCGGTCTCGACCAGGTGCTCCAGGTAGCGCCGCGCGGTGATCCGCGAGACGCCCGCCGCTGCGCCGACCGCTGCGGCCGAGAGACCCGAGACTGCCTCCCGCAGCACGCCTGCCACAGCTTCGAGCGTCGGTGTCGTCAGGCCCTTGGGGAGCGTCGTGCCGCGTGGGCTGCGCAGTTCGGCGAAGGCCTGGTCGACCTCGTCCTGGCCGAGGGCCTCGCCGTCGCGGTCCAGGCTCTCACGGTAGCGGGCGTAGCGGGTGAGCCGGTCCAGGAGGGCGGCGGCGGCGAAGGGCTTGAGCAGGTACTGCACGACGCCGGTCGACACCGCCCGGCGGACGGTCGCCAGGTCGCGCGCCGAGGTGACGGCGATGATGTCCGCGCCGTGCCCCGCCGCGCGCAGGGTACGGATCAGCTCCAGACCGTGGCCGTCCGGCAGGTAGAGGTCGAGCAGGATCAGCGCCACCGGCGCGTCCTCCCCACGCCGCCGTTCCAGGAAGCGCAGCGCCTCGGCCACGCTGTGCGCGGTGCCAGCGCAGCGGAACCCGGGCGCGCGGTCCACGTAGCTGGCGTGCGCGTCGGCGGCGACCGGGTCGTCCTCGACCACCAGGACCTGGATCACCGCGACACCTCCCGCCCGCGCTGCAGCGGGATGCGGACCGTCAGCACCGCGCCCGTCGTATTCGGGCCGACCTCGACGCTGCCGCCGTTCCGGCGCGCGGTCTGCGCGACGAGCGCCAAGCCCAAGCCCCGCCCCGACTGCTTGGTCGACCAGCCGCGCCGGAAGACCTGCTGCACCGCGTCCGGCTCGATGCCGGGCCCGGTGTCGGCGACACGCAGCAGCAGCTCGCGCGCGTCGCTGCGGGCGGTGACCGTGACGGTGGGCGGTCCGTCGTGCGCGGCGGAGCCCTCGATCGCGGCGTCCATGGCGTTGTCGATCAGGTTGCCGAGCAGGGTGACCAGGTCGCGGGCGCTGAAGTCGGCGGGCAGGGCGTCGTCGATGCGGCTCTCCTCGGTCAGCGTGAGCTCGACGCCGCGCTCGGCCGCCTGCGCGGCCTTGCCGAGCAGCAGCGCAGCCAGCACCGGCTCGTTGACCGCGCCGACGACCCGGTCGGTCAGCTGCTGCGCGAGCTCCAACTCGGCGGTGGCGAAGTCGACGGCCTGCCGGTGGCGGCCCAGTTCGATCAGCGAGACGACGGCGTGCAGCCGGTTCGCCGCCTCGTGCGCCTGCGCGCTCAGCGCCTCGGCGAAACCGCGCACGGAGTCCAACTCGCCGCTGAGCGCCTGCAGTTCGGTGTGGTCCCGGAGAGTGACCACGGTACCGAGGTCCGGGCCGTCGCCGATCGGGGAGGTGTTCAGCACCACCACCCGGTCGGTGGTCAGCTGGAGCTGGTCGCGGGCCGGCTCGGGTCCGGTGATCGCGGCGCGCAGCGGTTCCGGCAACGGCAGCTCGGCGAGCGGCAGCCCGTCGACCGGGCCGCTGAGGCCCAGCAGCTCCCGGGCGGCGTCGTTGCACAGGACGACCCTGCGCTCGCGGTCCAACAGGACCAGGCCCTCGCGGACGGAGTGCAGCGTGGCCTGGTGGTAGTCGTAGAGATGGCTGAGCTCGGCCGCGCCCATGCCGTGCGTGTGCCGCCGCAGGCGCCGGTTGGCCAGCCAGGTCCCGACCCCGCCGAGGACGAGGGCGGCGAGCGCGACCAGAACCAGCGCGGTGATCGCCCCGCTGAGCTGCCCGCTCAGGCTCTGCACGGTGATGCCGACGCTGACCAGCGCGACGAGCTTGCCGGTCGCGTCGAGCACAGGCACGACGGCCCGCACGGAGGGGCCGAGCGTGCCGGTGTAGGTCTCGGTGAAATTCTGCTCCCCGGCGAGCGCGGGGCCGATGTGCCCGAGGAAGTGCCTGCCGATCTCGCGCGGATCAGGGTGGGTCCAGCGGATGCCGTGGGTGTCCATGATGGTGACGAAGTCGACCCGGGCGTCCCGGCGGACCTGCTCGGCGTAAGGCTGCAGCACGGCGGTCGGATCCCCGCTGCCCTGCACCGCGGAGAGGACAGTGGGCGCGTCGGCGACGGAGTGGGCCGTGGCGAGCACCTGGCGCTCGGCGGCCTGCTGGGCGCGGTCGCTGGTGAGCACGTAGGCCAGCACCGCTCCCCCGGCCACCACCAGGGCGACGATCAGCACCTGCACCGCGAACAGCTGCCCGGCCAGGCTGCGCGCCACGCGGTGGCGTGGGCGCAGGGGAGGGCGGCTGAGGTGCATGTCTGCCAGTGTGCACGCGCCCGCGCGGCACGCGTAGCGGGTCCGCCGTGAACTCTATGAACGCAAGCGTGACGCGCACCACGCCCGCGTCGATAGTCGTCGAAACCGGCCCGCCACCCCGAGGCCGGTGGGGACGACCGGCAAGGGAGCCGCAGCATGTCAGTCAGATCAGTCGGAGCGGTCAGGCGCGAGCGTACGCACTATCTCTATCTGGCCGTGATCGCGGCGGTCCTCGCGGGCATCGTCGTGGGCCTGGCCGCGCCCTCGTTCGCGGTGCAGCTCAAGCCCGTCGGGACGGGCTTCGTGAACCTGATCAAGATGATGATCAGCCCGGTCATCTTCACCACGATCGTGCTGGGCATCGGCTCGGTGACGAAGGCTGCCAAGGTCGGCAAGGTCGGCGGACTGGCGCTCGGCTACTTCGTGGTGATGTCGACGGTCGCGCTGGCCATCGGCCTCGTCGTCGGCAACATCGTGAACCCGGGCGCGGGCCTCCACCTCACCGAGGCCATGGCGAAGGCCGGTCACGCCCAGGCGGCGACGGGAGCGGCGGAGAACACCACGGACTTCCTGCTCGGGATCATCCCGACCACCCTTGTCTCGGCGCTGACCGGCGGTCAGGTACTGCAGACGCTGCTGGTGGCGCTGCTGGTGGGCTTCGCGCTGCAGTCGATGGGGGCAAGCGGCGCGCCGGTGCTGCGCGGGGTGGAGCACCTGCAGAAGCTGGTCTTCCGGGTGCTGTCAATGATCATGTGGGCGGCCCCGGTCGGCGCGTTCGGCGCGATAGCGGCCGTGGTGGGCGCCACGGGCTGGGCTGCGCTGAAGTCGCTGCTCATGATCATGCTGGGCTTCTACCTGACGTGCGCGATCTTCGTGATCGTGGTGCTCGGCCTGCTGCTGCGCCTGGTCGCGGGCGTCAACGTCTTCGCGCTGCTGCGCTATCTCGGGCGCGAGTTCCTTCTGATCCTCTCCACCTCGTCGTCGGAGAGCGCACTGCCGCGCCTGATCGCGAAGATGGAACACCTGGGCGTGAGCCGCCCGGTCGCGGGGATCACCGTCCCGGCCGGCTACAGCTTCAACCTGGACGGCACGGCGATCTACCTGACGATGGCCTCGCTCTTCATCGCCCAGGCGATGGACAAGCCGATGTCGCTGGGATCGCAGATCTCGCTGCTGCTGTTCATGGTGATCGCGAGCAAGGGCGCGGCAGGCGTCACCGGCGCGGGCCTGGCGACCCTGGCGGGCGGCCTCCAGTCGCACGCCCCCGCTCTGGTCGACGGCGTCGGCCTGATCGTCGGCATCGACCGCTTCATGTCGGAGGCTCGGGCCCTGACGAACTTCGCGGGCAACGCCGTTGCCACGGTCCTGATCGGCCACTGGACGCACGAGCTGGACCGCGACCGCATGGCCCTGGTCCTCACCGGACGACTGCCGTTCGACGAGGCAACTCAGGCCACCGAGACTGCTGCGGTGATACCGACTCAGACGCCCGCTGCTGTCTAAGACGGGAGTGGGCAACGCCCAAGGGGCGCGAGGAACTGCGCGAGCAACCACCCTGTCCGGATGGCCCTGCTCGTTCAGCGACACACCACACAGGGTGGTCTGTCGCGCAGTTCCTCGCGCCCCCTAGGGCTTACGCCTCTGCCTTGGGCTTCGCGTCGACGCCCGCTTCCTTGCGCTGCGCGGCCGTGATCGGCGTCGGCGCGCCGGTCAGCGGGTCGCCACCGGTGGACGTCTTCGGGAAGGCAATGACGTCGCGGATCGTGTCGTAGCCGCCCAGCAGCGCGACCAGACGGTCCAGGCCCAGCGCGATGCCACCATGCGGCGGCGGGCCGAAGTCGAACGCGTTCAGCAGGAAGCCGAACTGCGACTGCGCCTCCTCCGGGGAGAGCCCGATCGCGTCGAACGCGCGCTTCTGCACGTCCTTCTGGTGGATACGGATCGAACCGCCGCCGATCTCCGAGCCGTTGAGCACGAGGTCGTAGGCGTTCGAGAGCGCGCTGCCCGGGTCGGTGTCGAAGGTCGCCATCGACTCCGCCGTCGGCGCGGTGAAGGGGTGGTGCACCGCGTGCCAGCCCTGGAACTCGCCCTTGTCGTCCTCGATCGGCTCGAACATCGGGAAGTCGACGACCCAGAGGAAGGCCCACTTGGACTCGTCGATCAGGTCGCAGCGCTTGCCGATCTCCAGACGCGCCGCACCCAGCAGCTCCTGCGAGGCGGTCTTCTTGCCTGCCGCGAAGAACACGCAGTCGCCCGGCTTCGCGCCCACCGCGTCGGCCAGTCCGGCGAGGTGCTCCTCGCTGAGGTTCTTGGCGACCGGGCCGCGCAGCTCGCCGGTCTCCTCGTCGATCAGCACGTAGGCCAGACCGCGCGCGCCGCGCGCCTTCGCCCAGTCCTGCCACGCGTCCAGCTGCTTGCGCGGCTGCGACGCACCGCCCGGCATGACGACCGCGCCGACGTACGGCGCCTGGAAGACGCGGAACTCGGTGCCGGTGAAGTACTGCGTCAGCTCGGTCAGCTCGTTGTCGAAGCGGACGTCGGGCTTGTCGGAGCCGTAGCGGTTCATCGCGTCGGCGTAGGCGATGCGCGGCAGCGGCAGCGGCAGCTCGTAGCCGTGGACCTCGCCCCAGACCCGGGCGATGACCTCCTCGCCCAGCTTGAGGATGTCCTCCTGGTCGACGAAGGACGCCTCGACGTCGAGCTGGGTGAACTCCGGCTGACGGTCGGCACGGAAGTCCTCGTCACGGAAGCAGCGCGCGATCTGGTAGTAGCGCTCCATGCCGGCCACCATCAGCAACTGCTTGAACAGCTGCGGCGACTGCGGCAGCGCGTACCAGCTGCCCGGCTGCAGGCGGACCGGCACGACGAAGTCGCGGGCGCCCTCGGGGGTAGAGCGGGTGAGGTACGGCGTCTCGATGTCGAGGTAGCCGTTCTCCTCCATCACCGTGCGGATGATGTGCGTCGCCTTCGAGCGCAGCCGCAGCGCGCGGGCGGGGCCCTCGCGGCGCAGGTCGAGGTAGCGGTACTTGAGGCGGACCTCCTCGTTGACCGAACCGGGCTCGTACTCCGCCACCATGAACGGCAGCGCGGCGGCCTCGGAGAGCACGGTCAGCTCGGAGACGACGACCTCGACCTGCCCGGTCGGGATGTCCGGGTTCTCGTTGCCCTCGGGGCGGATCCGGACGTCGCCGACGATCTTGACGCACCACTCGGATCGCAGCTCGCCCACGGCCTCCAGGTCGCGGAAGACGACCTGGAGGGTGCCGGAGGTGTCCCGCACGTCGACGAAGGCCACGCCGCCGTGGTCGCGGCGGCGGGCGACCCAGCCGGCGAGGGTGACGGTGGTGCCGGCGTGCTCCGGGCGGAGCGTGCCGGCCTCGTGGGTGCGGATCACTGGAGCTTCTCCTTCAGGGTGGCGACGAGAACGTCGAGGGCGACCGGGGTCTGGTCACCGGTGCTGAGGTCCTTCAACTGAACCAGACCTTCGGCAAGATCACGCTCACCGGCGACGAGCGCGTAGCGGGCGCCGGAGCGGTCGGCGGCCTTCATGGCCGCCTTGAGGCCCTTGCCGCCGTAGGCGATGTCCGCGCTGAGGCCGTTCCGGCGCAGCTCGGTCACCTGGGCGAAGAGCACCCGGCGAGCCTGCTCGCCGAGCGGGACGGCGAAGACGTCGCTGGCATTGGGCGTCGGCAGCTCGACGCCCTCGGCCTGCAGTGCGAGCAGCGTCCGGTCGATGCCGAGCGCCCAGCCCACGGACGGGAGCGCAGGTCCGCCGATCATCTCGGACAGGCCGTCGTACCGACCGCCTCCGCCGACGGCGGACTGCGAGCCCAGACCGTCGTGGACGAACTCGAAGGTGGTCCGGGTGTAGTAGTCCAGGCCGCGCACCAGCTTGGGGTCGTCCTCGAAGGCGATGCCCGAGGCGGTCAGCAGCTCGCGGACGTGCTCGTGGTACGCCTTGCACTCCTCGCAGAGGAAGTCGACGAGCATCGGCGCGCCGACGAGCTGCTTCTGCACGTCCGGGCGCTTGTCGTCGAGCACGCGCAGCGGATTGATCTCCGCGCGGCGAAGCGTCTCGGGGTCCAACTCGAGGCCGCGCAGGAAGTCCTGGAGCGCGGCGCGGTAGACCGGGCGGCACTGCTTGTCACCGAGGCTGTTGAGCAGCACACGGAAGTTGCTCAGCCCGAGCGAGCGGTAGGCGTCCACGGCCAGGATGATCAACTCGGCGTCCAGCGCCGGGTCCTCGGCGCCGATCGCCTCGGCGCCGACCTGCCAGAACTGGCGATAACGACCGGCCTGCGGACGCTCGTAGCGGTACTGCGAGCCGCTGTACCAGAGCTTGACCGGGAGGTTGCCGACCCGGTGCAGGTTGGCCTGGAGCGCCGCCCGCAGCACCGAGGCGGTCGCCTCCGGGCGCAGTGCGAGCTGGTCGCCGCCCTTGGTGATGAGGGTGTACATCTCCTTGGTCACGATGTCGGTGGACTCACCGACGCCGCGCGAGAAGAGATTGACGTCCTCGAAGACCGGCGTCTCAATGTAGCCGTATCCGGCGCGGCGCAGCGGCGCGGCGATCGCCTCGCGGACGGCGAGGACGGTGGCGGAGTCGGGCGGGAGAATGTCGTAGGTGCCCTTGGGGGCGGAGAAGCTGCTGCTCACGTCTCGTCTCAATCAGATTCCGCGGCGCGGGGCGCCGGGCGTCGTCGCGGCGCTGCCGGCTACCTGTCGCAGGTACGGGTTGGCGGCGCGCTCGCGGCCGATGGTGGTCTGGGGGCCGTGTCCGGAGAGGACCACGGTCTCGTCCTGCAGTGGCAGGCACACGCGGGCCAGCGACCGCAGGAGGGCGTCGTGGTCGCCTCCGGGGAGATCGGTGCGTCCGACGGAGCCGGCGAAGAGCAGGTCGCCCGAGAACAGCACCGGCGGAAGGTCCGGTGCGGCGGGCGTCCTGAACGTCACCGACCCCCTGGTATGGCCCGGCGCGTGGTCGACGGTGAGGCTCAGCCCGGCGAGCTCCAGCACGCTGCCGTCGGTGAGCACCCGCACGTCGTCCGGCTCGCCGACCGTCAGCTCGCCCATCAGCTGCGCGCCGATGGAGCGGCCGAGGGCCTTCTCCGGATCGGAGAGCATGTAGCGGTCCTCGGGGTGGATCCAGGCCGGGATGCCGCGCGCGCCGCAGACCGGGACGACCGAGGCGACGTGGTCGATGTGCCCGTGGGTGAGCACCACCGCGACCGGCTTGAGCCCGTGCTCGCGCACCGCGTCCTCGACGCCGGCGGCCGCCTCGTGGCCCGGGTCGACGATGACGCACTCCTCGCCGGCTGCGGGGGCCAGGAGGTAGCAGTTGGTGCCCCAGGCTCCAGCGGGAAAGCCGGCGATGAACACGTGAGTCCTTTGCACAGGTACGGGTGGAAGGCTGCGAATGCTGGCAGCAGCCTACCGGCGGTACGGGAAGGATCGCGAACCGTATAGGGCGGGGGCCGATCCTTCTCATAGCCGCATTCAGCACGCGTTTACAGTTTTGGTCCCTACACTGGGCGGCCGTTGAGTGGGAAGATCCCCGCGACGGACAGACCCGATGACGACGAGGAGGGTGGCTCGGTGGCCCCCAACGACACCCGCAGGCCCCAGCAGCTTCCCAAGGACAAGGAGAAGCGCCGCCGCGAACTGCAGCGGATGAAGCTGGAGCGACAGGCCGCGGCGCGGGCCCAGCGGGTCACGTCCGCCCGCAAGAACACCGCGATCGTGGCGGCCGCGGTCGTCGCGGTCGCCGCGGTGGCGACCGGTGCGGTGCTGCTGTGGCCTTCCGGCGGCGCCAAGAACAAGCCCTCCGCGGACGCGATGAACAACCGCGCGTCGAGCTCCGCCGCGCCTTCCACGGCCCCTTCGGCGAGCACCGCCAAGGCCGCCTACACCATCACGCCGAAGAGCGACGGCAGCTGGAAGACCGAGCCGGCGATGTCCATCGACACCAGCGGCAACTACACGGCCAAGATCAACCTGGGCCAGGGCAGCGTCACCATCAAGCTCGACGCGGCCGCGGCGCCGCACACGGTGAACTCCTTCGTCTTCCTGGCGAACAACCACTTCTTCGACAACGTCTACTGCCACCGCCTCACCACGGCCGGCATCTACGTGCTGCAGTGCGGTGACCCGACGGGCACCGGATCCGGTGGTCCTGGCTACCAGTTCAAGGACGAGAACCTCACCGCGTCGTCGATCAAGGGCGGGGTCTACCCGGCCGGCACGATCGCGATGGCGAACTCCGGCGCCAACACCAACGGCTCGCAGTTCTTCCTCGTCTACAAGGACAGCCAGCTCTCCCCCAACTACACGCCGTTCGGCACGATCACCGGCGGCCTGGACGTCCTGACCGGCATCGCCGCGAAGGGCGCGGACAGCTCCAACGGCTCTGGCGACGGTAAGCCGATGCAGCCGGTGATCATGAACAGCGTCACCGCGGGCAAGGGCTGAGCAAGACCGCAACGGGGCCCGGGGCGGCCGGATCCACGGCGCAGGCAATTATCCGCGCGGGGATACGGACAGCGCCGGGCCCCTTCGCCTATGTTGGCGTCTTGTAGGGTGCGCTTCTGCGCTCTCCGGCGGCGCGGAGACGAAACCGGCCGGGCAATCTTCGAACGTGGACGGCGGCCGCCTCCCCTGGTCCCAACGGTTCCAGGGCGGTGACCGCCATATGGAGGAGGCGCTGTGACCAGCGATCCGTGGGGCCGTGTCGACGACGAGGGGACCGTCTACGTGCGGACGGCCGACGGCGAGCGCGTCGTCGGTTCGTGGCAGGCGGGTTCCCCCGAGGAGGCTCTGGCCTACTTCACGCGCAAGTACGAGGGCATCGCGGTGGAGATCGGTCTGCTGGAGCGCCGCGTGCGCACCACCGACCTCGCCGCGAAGGATGCGATGACCGCGATCGAGCACCTGCAGGCGCAGGTGACCGAGGGCCACGCGGTCGGCGACCTGGACGCCCTGGCCAAGCGCCTCGAGGCGCTGGTGGCCGAGGTCGACTCGCGCCGCGAGGAGCGGAAGGCGGCCCGGGCCAAGGCGCAGGAGGAGGCGAAGGGCGCGAAGGAGGCGCTGGTCGCCGAGGCCGAGCAGCTGGTGGAATCCACTCAGTGGCGCGAGGCCGGGGACCGGCTGCGCGACCTGGTGGACACCTGGAAGGGCCTGCCCCGCCTGGACCGCAAGTCCGACGACGAGCTGTGGCACCGCTTCTCGCACGCCCGCTCGGCCTTCTCCAAGCGCCGCAAGGCGCACTTCGCGTCGCTTGACCAGCTCCGCGAGGAGGCCAGGCTCAAGAAGGAGAAGCTGGTCGTCGAGGCCGAGTCGCTCTCCGGCTCGACGGACTGGGGCGCGACGGCGGCCCGCTACCGCGAGCTGATGACGGAGTGGAAGGCGGCGGGTCGCGCGCAGCGCGAGTCCGAGGACGAGCTGTGGACCCGCTTCCGCGGCGCCCAGGACGTCTTCTTCCAGGCCCGTTCGTCGGTCTTCGACGAGCGCGACGCGGACGAGCGCGGGAACCAGACGGCGAAGGAGGCCCTGCTGGTCGAGGCGGAGGCGCTGCTCCCGATCGGTGACCTGCGGTCGGCGAAGGCGTCCTACCGCGATCTCGCGGAGCGCTGGGAGGCCATCGGCCACGTCCCGCGCGACGCGCGCCCCCGCCTTGAGGCGCGCCTGCGCACGGTCGAGCAGGCCATCCGCGAGGCGGAGGACGCCGAGTGGCAGCGCAGCAACCCCGAGGCCCGCGCGCGGGCCACGGGCATGGCGGGTCTGCTGCAGACGGCGGTGGAGAAGCTGGAGAAGCAGATCGCTGCCGCTGAGGCGAAGGGTGACTCCCGTCAGGTCGCCAAGCTCCAGAGCGAGCTCGCCGGCCGCCAGGAACTGCTGGCGCAGGCGCTGAAGGGGCTCCAGGAGTTCAGCGGCTAGCGCCTTCGGCAAGCGAGGTACTTGCACTATTCAGGGGCGCGAGGAACTGCGCGACAAGCCACCCAAGGTGGTGTGTCGCCGAACGAGCAGGGCCACCCCCACAGGGTGGTTGCTCGCGCAGTTCCCCGCGCCCCTTAGCGTGTGCCGCATGCGGGAAGTTGCACGACCTAGGGGCGCGAGGAACTGCGCGACAAGCCACCCAAGGTGGTGTGTCGCCGAACGAGCAGGGCCACCCCCACAGGGTGGTTGCTCGCGCAGTTCCTCGCGCCCCTTAGCGTGTGCCCGCTAGCTCATCGCGACTTGGCTGAGGTCACCCGGTAGACGTCGTAGACGCCCTCTACGCCGCGGACCGCCTTCAGGACGTGGCCCAGGTGCTTCGGGTCGCCCATCTCAAAGGTGAAGCGGCTCATCGCGACCCGGTCGCGCGAGGTCTGGACCGCCGCCGACAGGATGTTGACGTGCTGGTCGGAGAGGACCCGCGTCACGTCCGACAGCAAGCGCGAGCGATCCAGCGCCTCGACCTGGATCGCGACGAGGAACACCGACGACTGCGTCGGCGCCCACTCGACCTCGACCATCCGCTCCTGCTGCTGCGCCAGCGCATCCACGTTGACGCAGTCCGCCCGGTGCACGGAGATGCCGTTGCCGCGCGTGATGAAGCCGACGATCGGGTCGCCCGGCACGGGCGTGCAGCAGCGCGAGAGCTTGACCCACACGTCCGCCACGCCCTTGACCACCACCCCGGGATCCTGCGTCGCCCGACGCTGCCTGCGGTTCCGGGCAGGCGACGGAGTCGTCAGATCCGCGATGTCCTCGGTCGCCCCCTCCTCGCCCCCGGCCGCCTGGACCAGCTTCTGGACGATCGTCTGCGCCGCGACATGGCCCTCGCCGATCGCCGCGTACAGAGACGAGATGTCCGGGTAGCGCATCTCGTGCGCCAGCGTGACCAGCGAGTCGCCGGTCAGGATCCGCTGCAGCGGCAGGCCCTGCTTGCGCATGGCGCGGGTGATCGCGTCCTTGCCCTGCTCGATGGCCTCCTCGCGGCGTTCCTTCGAGAACCAGGCACGGATCTTGTTGCGGGCGCGCGGGGACTTGACGAAGCTGAGCCAGTCCCGCGAGGGGCCCGCGTTCTCGGCCTTGGAGGTGAAGACCTCGACCGTGTCGCCGTTCTCCAGCACGCTCTCCAGCGGGACGAGCCGCCCGTTGACACGTGCGCCTATCGTCCGGTGCCCGACCTCCGTGTGGACGGCATAGGCGAAGTCCACCGGGGTGGCCCCGGCCGGCAGCGCTATGACGTCGCCCTTCGGGGTGAAGACGAAGACCTCGTTGTTGGAGAGGTCGAAGCGCAGCGACTCCAGGAACTCGCTCGGGTCCTCCGTCTCCTTCTGCCAGTCCAGCAGCTGGCGCAGCCAGGCCATCTCGTTGACGGTCTCGCCCTTGCCCGCCGGGGTGTCCGTGCGGACCTTGGAAGCGCCCGCCACCGCCTGCTGCTTGTACTTCCAGTGCGCGGCGATGCCGTACTCCGCCCGGCGGTGCATGTCGAAGGTGCGGATCTGCAGTTCGACCGGCTTGCCCTCGGGCCCGATGACCGTCGTGTGCAGCGACTGGTACATGTTGAACTTGGGCATGGCGATGTAGTCCTTGAACCGCCCCGGCACCGGGTTCCACCGCGCGTGGATGGTGCCCAGCGCCGCGTAGCAGTCGCGGACGGAGTCGACCAGGACCCGGACGCCGACCAGGTCGTAGATCTCGGCGAAGTCCCGGCCTCGCACGATCATCTTCTGGTAGACGCTGTAGTAGTGCTTCGGGCGGCCCTTGACCTCGGCCTTGATCCTGGCCGTCTTGAGGTCGCCCATCACCGCCTCGGTGACGCTGTGCAGGTACTCGTCGCGCTTGGGCGCGCGCTCGGCCACCAGACGCACGATCTCGTCGTACATCTTGGGGTAGAGGATCGCGAAGGCGAGGTCCTCCAGCTCCCACTTGATGGTGTTCATGCCCAGCCGGTGCGCCAGCGGGGCGTAGATCTCGAGCGTCTCGCGGGCCTTCTTCTCCTGCTTCTCCCGCTTGAGGTAGCGCATGGTGCGCATGTTGTGCAGCCGGTCGGCGAGCTTGATGACCAGGACGCGCGGGTCCTTGGCCATCGCGACGACCATCTTGCGGACCGTCTCGGCCTGCGCGGCCTCGCCGAACTTGACCTTGTCCAGCTTGGTGACGCCGTCGACCAGCATGGCGACGGTGTCGCCGAAGTCGCGGCGGAGCGTGTCGAGACCGTACTCGGTGTCCTCGACGGTGTCGTGGAGCAGCCCGGCCATCAGCGTGGGGGCGTCCATGCCGAGCTCAGCGAGGATTGTCGCGACGGCGAGCGGATGGGTGATGTACGGGTCGCCGCTCTTGCGCTTCTGGCCGCGGTGCCACTTCTCCGCGATCTGGTAAGCGCGCTCCAGCGTGTGGAGATCGGCCTTGGGGTCGTTGCTCCGCACTATCCGGAAGAGCGGTTCGAGCACCGGGTTGAACGTGTTGCTGCGCTGGCCGCCCAGGCGGGCGAGGCGGGCCCGGACGCGGGAGGGCGAGGCGGACCCCGGCGCGGTCGGTCGCGGCGCGACGGCGTGCGCCCCGGCGGCCTGGAAGGTGGCCGGGACGGACGGGGAGACGGGCTTCGGCGCGGCCGCCGGTGCTGCCGCGGGGCCCTTCTCCTGCGCGTCGGGGGCTGTGGGCGCGACCTCTTCGGGCAAGTGCACTCCTCTGGAGCGAGACCGGAACCTCAATGGTACCGAGCGTCACTGTCGCGTGCGGCCACGGCCCGCGCCGGGCGGCCTGGACGGGAACGGCGAAGGGTGGGCCCGGATCATCCGGGCCCACCCTTCATACCGTGCATCTTGGCTGTCAGACCGTGATGACCGTCTCCAGCGGGGCGTCGCCGAGCAGCGGCGCCAGCCGGGCCCGGCCACCGAGGAAGCCGAGCTCCATCAGCACCTCGACACCCGCCAGCTCCGCTCCGGCGCGCTTGATCAGCTCCAGCGCCGCCTCGACGGTGCCGCCGGTCGCGAGCACGTCGTCGACGACCAGGACCCGCTCACCGGGCACGAAGGCGTCCGTCTGGACCTCGATGACGGCCGAGCCGTACTCCAGGTCGTAAGCCTGGCGGTGGAGGTCACCGGGCAGCTTGCCCTCCTTGCGGACGGGCACGAACCCCGCCCCGGCGGCATAGGCGGCCGGCGCGGCCAGGATGAAGCCGCGAGCCTCCAGGCCCACGATCTTCGTGGCGCCCAGCGCCTTGGCGCGGGCCGCGAGGTGGTCCACCAGCGCGGCCAGCGCCTCGGCGTCGCCGAGGAGGGGTGCGATGTCCTTGAAGATCACGCCCGGCTTGGGGTAGTCGGGAACGTCGCGGATCTTCGCGGCGAGCAGCTCCGCCAGCGTGTCGCTCATGCTCAGCCCCGCCGCCCGCCGGAGGAACGGCGGTCGTTGCGGCTGCGGTTGACAGGCTGGTTGCGCGGCCCGCCGGTCGAGGCGGCCGGGATGGCGACCTCGTCCTGCGGGTTGCCCGCGCTGTCGCCCTCGTCCACGGTGCGGCCCTCGGCCAGCGCCTTGGCGTCGGCGGCCTTGCGCTGCTTGACCTTGCGGGCCAGCTCGATGTACTCCGGGCGCTTCTCCTGCAGCCACGCGACCATCGGGGTGGCCACGCAGATGGAGGAGTAGGCACCGGCGGTCAGACCGATGAAGAGCGCCAGCGAGATGTCGTTGAGGACACCCGCACCGAGCAGACCGCCACCGATGAACAGCAGCGAGGCGACCGGCAGCAGCGCCAGCACCGAGGTGTTGATCGAGCGGACCAGGGTGCTGTTCAGCGAGGCGTTGGCCGCGTCGCTGTACGTCATCCGGTTCTGCTTGGTGAGTTTGTTCGTCGCGGTCTTGAGACCGTCGAAGACGACGACGGTGTCGTAGAGCGAGTACCCGAGGATCGTCAGGAAGCCGATGATCGTGCCCGAGGTGACCTCGAACCCGACCAGGGCGTAGACGCCGACGGTGATCACCAGGTCGTGCACCAGCGCGACCAGCGCTGCGACCGCGAGCCGCCACTCGAAGGCGAACGCGAGGTAGAGCGTCACGAGCACCATGAAGGCGATCAGGCCGTAGATGGCCTTCTGGCTGATGTCGTGACCCCAGCTGGCGCTGAGGTACTGGGTGCTGATCTGGTTCTGGGACAGACCCAAGGACTGCGACAGCGCCGCCTGACCGTCCGAGGCCGAGACCTTTTCGGTGGAGCTGATCTGGATCAGGATCGTCTGGCCCTTGACGCCGTTGGCCGTCTGAACGACTGCCGAGCTGTCGTGGGTGAGGTCGTTGGCCGCCTTCTGGGCCTGGGCGACGGTGACGCCGGGCTTGCTGATCGTGTAGACGTCACCGCCCTTGAACTCGATGCCCAGGTTGAGCCCGCGGACCGTCAGGCCGAGCACCGCGAGGACCAGGATGGCCCCGGAGATGATCACCCACAGCTTGCGCCGCCCGACGAAGTCGAAGCCGACCTCACCGGTGTAGAGCCGGTGGCCGAGATTGCCGAAGCGTGACATCGGGTCAGGCCTCCTTGCTGGCGGCAGGACGGGCCGGACGGCGGCTGTTGCGACCGTCGCGGAGAGGAGAGCGCACACCGAGTCGCTCGGGCGAGAGCCCGGACCACGGGTGGCCGGAGGCGAAGAACTTCTTCCTGGCCAGCAGCGTCATCAGCGGCTTGGTGAAGAGGAAGACCACCACGACGTCCAGGAGGGTGGTCAGACCCAGCGTGAACGCGAAGCCCTGCACCTTGCCGAGGGTGAAGAAGTACAGCACCGCGGCGGCGAGGAAGGAGACGAAGTCCGACACCAGGATCGTCCGCCGGGCGCGCGGCCAGGCGTTGCGCACGGCCGGACGCAGCGTGGCGCCCTCGCGCAGCTCGTCACGGATCCGCTCGAAGTAGACGACGAACGAGTCCGCGGTGATACCGATGGCGACGATGGCACCACAGACGGCCGGCAGGTTCAGCGCGAAGCCGATCGTGCCGCCGAGGAGGCTCATGATCGACCAGGTCAGTACGGCGGAGACGCCCAGCGAGGCGACGGCCACCAGGCCGAGGCCGCGGTAGTAGACCACCGAGTAGAGCACGACCAGGATCAGGCCGATGAGACCGGCGAGCAGGCCCGCGTCGAGCTGGCTGCCGCCGAGCTCGGGCGAGACGGTGACGACTTCCTGCTTCTCGAAGCTGAGCGGCAGCGAGCCGTAGCTGAGCACGTTCGACAGCGACTGCGCGTCCTGCTGCGTGAAGCTGCCGGTGATCTGCGCCTGACCGCCCCCGATGGTCGAGGTCACCTGGGGCGAGGACTGGACCTGGCCGTCCAGGTCGATGGCGAACTGGTTCTGCGGGCTCGTCTTGGAGGCCAGCATGGTGGTCGTCTTCGTGAACTCACCGCTGCCCTTCGAGTCGAAGGACAGGTTGACCTGCCACTGACCGGTCTGCGAGCTCAGACCCGCCGAAGCCCCGCTGATGTCGGTGCCGTTGACGGCGGCCGCGTCCAGCGCGTACTTGGTCCAGATGGTGCCGTTCTGGGCGTCCTTGGAGCAGGCGACGATCCGGTCGGCGCCCTTGGAGTTCCTGGCCGCCTTCGAAGCGGACTCGCGGCCCGCTGCGGTGGTGCAGTCCAGGGCGTTGAACTCGCTCTGCATGGCAGGCGGAACGCTGCCGCCCAGAGCGCCGGTGACGGTGCCGCCGGCGGCGGGCGAGCTCGGCTTGGCGCTCGGGCTGCTGCTCGCCTTGGCGGAGCTGGAGCTGGAGCTGGAGGCATGCGGGGAGGCGGAGGCCGAAGGGCTCGCCTTCAGCGCGTTGGAGACCGCATCGCCCTGCGTCTTGCTGGCGCTCGGCGAGGCGCTCCCGCTTCCGCTCAGCTGCGGGTGGGTGGCCGAAGCGCTCGGGGTCGCCCCCGGCTTGGCACTACCCGTGGCGCTGGGCGAGGCGGAGCTCTTCGGAATCGCGCTCGCGTTGACCTGCTGCTGCTCGGCCAGCACCGGACGGAAGTAGAGCTGGGCGGTCGTCGCCAGCTCATCCGCGACCTGCGTGGAGTTGGTGCCCTTGGGGATGTTGATGACGATCTCGTCGGATCCCTGCACCTGGACCGTGGACTCGGTCACGCCGGTCCCGTTCACGCGATCAAGCATGATCGACGATGCGATCGCCATGTTGGCGGCGTTGATCGCCTTGGGATCGGTCGAGGTCGCGCGCAGCGTCACGCTGGTGCCACCGGCGAGGTCGATGCCGAGGCGCGGCTTCGTGTTGCCGGTCCCGAACATGATCGCCACCAGGGCCACCATGATCGCCAGGATCAGGCTCAGCGCACGCCCCGGGTATCCGTCACGGGGACGGGACTTGGGTGATGCCACCTTCTCGATTCTCTCTGTCCATGCCGTGGGCAGGTCAAGCAGCCCGCACCGGGGTACCGGCGGACAGGGGGCGGCTCGGCCACGACGCAGCGGTCCTTGGGCCCGTGCGGGGGCTCACGCCCCCACCTGGTCCCGTAGCGGGCAAGGCTACTTGGCGGAGGCGTCCTTGTCGCCACCCACCGTGGCCTCGGTCTTCTCGGCCTCGGCGTCAGTCTTTTCGAGCACGACCGGAGTGTCCTCAACGGCCGGAATGTCCGACTCCGCGACGACGGCCTGGGCGTCGGCGTCCTCGGCCTCATCGGCCTCCGGCTCGTCGCCGTGGACGATGCGGTTGTACTCGACCGGGTCGAGGACCTGGGCGATGGACGCCTTGGTGTAGAGCGCGAACACGCCGGGGGCGATCTCGAGCTCGACGGCCTCGTCCGTCACGTCCTTGACCAGCGCGTACATGCCACCGATGGTGCGCACGCCGGCGCCGGGCTCCAGGCGGTTACGCATTTCCGTCGCCTGCGCCTGACGCTTCTTGTTGCTGCGCATGGTCAGGAACATGAAGCCGCCCAAGATGACGACCATGAAGAGAAGGGGATTGCCCACGACTGACTGTCCTTTGCGAGGCCGCGAAGGGGGCGGCCGGTCGGTGAAACGGGTACCGCCCCGAGGGGCGGCGGGCGGAGTCTAGGCGACTCCGACAGGTCCAACAACGTCCAGCATGTCATCTGGGTGAGCCGAAAGGCGAGCGCCGTGACAGACGTGACGTGTCCCGGCACAAATCCCAGCTCCGGACCGATTCCCCAGGCTCACCCCTCGGAGGCCCCGAAAAGCTCCGTCTGAGCCGGGACAGCCGCCCCGGCGGCCTGCTGCGGAGGCGTGAGCCCGAGGTGCTGCCAGGCGGCGGCGGTGGCGATCCGGCCGCGCGGGGTACGGGCGAGCAGGCCCTCGCGGACTAGGAAGGGCTCGGCGACCTCCTCGACCGTCTCGGCCTCCTCCCCCACCGCGACCGCCAGCGTCGACAGGCCCACCGGGCCGCCGCCGAAGAGCTTGAGCAGGGCGTGCAGCACGGCCCGGTCCAGCCGGTCCAGGCCCTTGGCGTCCACCTCGTAGACGGCAAGCGCGGCGCGGGCGATCTCCTCGGTGATCAGGCCGTCGTGCCGGACCTGGGCGTAGTCGCGGACCCGGCGCAGCAGCCGGTTCGCGATACGCGGCGTGCCGCGGGAGCGGCGGGAGATCTCGGCGGCGCCCCTGGGGTCTATCTCCACGTCCAGCAGCCGGGCCGAGCGGTGGATGACCCGCTCCAGCTCCTCGGGGGCGTAGAACTCCATGTGGCCGGTGAAGCCGAAGCGGTCGCGCAGCGGGGGCGGCAGCAGGCCGGCTCGCGTCGTCGCGCCTACCAGGGTGAAGGGCGGCAGCTCCAGCGGGATCGCGGTGGCGCCGGGGCCCTTGCCGACGATCACGTCGACGCGGAAGTCCTCCATCGCCATGTAGAGCATCTCCTCGGCGGGCCGGGACATGCGGTGGATCTCGTCGAGGAAGAGCACCTCGCCCTCGGCGAGTGAGGAGAGGATCGCTGCCAGGTCGCCCGCGTGCTGGATCGCCGGGCCCGAGGTGATCCGGATCGGGGCGTTCATCTCGGCCGCGATGATCATCGACAGCGTCGTCTTGCCGAGGCCGGGCGGTCCGCTCAGCAGCACGTGGTCCGGGGTGGCGGCCCGGTGCTTCGCGGCCTGCAGGACGAGCGACAGCTGCTCGCGGACGCGCTCCTGGCCGATGAACTCGTCCAGGTCGCGCGGGCGCAGCGCCGCCTCGACGGCCCGGTCCTCGCCGTCTGCGGCGGCGGTGACCAGGCGGTCGGCGGCGGCGTCGTCGTGCATCAGGGCTCGGCTCCTCAGGCGTCGGCTGGGACGGGTCAGCGGGTGCGGTTGCGGGTCTGCAGGGCGCTGCGCAGCAGGGCGGAGACGTTGGGCTTCTCCGTCGCCTCGGCCTTCGGGGTGACCGCGACGACGGCCTCGTCCGCCTCGCGCGGCGCGAAGCCGAGACCGACCAGCGCGGCGTGCAGCTGGTCCTGCCAGGGCGCGGGGCCGGCCGCGATCGGAGCGTGCGGCTGGCTGGGGAGGGAGCCGTGGGGCGCGCCGAGCCGGTCCTTGAGCTCGATCAGCAGCTTCTGTGCGCCCTTGGGCCCGATGCCGGGCACGGCGGTCAGCGACTTCGCGTCGCCGCGCGCGACGGCGACGCGCAGCGCCTCGGGACTGTGCACGGCGAGCATGGCCTGCGCCACCTTCGGCCCGACACCGCTGGCGGTCTGCAGCAGCTCGAAGGTGTGCCGCTCGTCATCGTCGGCGAAGCCGTAGAGCGTGAGCGAGTCCTCGCGGACCACGAGGGAGGTCGCGATCCTCGCCTCCATGCCGAGCCGCAGGGTGGCGAGAGTCTTCGGCGCGCACTGGACCAGCATGCCGACACCGCCGACCTCGATCACGGCGCTGCTCGGCGTCAGTGCGGCCACCGGGCCGCTGACGAAGGCGATCATCCACGAGTCCTGTTCTGGGCGGCGACGGCGGCGGCGATCCGGTTGTTGGCCGTGCCGCGCCAGATGTGGCAGATGGCGAGCGCGAGCGCGTCGGCCGCGTCGGCGGGCTTCGGCGGCGCGTCGAGCCGCAGGATGCGGGTGACCATGGCCCCGACCTGCGCCTTCTCGGCGCGACCGCTGCCGCTGACTGCGGCTTTGACCTCGCTCGGGGTGTGCAGGGTGACCGGTATGCCGCGGCGCGTCGCACAGAGCATGGCGACGGCGCTGGCCTGGGCGGTGCCCATCACGGTGCGCACGTTGTGCTGGGCGAAGACGCGCTCGACGGCGACGAGTTCGGGCTGGTGCGTGTCGAACCAGACCTCGAGGCCGCGTTCGATCTGGAGCAGCCGCAGGGGCACGTCGAGCTCGGCGGGTGTGCGCACGACGCCGCAGGCGACCATCGTCAACGGCCGCCCCGGCGCGCCGTCGACGACGCCGACCCCGCAGCGGGTCAAGCCTGGATCCACCCCGAGAACACGCATGTGCGCAGGTTATCCGTTCGCACTGACAGAACCCCTCAGGGGCGCGGGGGTCTGCCGATTTGCAGTTCGCGACAGGTCAGGACGGAGGACCAGTTGCACTACCAGGGGCGCGAAGCTCTGCTCGATGAACTGCGTGCGCGACAAGCCGCCCTGCGAGGTAGAGCCCCGAACGCGCAGGGCCATCCTCCCCCAGCCTTCGGCCGGGGGTACCCCCTGTCAGTGGTTTCTCGCGCAGTTCCCCGCGCCCCTGAGGTCGCTGCAACTGAACGTCTGCTGACTACTCGGCGTCGAGCTCGGCCTCGACCTCGGGAGAGAGGTCGAAGTTGGCGAAGACGTTCTGGACGTCGTCGCTGTCCTCGAGCGCGTCGATCAGCTTGAAGATCTTGCGGGCGCCGTCCGCATCCAGTTCGACCTGGACGGAGGGGACGAAGTTGGCCTCGGCCGAGTCGTAGTCGATGCCGGCGTCCTGCAGGGCCGTGCGGACCGCGACCATGTCGGTCGCCTCGGTCTGGATCTCGAAGGCGTCGCCGATGTCGTTGACCTCTTCGGCGCCGACCTCGAGGGTGACCTCCATGATCGTGTCCTCGTCGACCTTGTCGGCCTTGGGGACGATGATGACGCCCTTGCGGCTGAACATGTAGGACACCGAACCCGGGTCCGCCATGTTGCCGCCGTTGCGGGTCATCGCGACGCGGACGTCGGACGCGGCGCGGTTGCGGTTGTCGGTGAGGCACTCGATCAGGACCGCCACGCCGTTGGGGCCGTAGCCCTCGTACATGATCGTCGCGTAGTCGGCGCCGCCGGCCTCCGCGCCGGAGCCGCGCTTGACGGCGCGGTTGATGTTGTCGATCGGGACCGAGCTCTTCTTCGCCTTCTGGATGGCGTCGTAGAGGGTCGGGTTACCGGCGGGGTCGCCACCGCCCGTGCGGGCCGCCACCTCGATGTTCTTGATCATCTTGGCGAAGAGCTTGCCGCGCTTCGCGTCGATGACGGCCTTCTTGTGCTTGGTGGTAGCCCACTTGGAGTGGCCGGACATCGAGTTGCTCCTTAAAACAGCACCAGGTGGAAGTGAACGGATGAGATCTTACCGTCACCGGCCGTGACCGGCGGCGCGGACCATCTCCACGAAGTAGGCGTGCACGCGGTGGTCGCCGGTGAGCTCCGGGTGGAACGAGGTGGCCAGCAGGTTGCCCTGACGGACCGCCACCACGTGCTCGGCGTCCGTGCCCTTGTGCAGCGACGCCAGCACCTCGACGCCCGTGCCGACCGACTCGACCCAGGGGGCGCGGATGAAGACGCCGTGCACCGGGCCGCCCTCGTCCAGGCCGGCGAAGTCGACGCCCTGCTCGAAGGACTCGTTCTGGCGCCCGAAGGCGTTGCGGCGGACGACCATGTCGATGCCGCCGACCGTCTCCTGGTCGTCGCGCCCGTCGAGGATCTTGTCGGCCAGCATGATCATGCCCGCGCAGGTGCCGTAGACCGGCATCCCGGCCGCGACCCGGGTGCGCAGCGGCTCCATCACGCCGAAGAGCAGCGCCAGCTTGGACATGGTCGTGGACTCGCCGCCGGGGATGACCAGCGCGTCGATCTCCGCCAGCTCCTCGGGGCGGCGGACCGGGCGCGCCAGCGCGTCGGCCTCGGCCAGGGCGACCAGGTGCTCGCGCACGTCGCCCTGGAGGGCGAGGACACCGATGACGGGGGTGGAGCTGGACACGGGACGACCTCTTCTTGAGTACAGCGTGAGTTCAGGTGAACGGAGGGAGCCCCGCCCCAACGGGGGACGGGGCTACCACACGGGACGAGAGGGCGATTACCAGCCGCGGTTGGCGTAGCGCTCGGTCTCGGGCAGGGTGTCGCAGTTGATGCCGACCATGGCCTCGCCCAGGTTGCGGGAGGCGTCCGCGATGATCTTCGGGTCGTCGTAGAAGGTGGTGGCCTTCACGATGGCGGCGGCGCGCTTGGCCGGGTCGCCCGACTTGAAGATGCCGGAGCCGACGAAGACGCCCTCGGCGCCCAGCTGACGCATCAGCGCGGCGTCGGCGGGGGTGGCGACGCCACCGGCGGAGAAGAGCACGACCGGGAGCTTGCCCAGCTCGGCGACCTCGGCGACCAGCTCGTACGGGGCGCGAAGCTCCTTGGCCGCGGCGTAGAGCTCGTTGTTGTCGCAGCCGCGCAGCTTGGCGATCTCGGCCTTGATCTGACGCAGGTGGCGGACGGCCTCGACGACGTTGCCGGTGCCGGCCTCACCCTTGGAGCGGATCATGGCCGCGCCCTCGGCGATGCGGCGCAGTGCCTCGCCCAGGTTGGTGGCGCCACAGACGAAGGGGGTGGTGAAGGCCCACTTGTCGGAGTGGTTGACCTCGTCGGCCGGGGTCAGCACCTCGGACTCGTCGATGTAGTCGACGCCGAGCGCCTGCAGTACCTGGGCCTCGACGAAGTGGCCGATGCGCGACTTCGCCATGACCGGGATCGAGACGGCCTCGATGATCTCTTCGATCATGTTCGGGTCGGACATGCGGGCCACGCCGCCGTCCTTGCGGATGTCGGCGGGGACGCGCTCCAGGGCCATGACGGCCACTGCGCCCGCGTCCTCGGCGATCTTCGCCTGCTCGGCGTTGACCACGTCCATGATCACACCGCCCTTGAGCTGCTCGGCCATGCCACGCTTGACGCGGGCGGTGCCGACGGCAGGCTGGTCGGAGGTGAAGGGGGTGTTGGTGGACACGAATGACCTCACTGAAGACGCGGATTCGGTGCGATAAGCCCAATGGTAGGCCCGTATCGACCATATCCGATGCTCCACACGGTCCAGCCGGGCAGTACCGACTCCTCCACTCCGTAGCACCCGGTTGGACCGTTCGACTGCGTTCGGGGCGAGGGACGGGCCGGCGACGACCGCAGCCGACCCGGGTGACGCAGCGGGTGACGGAGCGGGTGACGGAGGCGTCCTCCGCTTGACCGGAACCGGTCGGTGCCGGAGCGGCCACCCGCCGGCTCAGGTGCGGACCCGCTCCAGCGTCGCAGGCGCCTCGTCGTCCATCTCGAAGGCCAGCGGGAAGGGCGCGCGCCCGGCCAGACGGAACAGCCGGACGATGCGGTGACGCCGGACCGCGCGCGCGGCGCGCACCGAGTCGTTGTGGAACCGCCGCGCCATCGGCACCCGCCGCACAGCCTCCCCGAGATCCGCGAGGGCCTCCGGCCCGCCGGGCAGCGCAGCCAACTCGTCCACCTGCTCCTGCTCCGCGAAGACGGCGCGCAGCGCCTGCGACAGGTCACTCTCGGCGACCTCACGCGCCTCGGGCGGAGCGGTGCGGGCGGCGTGGGACGCCTGGTACAGCACGATGGACGCGGCCGGATCCAGCAGCGTGGAGGTCGCCAACTCCTGTGCGCCGGAGGCCCGTCGCAGCAGCTGCGCGTCGAGCGCGGCACGCGCGGCGTCGATCCGCGCGTGCAGACGGTCGAGCCGCCCGGCGGTCCAACTGAGGTACAGGCCGAAGGCGGCGACCGCGACGGCGATCCAGATCCAGGTGCTCACGAGGTGTGACCCTATCCGCCCGGGGCGGGCCCGCGAGTTGTCCGGGCATCAGGCGTGTGATCATGCCGGTATGGCATCTGGTCGGATCATCTTCCTGAACGGCACCTCGAGTTCGGGGAAATCAAGCGTCGCCCGGGAGCTTCTGGACATCCTGGAGGACGGCGTCTTCTTCCACATGGCGGTTGACGGCTTCAACGCGATGCGCAGCAAGCGGCAGCTCGGAGCGGAGGAGCTCGACGCCGCGCTACGGCGGACCAGGATGGGCTTCCACCGCTCGATCGCGGCCATGGCCGAAGTGGGCAACGACATCGTGGTCGACCATGTCTTGAGCGAGCCCTGGCGGCTGCTCGACTGCCTGACGGTGCTGCCGCCCGAGGACGTCGTGTTCGTCGGCGTCCACTGCCCGCTCGACGAACTGGCCCGCCGCGAGCTGGCGCGTGGTGATCGCCCGCCGGGCCTCGCGGCGCACCAGTACGACCTGGTGCACCGTCACGGCGACTACGACCTGGAGTGCGACACCGGCACGGCAAGCCCCCGCGAGTGCGCCGAGCAGATCAAGGAATTCCTCCCCTGGCGCCCCAGCCCCACGGCCTTCACCCGCCTCCGCCGACGCCACCTGGCGGGCCAGGGATCTGCCGAGAAGGTAGGGCTCCTGACCTGACCACTCCACGGTCAGCCACCCGACGGACAGGCCCTAGTCGCGGGCGAGGCCGAGGCGGGTGCGCCAGGAGGAGGCGGGTTCGAGGTCGGTGACGGCCGCGGCGCCCTGGGTGACCGTCTCGTAGACGGCCAGGATGTCGGCGCCGACCGTGGACCAGTCGAAGCGGCGGACGTGGCGTGAGCCCGTCTCGCTCAGCGCTTCGCGGCGGGCCCGGTCGCCCAGCAGACGCAGCGTCACCCCGGCCAGCGAGGCCGCGTCCTCGATCGGGAACAGCTCGCCGCTCGAACCGCCGTCCAGTACCTGCCGGAAGGCGTCCAGATCGCTGGCCACCACCGGCGCGCCCGCCGACAGCGCCTCGACCAGGATGATCCCGAAGCTCTCGCCGCCGGTGTTCGGCGCCACGTAGACGGTGACGCTGCGCAGCAGCCGTGCCTTCTCCTCGTCGGAGACCATGCCGAGGAAGGTGATCCGGTCCCTGACCGCCTGCGGCAGGTCCTTCACCGCCTCCTCCTCGTCGCCCTTGCCGGCCACGAGCAGCCGGACCGCAGGCCGCTCCGCCAGGATCGTGGGCAGCGCCTCCAGCAGCGTGGGCAGGCCCTTGCGCGGCTCGTTGATCCGGCCGACGAAGCCGATGGTCTCCCCCTGCCACTCCCGCCGCGGCTCCGCGCTCGCGAAGAAGCCGACGTCGACGCCGTTGGGGATGACCACCGCGTCGCCGCCCAGGTGCTCGACCAGCGTCGTGCGGGCGTACTCGCTCACCGCGATCCGCGCCGAGATCTTCTCCAGCGCGGGCTGCAGGATCGGCTCCGCCGCGATCATCGCCCGGGAGCGCGGGTTGGAGGTGTGGAAGGTCGCCACGATCGGGCCGGTCGCGGCCCAGCAGGCCAGCAGCGACAGGCTCGGCGTCGCGGGCTCGTGCAGGTGCAGCACCTCGAACTGGCCCTCGTGCAGCCAGCGGCGCACCCGCGCGGCGGACAGGAAGCCGAAGTTCAGCCGGGCCACCGAGCCGTTGTAGGGCACCGGGACCGCGCGCCCCGCCGAGGTGACGTACGGCGGCAGCGGGGTGTCCTCGTCGGACGGGGCCAGCACCGAGACCTCGTGGCCGAGACCGATCAGATGCTCCGCGAGGTCGCGGACGTGGAACTGGACGCCGCCGGGGACGTCCCAGGCGTAGGGGCAGACGATGCCGATTCTCACGCCTGGGCCTCCACGGCTTCGGTGGGCGGGTCGAGCGGCTCGGCCGGTTCGGCGTCCGCCTGGCGCGGTTCGAGGTCGGCGAGCCAGAAGCGTTGCAGCATGTGCCAGTCCTTGGCGTGCTCGCGCACGCCCCCGGCCCACACGTCGGCCATGGCCTGGGTCATCGCCGCCGTCTTCTCGCGGCGGCTGCCGTGCTCGGGGACCGGGATCTCCTCGTGCACGCAGCCCTTCATGGTCTTGGTCTCGTCGTACCAGAGGGTGACCGGCAGCAGCGCCGCGCCGGTCTGCTGGGCCAGCGCGGCGGGACCGGCGGGCATCCTGGTCGCCGCGCCCTGGAACTGCACCTCCACGCCGGAGGCGGACAGGTCGCGGTCGCCGACCAGGCAGACGAGCTTGCCCGCGCGCAGCCGCTTCGCCAGCGTGGCCAGGGTGTTCGCGCCGCCGGTGAGCGGCAGCACCTCCATGCCCAGGCCCTCGCGGTAGGCGACGAAGGCGTCGAACAGCTTCTCCGGCTTGAGCCGCTCGGCGACCGTGGTGAACGGGTAGCCACGGACCACGACCCACGCCCCGGCGAGATCCCAGTTGCCCATATGCGGCAGCGCCAGGATCACGCCGCGGCCGGCGGCGAGCGTGTCGTCGAGGCGCTCGATGTGCTCGGGGGCGAAGGAGGCGGTGATCTTCTCCCTGCTCCAGACCGGCATCCTGAACGACTCGCACCAGTACCGCAGGTAGGAGCGCATGCCCTCGCGGCTGAGCTCGCGGATCTCCGCGTCGTCCAGCTCGGGCCGGACCCGGCGCAGGTTCGACTCCAGGCGCAGCACGCTCTTGCCGCGGCGCTTCCAGGTGAAGTCGGCGATCCGCTGGAACAGCGCGTCCGCGGCGGGTTCGGGCAGGCGCTTCACCAGGCCCCAGCCGGTGGCGTACGCGGCGTAGGTCAGCTGCTCCTTCACAGGGCCTCCCCCGTGGCTGTGGTGGCGCTCAGTGCGGCCAGCTCGGCCGCCTCGCGGCGCACGGTGAGGATCCGCTGGAGACAGGTGACCAGGCTGCCCGCCGCGACGCCCCACAGGGCGATCGGCAGCAGCCACTGGATGCCGGGGACACCGAACTGGTGCAGCCCGGCGAGCCCGGCCGCGACCAGCGTGCCGACCAGCCGCTCGGCGCGCTCGACCAGGCCCGAGACGTCACACTTGAGGCCGAGGCTCTCCGCGCGCGCCTTCGTGTAGGAGACCACCTGGCCGCTGGCCAGGCAGAACAGCGCCACCGCGCAGAGCAGCAGGTTGTCGCCCTTGCCCGCGTACCACATGGCGATGCCGCCGAAGATCGCGCTGTCGGCGACCCGGTCGAGCGTCGAGTCCAGGAAGGCGCCCCACGGCCCGGAGCGGCCCGCCTGGCGGGCCATGTTGCCGTCGACCAGGTCGGAGAAGACGAAGGCGGTGATGACGATCGTGCCCCAGAAGAAACTGCCGCGCGGGAAGAAGACCAGCGCCCCGGCCACCACCCCGGCGGTTCCGACCAGGGTGACCGCGTCCGGGCTTACGCCCCTGCGCAGCAGGAAGGCCGCGAGGGGCGTGAAGACGCGGGTGAAGAAGGCTCGGGCGTATTTGTTGAGCATGGGTCTGCCGACCGCTCCGTTCCTGAGATGTCCAGGCTGCTGCGTTCCTGCTGCGACGAGGGGCGTGCGCACATTGTCCAGTCGTGCGCCATGCTATCGGGCCTACTGGGCCTGACCGGCGTATGGACCTGCGGCGAACACGGTGGGAGGCTCCAAAGTACCGCGGGTGACCGACGTCACATTCCGGCTCATTCCCGTTCACCCGGCGCGGCCCCGTGGCGTCTCTGCAGCGCGCACGCGGGAGGAGATAACGATCATGAGCGACAGGCAGAACACACCAGCGGGAGCCGCCGGCAGGGCACCTTCGGCCGACCGGCCCGAACAGATCAGGAACGTGGTGCTGGTCGGCCACAGCGGTGCAGGAAAGACCACGATCGCCGAGACCCTCGCCCTGGTCACCGGGGCGATCAACCGGGCCGGGCGAGTGCAGGACGGCACGACCGTCTCCGACTACGACGAGATCGAGCACCGCACGCAGCGCTCGGTCCAACTCTCCCTCGTCCCGCTGGAACACGCGGGATTCAAGATCAACCTGCTGGACACGCCCGGCTACGCCGACTTCACCGGCGAGCTGAGGGCCGGGCTGCGGGCCGCCGACGCAGCGCTCTTCGTGGTCCCGGCGAACGAGGAGGTCGACGGCGCGACGCGGAGCCTGTGGGATGAGTGCGCGGCCGTGAACATGCCCCGGGCGCTGCTCGTCACCAAGCTGGACACCCCGCAGGCCGACTTCGACGCCACCGTCGAGCGCTGCCGCTCCGCGTTCGCTCCCGACGCGCCGGACTCCGTCCTCCCGCTCTACCTGCCGCTGCGCTGGGGCGAACTCGGCCCGGACGGCGAGCGACACGTGTCCGGCCTGATCGGCCTGTTGAGCCGTCACTCCTACGACTACGCGAGCGGCAAGCGCATCGAACGCGACATCGACGCCGAGCTCGCGGCCGAGGTCGACCCGGCCAGGGAACGGCTGATCGAGGCGGTCATCACCGAGAGCGAGGACGAGTCCCTGATGGACCGCTACCTCGGCGGCGAGACCATCGACACCAAGACCGTCATCGACGACCTGGAACGCGCGGTCGCCCGCGGCCACTTCCACCCGGTACTGGCGGCCCTGCCGCCCGCCGACGGCTCACGCGAGGGCGTGGGGACGGCGGAGCTGCTGGAACTGATCACCTCGGCCTTCCCCTCCCCCGTCGAGCACGTCACCCCCCTCCCGGCCGGCGAGGCCGACCTGGCCTGCGACCCGGAAGGGCCGCTGGCGGCGCAGGTCCTGAAGGTCACCAGCGACCCGTATGTGGGCCGACTGACCCTGTGCCGGATCTTCTCGGGGACGCTGCGGCCGGACGGCCAGGTGCACGTGGGCGACGTTGACGAGCGGGTGGGCGCGCTGAGCTCGCCGTTCGGGAAGACGCTGCGGCCGGTGGCGCAGGCCGTCGCGGGCGACATCGTCTGCGTCGCGAAACTCGCCCACGGCGCGACGGAGGACACGCTGAGCCAACCAGGCCGGTTGGTGGGCCTCGGGCACTGGGACCTGCCGGAACCCCTGCTGCCGGTGGCCATCACCGCCCACAGCAAGGCGGACGAGGACAAGCTCTCGCAGGCGCTGGGACGGCTGTCCGCCGAGGATCCGACGCTGCGGCTGGAACAGAACCAGGAGACCCACCAGCTCGTGCTGTGGTGCCTGGGCGAGGCCCACGCGGACGTCCTGCTGGACCGCTTGCGCGGGCGTTTCGGCGTGCAGATCGACACGGTCGACTACGTCGTCCCGTTCAGGGAGACGATCGCGGCGCCCGCGACGGCGCGCGGCCGCCACGTGAAGCAGTCCGGCGGGCACGGACAGTACGCGATCTGCGAGATCGAGGTGGAGCCGTTGCCGACGGGCAGCGGCTTCGAGTTCGTCGACAAGGTCGTCGGCGGCTCGGTGCCCAGGCAGTTCATCCCGTCCGTGGAGAAGGGCGTGCGCGCGCAGTTGGCGCGCGGCGTGGCGGCGGGCTTCCCCGTGGTGGACGTGCGGGTGACGCTGATCGACGGCAAGGCCCACTCCGTCGACTCCTCCGACGCGGCGTTCCAGACGGCGGGAGCGCTGGCCCTGCGGGAGGCGGCGACGGGCAACGTCCGCCTGCTGGAGCCGGTGGCCGAGGTGCACGTGCTCGTCCCGGACGAGTACGTGGGCAACGTCCTCAGCGACCTCTCCGGCCGTCGCGGCCGGGTCCTGGGCACGGAGCCTGTCGGCTCGGGCGGCCGCACGGTGGTGCACGCGGAGGTACCGGAACTGGAAATCGTCCGCTACGCGGTGGACCTCCGCTCCCTGAGCCACGGCGGCGGCAGCTTTACGCGCGAGTACGCGCGGCACGAACCGCTGCCGGAGGCGATCGCGACGAAGGTGTTCAAAGCCGCAGAGAGGTGACCAGAGGTAGTTGCACTACCCAGGGGCGCGGGGAACTGCGCGACAAGCCACCCCAGGTGGTGAGTCCCCGAACGAGCAGGGCCATCCGCACAGGGTGGTTTCTCGCGCAGTTCCCCGCGCCCCTGAGGTAGTGCAACTAACGCGGCAAGGCACAGGCGGGCGTGCCGCCTGGGAGGCGGTGGCGGTTCACGGCGACGAGACGGTAGAGCGCTGCCATGGCGACGCGGACACCCGGCAGCAGCGCGACAGCGCCCAGCACGTTCCACGGGAGCCGCTGAGTACGCAACAGCAGCCGCGCCGCCGCAGCCGCGCCGCCGTATGCCTTGCCCGAGGGGGTGATCCAGACGATCTCGCGCTCCACCCGCTCCGGGGTCACCGCCCCCGCGGTGAACTTGCCCAGCGCGTCCAGGTCCGCGAACTGGAACGGGATCGACGCCCAGCCGTCCGTCCCGAGAACCCGCTCCGCCGTCCGCAAGGACGACGTGCAGAAGGCGCAGTCGCCGTCGTAGACCAGGACCGGCGTGCCCGCAGTGATCTCCATACACCCCATTGTCGCAGGTCCCACGGAGGTCGCACTCGCCGAACCCGCTGACATGGCGTGATCCACGGAGATACGCTGACAGCGCACGAGCGTTGACGGACGTTCAGGGAGGAGACGCGCCGTGACGATGAGCGACCTCGGGCCGCAGATTCTGCGCACCGACCCGTCACCCAGCTCGGGGGCGACCACCTCCCTCTCCTCCATGGCCTACCGCGACGGGGACTACGAGGCCCTGGTCAACCTCCACCCCGAGATCACGCACAAGGCCGGCAAGATCAAGCTGCTCTCCCCCAACCTGGGCGAGGCCTTCTGCGAGGCCCTGATCGCCCGCACGCTCGGGGCCAAGCGCAAGCCCATCGTGCCGTCCTACGGCGCCACCCCGCGCATCGTCGTCGAGCACTGTCTCGAGGCCGAGGACGTCC
The DNA here is from genome assembly GCF_041262525.1 of Streptacidiphilus sp. MAP12-20. Classification (NCBI taxonomy): domain Bacteria; kingdom Bacillati; phylum Actinomycetota; class Actinomycetes; order Kitasatosporales; family Streptomycetaceae; genus Streptacidiphilus; species Streptacidiphilus sp. MAP12-20. Next base: position 101,162 of record NZ_JBGCCK010000018.1, read on the forward strand.
GGCACCAGCGCGACAAGCGGCTGACCCTGGTGGCCCTCGTCTTCGGTCTCATCTTCCTGCCCGGCACGCTGCTCTGGCTCGCCGTCTTCGAGATCGCCCGCCGCTCCCCCGCCAAGAACCGGGAGTTCTACCAGAGCGTCGGCCTCATGGTCGTCGTGGTGATCGCCGCGATCCTCGCCTGGCGGCCGGGCGGGGCCACCGGGCTGTGGGGGCAGTACCTGCGGATCATGACGATCGTGCCGCTGGTCGGCTGGTATCTCGCCCGGCGCATCTGCCTGGGCAACTCGGAGAAGCTGCGGGCCCGTTGGGGCGCCCTGCTGGAGGGCGGCGCGGCCGGCCCGCTGGTCCCGGGCGCGGTGCCCAAGGGGCCGGACGACCACAAGGCCGAGAACCAGCGCAAGCAGCTGAGCAGACTGCTCTCCGAGCAGGAGACGAACGTCGTCCACTACGCGGGCAGCAAGGGCATCCTGGGCCTTGGCCAGCGCTGGGCGCTGTGGACGCTGGCCGAGCAACTCACCCCGGCCGAGGGCCACAAGGAGCTGCGGCCGTTCCACAACTTCGACCTGATCCGCAAGATCGAGGAGCGGCTGCACCTGCTCGGCCGCAGCGTCGTGGACAAGGGCGGCATCCCCGGCGTCCGGGTGGACCACTGGGTGGTGCTGCCGATCGGCGAGGGCGCGGACGAGATCGCCCGCCCCAGCGGGCCGGACATGGACGGCGACCGGATGCGCGCCTCGTCCGTCGCCGACCTGGCCAACAAGCAGACCTTCGGCGAGGGCCCGCGCCACTACCTGGGCACGCAGTTCACGCTCTGGAACGGCCAGCTGATCGTGACGCTGATGACCAGCGTCAGCGTGCTCTCCGACACGCTGCGGATAGAGATCAGCGGCCACGCGCTCGGCCCGCTGCCCCCGCTCTTCGGCGCGAAGCCGAAGGCGCCGGAGAAGCAGGTGCAGAAGACCGGCAAGTTCTGGGAGGAGAAGACGATCACCCTCCCCATCGTCACCAACGCGGAGGTCGTCCGGCTCGCGGTCCGTGCGCCGTTCACCTGGAGCCAGGGCCTGCTCAACTGGCTCGGCGGCTCGATCAAGCTGCCGGAGCCGTTCGGCATCCGCTCGGCCTGGACGACCCGCCCGTGGACTCACCGCTTCATGGCCGACGACGCGATCCGCGTCGCCACGCCGGTGCTGCGCGCGGTCCACGACGCGACGATGGACATGCTCGCCGACCACGACGTGGACCTCGAACGCTTCCTCGCCCGCTCGCAGTTCCTCAGCACCGAGGTGCAGACCATCCGCCCGTTCAAGGCGGACGTGTACGAGGCGGACTGAGGGACGTCAGCTCTCGGGCCAGGCGTCGGCGATCAGCTTGCGGGTGTCGCCGAGCATCTGCGGCAGCACCTTCACCTGCCCGACGACGGGCATGAAGTTGGTGTCGCCGCCCCAGCGCGGGACGACGTGCTGGTGCAGGTGCGCGGCGATGCCGGCGCCGCCGGCGCTGCCCTGGTTGATGCCGATGTTGAAGCCGTGCGCGCCGGAGGCCGCGCGCAGCGCGGTCATCGCCTGCTTGGTCAGCTCGGCGATCTCGACCGTCTCCTCCAGTGTGAGATCGGTGTAGTCGGCGACGTGCCGGTACGGGACGGCCATCAAGTGGCCGCCGTTGTAGGGGTACTTGTTCAGCACCGCGTAGGCATGCACACCGCGACGGACGATCAGGCCGTCCTCGTCGCTCATCGCCGGGATCGCGCAGAACGGGCAGCCGTCGTCGGGCGCGGGGCCTGTCGGCTTGGACTCGCCCTGGATGTATGCCATCCGGTGCGGGGTCCACAGGCGTCCGAATCCGTCGGGAATGCCCGCTCCGTGCTGCTGCTCCGGCTCCGTCGTCATGCTGATCAGCATAGGCGGAAGGGCGGTCCCACCGGGACCGCCCTCACACCACAAGACAAGGTCACACCTGGCCCCTCAGACCTGGACCCGGCGCTCCACCACGTCGACCAGCTCGGCCAGCGCGTCCGCGCGGCTGATGCCGTTCTTCTGCGAGCCGTCGCGGTAGCGGAAGGAGACCGTGCCGGCCGCCATGTCCTCGTCCCCGACGATGACCATGAAGGGGACCTTGTTCCGCTGCTGGTTGCGGATCTTCTTCTGCATCCGCTCCGAGGAGGCGTCGACGTCGACGCGCAGGCCCTTGGCCTTCGCCTCCTTGGCGAAGTCCTGCAGGTACTCGATATGCGCGTCGCCGATCGGGATGCCGACCGCCTGGACCGGGGCGAGCCACGGCGGCATCGCGCCGGCGTAGTGCTCCAGCATGACCGCGAAGAACCGCTCGATCGAACCGAACAGCGCGCGGTGGATCATCACCGGCCGCTGGCGCGAGCCGTCCGCCGCCGTGTACTGGAGGTCGAAGCGCTCCGGCAGGTTGAAGTCGACCTGGATCGTCGACATCTGCCAAGTGCGGCCGATCGCGTCCTTGACCTGGACGGAGATCTTCGGGCCGTAGAACGCCGCGCCCCCCGGGTCAGGGACCAGCGGGAGATTCTGCTTCTCGGCGGCCTTGCGCAGCGTCTCGGTCGCCTCCTCCCAGACCTCGTCGGAGCCGATGTACTTCTCCGGGTCCTTGGTGGAGAGCTCCAGGTAGAAGTCGGTCAGGCCGTAGTCGCGCAGCAGGTCCAGCACGAAGGTCAGCAGCGAGTCGAGCTCGTCCGCCATCTGCTCCTTGGTGCAGTAGATGTGCGCGTCGTCCTGGGTGAAGCCGCGGGCGCGGGTCAGGCCGTGGACGACACCCGACTTCTCGTACCGGTACACCGTGCCGAACTCGAACAGGCGCAGCGGCAGCTCACGGTAGGAGCGCCCCCGGGCATCGAAGATCAGGTTGTGCATCGGGCAGTTCATGGGCTTGAGGTAGTAGTCCACGCCCTCGTCGAGCTGCATGGGCGGGTACATGCCGTCGGCGTACCAGTCCAGGTGGCCCGACTTCTCGAACAGCGTGCCCTTCGTCGCGTGCGGGCTGTAGACGAACTCGTAGCCCGCCTCCTCGTGCCGCTTACGCGAGTAGTCCTCCATGGCGCGGCGGATGATGCCGCCCTTGGGGTGGAAGACCGCGAGGCCGGAGCCGATCTCCTCGGGGATCGAGAAGAGGTCTAGCTCGGCGCCGAGCTTGCGGTGGTCGCGCTTCTCGGCCTCGACCAGGAAGTCGAGGTACGACTTCAGCTCGTCCTTGGACGGCCAGGCGGTGCCGTAGATGCGCTGCAGCATCGGGTTCTTCTCGCTGCCGCGCCAGTACGCGGCGGCGTTGCGCATCAGCTTGAAGGCCGGGATCAGCCGGGTGCTGGGCAGGTGCGGGCCGCGGCAGAGGTCCTTCCAGCACAGCTCGCCGGTCTTGGCGTCGATGTTGTCGTAGATCGTCAGCTCGCCGCCGCCGACCTCGACGTTCGCGCCGTCCTCGCTGCTGGCCGAGCCCTTGAGGCCGATCAGTTCCAGCTTGTAGGGCTCGCTCGCGAGCTCCTCGCGGGCGGCGTCCTCGGTCACGACGCGGCGCTCGAAGCGCTGTCCGCGCTTCTGGATCTCCTGCATCTTCTTCTCGATGACCTTGAGGTCATCGGGGGTGAACGGCTTCTCGACGTCGAAGTCGTAGTAGAAGCCGTCCTTGATGGGCGGGCCGATGCCGAGCTTCGCGTCGGGGAAGCACTCCTGGACGGCCTGGGCCATCACGTGTGCGGTGGAGTGGCGCAGGATGTTGAGGCCGTCCTCGCTGGTGATCTCCACCGGCTCGACCTCGTCGCCGTCGCGCAGCTCGTAGCTGAGGTCCTTGAGCTCGCCGCCGACCTTGGCGGCGATGACGGCGCGCTCGCCGTCGAAGAGCTGGGCGGCCGTCGTGCCCGTCGTCACCACGCGGTCTTCCCGATCGGGTTCGCGACTGATGACCACACGGACGTCCGACACCGGACTCTCCTGACTCTCGGTTCCTCATGAGGGGCAGCGGGACCGCTGCGATCACGATGGTACCGACCCGGGGACCGCCCTCGCGCAGGCATTACCCCGCGTCGTCGGCTCCGTCGGCCTCGTCCGGTCCGTCCTCGCCCTCCCCCGCGCCCCGGAAGCCGGTAGCGCGCAGCCGCAGCGTCTTGGCGAGGCGGTCGCGGTCGGCGTCGTCCAGCGCCACGACCGAGACCTCCCTGGCCCCGCTGATGCGGCGGAAGCCGCCCTTGCGTTCCAGCAGTCCGCGCAGCCGGACGGGCGTCCCGTCCAGGTGGGCTCCGACGGCGGTGCGGTAGTCGGCGTCGCCGAGGCGGACCCGGACCTCGTCGACCTCGGCGCCGGTGAGGACGCGGAGCCGGACGACGCCCTCGCCGCCGGGCACGGCGCGCTTGAGGCGGATCACGGCGCCGGTCAGCTCGACCTGGACGGCGGGCTCGCTGCGTTCGAGCTGCTCGGCGGCGGCCTCCAGGGCGGGCAGGTCGCCCGGGGAGAACTCGATGAGCAGCCGCCGGTTGCCGAAGCCGTGCGGCACCCCGACCGCGGCGGACCAGTGCAGCGTGACCGTCGCGCCCTCGCTGCCGCGGACCAGTTGCACGACGGCGCTGATCAGCTCGCGGCTGAGGCCGAGCCGCACGCCGTTGTCGAAGGCGTCGGTGCGGCCGGTGGCGCGTTGCAGGTCGACGGCCTCGCGCAGCGCTTCGAGGGCGAGCACCAGCGTGGTGGCGGTGTGGCGGTCGGCGGGCGCGGGGCTGTAGGCGGTGAGCAGCCCGGCGCCGGTGCCGGGCGCGACGACCAGGACACGATCGAGGAAGTCGGCGGCGTAGCCGTCGAGGCGGGCGCCGAAGTACGCGGCCCGTGTCTGGCCGGCCTTGGCGGCGGCGGCGAGCATGGCGCTGGCGGCGGCGCGCAGTTCGGCCTCCGCGCCCCAGGGCACGGCTCCGCCGACGCCGGGCACCTCGCGCCGCCAGTGGATCTCGTCCCCAGGCACGAGCAGGGCCGCGAGGATCGCGCGGGCGGACGGGACGCCGGAGCGGGCGAGGGTGCTCAGCGCCTCGTCGAGCAGCTCGAGACTGTCGTCGAAGGCGCGGTCGGCGGGGACGAGGAGGCTGGTGTCGGGCTCGCGGTCCTCGGGTGGCGCCCAGCGGCTGTAGCGGCCCTGCGCGCCGCCGCGGCGGACCCAGCCGTGGCGGGCGAGCAGGGTGGTGAGCACATCCGGGTCGACCCTGGCCGGGTCGGGCAGCACGACCTCGGCGAGGTGGGGGTCGGCGAGGTGGGGAGCGTGAGAGGGGGGCGCGTCGGGATCAGCGAGAGGCGTGCGGCCGCCTCTCGCGCGCAGGGCTCCGCGTGCGACGGGGGTCACCGCATCTGCCGGGGTGTCACGCCGCCTGGCTGTCACGCCTGCCCTCCCGCGCCGGTGGGGTGCCCGTGATCGAGGTCGATCATGGCCGGTCGCCCGCCCCCACACGCGCCATGATGGCGCACAGGGCGCGGTCATCGAAGACCTGCTGAGTCGGTATCCGGACATTCGTCCGCCGTCGGCCGGTGACGGCGTGCCCTGCCAGATTGACCCAGTAGCAGCAGTGGCGCAGTTCGAGCCGGTCGGGCTGGGCCAGCAGCCACTGGTCGACCTCGCGCGGCACCAGCATGACCACCAGGATCTTGTGCACGGCGACCCGGGGGTGGGCGAGTTTGCGCAGGTGGTTGTTGTCGAGGGTGAAACTGAAGGAGGGTCCGGCCGGGTTCGGCGCGATCTGGTACGTGCACTTCAGCTGGACCTTGATGGTGACCTCGTCGTCCTCCGTGTGCGCGGAACTGCCGTGGCTGAGATGCCAGTCGATCCCGTTGTCGGGGAAGGGTGAGGCCAGCGCGCAGCCTGCGGCGGCCGCCACGGCGTGGAGGTAGCCGACCTGGAGTGTCTCCATGCAGGAGGTGACGGCCAGTTGGCCGCGCAGCGTGTGCCCGTCCGGTGCCACCGGCTCGGGCAGGGAAAAGGCCATCGGTGCCGCTCTCGGGTCAGTGTGACGGACACGCCCGCCCGATCCGGACACCCCGTCAGTTTCGGTCTTTCCATGGCTGGATACGACGAAACAAGCTCGTCGGTTCCATGAGGATTGAATGCGCAAAGTGACCGGGTATCACCCGATCGTGAGCACTGTCGGCATCGGCCGTGGTGAGCGGGGCAGGGAAGCGGAAGGGCGGGAGACGGGGATGACGCTCTGGTACGAGGCGGCGCTCGCCTCCTTCGACACCGAAACGACGGGTGTGGACGTCGAGCGGGACCGGATCGTGACGGCGGCGCTGGTCGTCCAGGAGGCGCCCGGGGGGCCGGTGCTGCGCCGGGACTGGGTCGTGGATCCGGGCCTGCCGATCCCGGCGCAGGCCACCGCGGTGCACGGACTGACCGACGCGTGGGCGCGCGAACACGGCAGCGCCCCCGGCGTCGCGGTGGAGGAGATGGCGCGCGCGCTGGCCGAAAGCGCACGCGCGGGCCGTCCGCTGGTCGTGATGAACGCGCCCTACGACCTCACGCTGCTCGACCGCGAGCTGCGCCGGCACCGTGGCCTGACGCTCGGTCAGTATCTGACCGGCGCACCGCTGCTGGTGCTGGACCCTTGGGTGCTGGACAAGCGCCTGGACCGCTACCGCAAGGGCCGTCGCAACCTGGGCGCACTGTGCGAGTTCTACGGCATCGCACTGACCGAGGCCCACGACGCGGCGGCGGACGCGACGGCCGCGCTGGAGTTGACGCGGGCCATCGGGCGGCGGCACCAGGGGCAGTTGGAGGGGCTGACGGCGGCCGAACTCCATCTGCGCCAGGCGGTTTGGCACGCAGGGCAGGCGCGCGGGCTCGAGCAGTGGTTCAGCAGGAGCGGCGCCCCGGCCCCGGTGGACACGGCCTGGCCGCTGCGACTGCCGCTGGAGCGCGCCGCCTGAACGACCGAAGGCCCCTCGACTGATGGGCCTTCAGATGCTGCACGGGTGGGCGATACTGGGTTCGAACCAGTGACCTCTTCGGTGTGAACGAAGCGCTCTCCCACTGAGCTAATCGCCCGGGCACGGAGAGAACATTAGCACTGCCTGGGGCGATGCCAGAAAACGGATATCGCGATCCGGCCACTCGCCTCGAATGATTCGAACACCAGTGCTAGCTTTGAAGACATGGCAACGGCACTGCTCCTGATCGACGTCCAGCACGACATGCTGCTCACCCCGGCGGTCTCCGCGTCTCTGCGCGCGCTGCTCACCCGGGCGAGAAACGCAGGAGCCCACGTCGTGCACGTGCGCAGCGGCGGTCGGCCACTCCTGTTCGATTCCTGGCCCGGGGAGCCGGTGCTCGACCGCACGGCCGACGACGCCTTCCACGGCACCGGGCTGGCCGAGGCCCTGCCGCCGGGCAGCCGGCTCGCCGTCGCCGGCGTCTGGAGTGAGCACGCCGTCTCGGCCACGACGCTGGAAGCGCTGGCGCGCGGGTACCGGGTGGTACTGGCCTCGGGGGCGCACGAGGGCTTCTCGCCGGAGGCGGCGGCAGAGGTCGAACACGCGCTGGCGGCGGCCGGCGCGGTGATCGCCCACGCGGACGCGGTGCCCTTCACCTGATCGGCCGCAGTCGCCCCCCGGTCCAGACACGCCGAAGGCCCGCAGGTCGTTGACCTGCGGGCCTTACGTCACGGGTGGGCGATACTGGGTTCGAACCAGTGACCTCTTCGGTGTGAACGAAGCGCTCTCCCACTGAGCTAATCGCCCGGCGCAGGGAAAACACTACCGCATGCCGACGGGTGCTCCGGCACACCTTCAGGCCCGCGCCGGGCCTGACCGGATCGCGGCCGAACGGCGGTCGGATCGCCGTCGGACGGCCGTCGGATGGCTGGCCGATCGCTGGCGGAACGTGACCGGGAGTGGCCGAAAGAAGCCCCTGAGCGATCAATTTGGGGGCTGATTTCTCCGGATTCTGTGACGTATGTGACTGCTGTGGCTACTGCGCCATATGGGGTACCAGCGCCGCACTAATCCGGACAGAGGGGTTTACACCGGGCCCAAGGGTGGGATGGTCCGTTCGCCGACGTGCGATCCCCGAGCGCACACTGAGCGAAAGGCCTTGGCGCTTATGAACACCACGGTCAGCTGCGAGCTGCACCTGCGCCTCATCGTGTCGAGCGAGTCTTCCCTCCCCGTTCCGGCGGGGCTGCGCTACGACACGGCCGACCCCTATGCCGTGCACGCCACCTTCCACACGGGCGCCGACGAGACCGTCGACTGGGTGTTCGCCCGCGACCTCCTCGCGGAGGGGCTGCACCGGCCGACCGGGACCGGCGATGTCCGTGTCTGGCCCTCACGTAGCCACGGACAAGGAGTCGTCTGCATCGCCCTGAGCTCTCCTGAAGGAGAAGCCCTGTTGGAGGCCCCGGCGCGCGCGCTGGAGTCCTTCCTCAAGCGCACCGATGCCGCGGTCCCCCCGGGGACCGAGCACCGTCACTTCGACCTGGACAGGGAGCTGAGCCACATCCTGGCCGAGAGCTGAGGCCGCGGGCGCTCGCAGTCGGAGCGTCCGACAACCGTCCTATCGCAGTCACTCATGCGCAGGCGTGCTACTCGGGGGCACGCGGCGCAGCACGGCACGCCGCCGCGACCGATCCGGTCGCGGCGGCGTCGTCATGCGGGGCGTCGACCGTCGCGGCGCGTCGACCGAGCGGATGCCGGTCCCGGCACGTATCGGCGTGGACATGCACGGTGGCGGGTTCCGACCGGTAGAGTCTCGCCAACCAGTCGGGCCACGGAGAGCCAGGAGCCCCGCCGTGCTGATCACCCACGACACCGAGTGCGCACTCGACGTGCTGGTGGAACTGCTGAACACCGCACCGGAAGCCGGCGGCCAGGAAGGCCTGCCGGACCTCGCCGCGCTGCGCGGCTTCGTCGTCCGCCGCGAGCTGAGCGACATCGGGCCGCTCACGCCGACCGACCTCGAGGGCGTGCGGCGGCTGCGTCGGCGCTTCTGGGAGGTGCTGGGCGCGGGCACCACTCGCGAGGCCGCCGAACTGCTCAACGCGATGATCGCGCGGGCCGGCACCACCCCCAGACTCACCGACCACGACGGTCACGACTGGCACGTCCACTACTTCGCCCCCGGCGCCGCCCTCGCGGACCGGCTGGCGGCGGAGTCCGGCATCGCCCTGTCGATGGTCATCGTCGCGGGCGAACGCGACCGGCTGCGCCGCTGCGAGGCCCCGGACTGCGTCCGCGTCTTCGTCGACCTCTCCCGCAACCGCTCCCGCCGCTACTGCAACAGCCGCACCTGCGGCAACCGGCTCCATGTCGCCGCTTACCGGGCGCGCCAGCGCGTCGCTCCCCCGGCGGAGGCCCAGCGCGGCGGCGTCGGCGTGGGGTTGTGAGCCCCAAGGCCCCTGCCTTGATCCCTCCCGCTGCCTCCGCAGCCGAGTCGGTGCGGCCGTTGGAGCTCTTCTTCGACCTGGTCTTCGTCTTCACCATCACCCAGATCGCCTCCGTCCTGGTGGCCCGCCCCGACCTCGGTGGACTCGGCCGGTCGGCGCTGCTGCTGACCATCACCTGGTGGATGTACGGGGGCTACGCCTGGCTGACCAACGCGCTCGACCTCGACCGGACGGGACCACGCCTGCTGCTGCTCGCCGGGACGGCAGGGTTCTTCGTCATGTCGCTGGCGGTGCCACGCGCCGTGGGGCCGGGGCCGTGGGGGCTGGTCTTCGGTGCCGCCTACCTGTTCGTGGTGATCGTGCACACCGTCGGCTTCCTGGGCACGTCCGGGCATCGCGGGATCACCAGGATCGGCCCGTTCAACCTGGTCAGCGCACTGGTCGTGCTCGCGGCGGGGGTGGTTCCCGCGCAGCACCGGGCGTGGGTGTGGGCGCTGGCCTGCGTGATCGAGTGGGTCACGCCCTTCGTGACCGGCGCGGGCGGCTTCAGCGTCGGCGTCGGACACTTCGTCGAGCGGCACGGACTCGCGGTGATCATCGTGCTCGGCGAGTCGATCACCGAGGTCGGCTCGGCCGCGACGCACCAGAACGACCTGACGACCGTTCTGCTCGGCTCCCTGCTCGCGCTCGCCTCGAGCGCGGCCATGTGGTGGCTCTACTTCGACCGCGAGGAACGCGACAGCGCCGCCCTGCTCGAACGCGTCCCTGAGGAACTCCGGCCACGGGCGGCGGTCTACTCGTTCGGCTACGCCTATCTGGCACTGGTCTTCGGCATCGCGGTCTCCGCGGTCGGGATGCAGGAGGCGATCGACTCCTTCGCCCATCCGCTGCACGGGCTGCCTTCGGTGCTGCTTCCGCTGGGCGTCGTGCTCTTCCTGGTGGGCCTGGCCTGCTTCCACCGTGTGCTGGCGGGCAACTGGCCGGCGGCCCGGCTGGTCACGGCGGTGGCGGTCGCCGCGGTGGGCGTCGCCGCGCTGCGCTGGGCCGGCGGCGGAGTGGCGCTGGGTGTGACGGCGGCGGTGCTGATCGCGCTGGTCGCCTGGGAGCAGACCGCAGCGATGCGGACCGGTCCGCGTCCCACGGCTCCGACCCGGGCCTGAATCCCTGCTGCGCCCGGATCCAGGCGGACGTTGCCGATCGAACCCCATCCGACCGGGCAGACGGCGCAGCGGTCAGATTCCGCGCTTCTTCAAGATCTGCTCGATGTCCGAGAAGTCGCCGAGGTCGGCTGCCGCGCCCGCCTTGCCGGTCGTCGGCTCGGCCTTGGCCGGGAGCGCTGGGCCGGTGGACCGGCTCGGCGCCGCTGCGGGCGTGGGGCGGGACGGGACCTCGGTCCGGCTCTGCCGCTTCCCGCGTCGCAGGCCCGTCGCGAAGAGGATCAGGAACGCGGCACCGAGCATCGCGAGGCCAACCCAGACGCGCGGATCGAACACGAGATGCGTGGCCCACCGGGCGAGCGTGCTGCCGATGGTGCGAAAGACCGTGATCAGACCGGTCAGGTAGAGGCCGGTCGGCACGAGAGCGACGGCCAGCCAGCGCAGACCCGCCCGGACCCGGCCGCGCACGGCGGTGAGCACGGCGATCACGACGCCGAGGGCCGAGAGTGCCATGCAGATGATCGCTGTCATGATCGGGCTCTCCTTCTGCTGCTTCGCTGCACATACATTCTGCCCACAATGGGAGACTTGCGAGCATGACCGAAAGTTCCGCCCATCAGTCCGTCGAGTTCTGGTGCGACCTGCAGTCCCCCGACTGCACCGCCGCCCTCGACGACGTCCGCGCGCTGCGTGCCGCCCACGGCGAGAGCGTGGAGATCGCGCTGCGCCACTTCCCGCTGGAGAAGCACAAGTTCGCCTTTCAGGCCGCCGAGGCGGCGGAGGAGGCCTTCGTCCAGGGAGAGGGGTGGCCCTTCGTGGAGGCGCTGCTGGCCCGGACCGAGGAACTGGCGAGCGGCGGCACGACGTTTCTGGCCAAGCTCGCGAAGGAGCTGGGCCTGGACGCCGAGGAACTGGACACCGCGCTGATCGACGGCCGCCACAGCTTCACCGTCGAGGCGGACCACGCCGAAGGCAAGGCCATCGGCGTCAAGGGCACGCCGACGTATGTCGTGGCGGGCAAGCTGCTGGACGGCTCGAAGAGCCAGGACGGGCTGCGGGCCCGCGTCGAAGCGCTACTGACCGCCTGAGCGGCGACGTCTCCACCCGCTCAGAGCGACTTGGCCAGGGACCAGCGGTAGGTGCGATAGCCGAGCGACTCGTAAAGGCGCTCGGCCGCCACATTGCCCGCATGGACGTTGAGGCCGAGCCGAGGCCGACCGGCCTCGATGGCGACACCTTCGGCGACGAGCATCAGCGTGCGCCCGTGCCCGCGGCCACGACAGGCCTCCTCGACCTGTACGTCGAAGACCCAGGCCGGGGAATCGAGCCGAGCGAGCGGCTCCGGCGAGTTGAGGGTCTCGACCCAGACGGTGCCGACGGCCTCGCCCGCCACCACCAGGTGCGTCACCGAGATCCCTGGAGTGTCCAGGCCCCGCTCGGCGATGCCGGCGTGGTCGGCCGCGGATTTGGCCGCGGCCTGCTCGGAGGTCAGGCCGGAACGCTCGACCAGCAGCCGGGCGTAGCCCGCGGCCTCTCGCTCCAGCCAGGCGGGAAACTCGGCGGCGGTCATCGGGCGGGTCTCGGCTCCCGCCGGCAGGGCGGGCGGGGTGGTCGGCAGCTCCTTGACCATGTTGCGCGCCTCGAGGGAGTACCCCAGGGACTCGGCCCAGCGCAGGAGCCGCAGCGGGGACGAGCCGGCCCGGTCGCCGCCGAGGTCGTCGAGAATGTCGGTCCTGGTGCTGGTGCAGCCCCAGACCCGCAGCAGCTCCTCGGCGGCCAGGACCGCCGTCGTGCCGCGCCCGCGACCACGTCCCTCCTCCGCCACGAACAGGTCGGCGACGAGCCCGCTGCCGTCACCGAAGGCTTTGACCCGCACGCCGCCGACCTCGCGTCCGTTGACGCAGATCGCGAAGGTCCGCGCCCGCCCGCCCCGCTCGTCGGTGTGCTCCGGGCCGCTCGGGCGCAGGGTCGTCGTCATGACGTGACTCCTCATGGGGTTCGGAACTGGACCGGGCCTCAGGGCGGTGAACAGGGCCGGAACGGACCGGAATCCGTGCCGGGAGTCGACTGTCGGAGCGGGCTCACGGCTCCAGGTCGGCGGCGGCGTACTGGGTGAAGGTCTCCATGACCTTCTGCGTCACCGGGCCCGGCGCGTCTGGGAGTTCGCGCTGGTCGACCCGGGAGACGCCCTGCACGTCGCGCAGGGTACCGGTGAGGAAGACCTCCTCCGCCTCCTCCAGCACGGAGTAGGGCAGGTCCGCCTCCTCGGCGTCGGTCCACTGCAGTACCAGGGCGCGGGTGACCCCGGCCAGGCAGCCGGAGGTGAGCGGCGGGGTGAGCAGCCGGCCGCCGAGAACGACGAAGACGTTCGAGCCGGTGCCCTCGCAGAGCTGGCCGGCGGTGTTGGCGAGCAGTGCCTCGCTCGCGCCGTACTCGTGGGCGCGGGCGAGGGCGATGACGTTCTCGGCGTAGGAGGTGGTCTTCAGGCCCGCCGTCGCGCCGTGCTCGTTACGCGTCCACGGGACGGTGACCACGGCGGAGGCATCGGGGCGGCGGGCGACCTCGCCGAGGGCGACGATCAGCGTCGGGCCCGCGTCGCCGCGGTCGGAGCCGAGTGGGGCGACCCCGCCGGTGAAGGTGATCCGCAGGCGGCCCAGCGCGACGGGGTTGGCCGCCAGCACGGCCGCGCAGGCGCGCTCGACCTCGGCGCGGTCGGGCGCCGGCAGGCCCATTCCTCGGGCGGAGCGCTCCAGGCGGTCGAGGTGGCGTCGGAGCGCGAAGGGGCGGCCTTCAACGGCCTTGACCGTCTCGAACACGCCGTCGCCGACGGTCATGCCGTGGTCGAGGACAGAGACGGTGGCCTCCGAGGCGTCGCTCAGTTCGCCGTTGACCCAGATCCGCACGGTGGTGCTCCTCAGTTCTCGTCCCTTGCGCTGCCCGCTCGAAAGATCGTAGGCCCTGTCCGCGCTACGGCTACGGCTACGGCTACGGCTCGGACTGCTGCTCGGCGACTCCCGGTTCCGACGCCACCGCGAGCAGGCGGGCCGCCTTGAGCTCCGTCTCGTCCCATTCGCGGTCCGGGTCGGACCCCCAGGTGATGCCGGCGCCGGTGCCGAAACGGACGACGGGGGCGGCCGGGTCGGCGCGGTCCACCCAGAAGGTGCGGATGCCGACCGCGAGCTCACCCACGCCGCGGTCCGCGTCGACCCAGCCGACGGCGCCGCAGTAGGGGCCGCGCGGGGCGGTCTCCAGGGCTTCGATGATCCGCAGTGCACTGCTCTTGGGCGCGCCGGTGACCGAGCCGGGCGGAAAGGTCGCGTCGAACAGCGCAGGCCAGCCGGCGTCGGGGCGGAGCCGGCCCTCGACGGTGGAGACCAGGTGCACCAGGCCGGGGTGCTTCTCCACCGCGCAGAGTTCGGGGACGGTGATGCTGCCGGTGGCGCAGACGCGGCCCAGGTCGTTGCGGACCAGGTCGACGATCATGACGTTCTCGGCCCAGTCCTTCTCCAGCAGGTCGCCCTCGGTGCGGCCGGTGCCCTTGATCGGGCCGGAGCGGACGGTGTCGCCGTCGCGCCGCAGGAAGAGCTCGGGCGAGGCGGTGGCCACCTCGACGCCGTGTTCCGGCAGCCGCACCGTGCCGGCGTAGGGGGCCGGGTTGCCGCGGGCCAGACGTGCCGTCAGTGCGTCGACGTCGGCGCGGGCGGGGTCGGGGAGCGGCGCGCTCAGGACCCGACAGAGGTTGGCCTGGTAGACGTCGCCGGCGGCGATGTGTTCGCGGATGTTGCGGACCCCGGCGATGTAGGCGTCGCGGTCGAGCGAGCTGCGCCAGGCACCCCGCTCCGGCCCGAGCCAGCCGGAGGCCGCTGTAGCCCGGGGGACGGTCTCCTCGACGCGTATGTCGGCGAAGCGAGCACAGGTGATCCGGCCTTCGAAATCCGCCACCACAGCCCAGAATCCCGAGCCTTCCAGCACGGCCGGATCGTGGCTGACCTCGCACAACCCGGTGGCGACGCGACCTGCGAAACGGGCCATGGGGACGGACGTTGGCAGCGACTGGATCACGGTGCGCTCTGACTCCTGTGGGATTACTGCGGTGGCCGAAGTCTAGGTCTCCGCAGGCCGGAGCGCTTGTGCTCGGGGTCGGTGCTGCGGCATGCAGGGGATACGGAATTTGAGCTCGGCCCGGAATCCGCTAGAGTTCAACACGTCGCCAGGACGCGGACCGCAAAAAGTAAGCGGGAAGCCGATCGGAGATCACGCGGACGTGGCTCAGTTGGTAGAGCATCACCTTGCCAAGGTGAGGGTCGCGGGTTCGAATCCCGTCGTCCGCTCGAAAGAGGACCGCATGTCGGTCCTTTCTCACTCGGTGGAGTGGCCGAGAGGCGAGGCAACGGCCTGCAAAGCCGTGTACACGGGTTCAAATCCCGTCTCCACCTCCATGCGCGATTAGCTCAGCGGGAGAGCGCTTCCCTGACACGGAAGAGGTCACTGGTTCAATCCCAGTATCGCGCACTGGACCCCTAGGGGTCCGTGCACAGCAGGACAGAGGCATCGCAGTACAGAGCAGTACCACCCGCGCGATTAGCTCAGCGGGAGAGCGCTTCCCTGACACGGAAGAGGTCACTGGTTCAATCCCAGTATCGCGCACTGGCCCTTAGGGGCCTTCGCAGGACCCACCCGCGCGATTAGCTCAGCGGGAGAGCGCTTCCCTGACACGGAAGAGGTCACTGGTTCAATCCCAGTATCGCGCACCATCAAGAGGCCGTCGGCGGATCATCCCGCCGACGGCCTCTTGCTTTCCCCCCGTGCCCCCGTGATGTGCGCGGATGCCGTGCCCGGACTGCCCTCACCGACAGCCCGGACACGGCATCCGCCGTCTCTGGTGTGTGACCCTGCGGTCTCAGTGGCCCATGAGCTGGACCATCGTGTTCGCCTGCATGGCGAACTGGTGCCAGCCGCCGAACGCGTACGCGAGCAGCGCCGCGACAGGCAGCGCGATGGCCAGCGCCACGAACGGGTTCCTGGTGCCCTCCGTGGTCGTCCGACGCCGACGCGCCGGGCCCTCTGTCTGCATAGCCATCGCCAACTCCCCCGTCCGCCTCTTCGTCGTCAACGTCTTCTCCACTCCCGTCATGGCCACGGCCATGGTCGCGGCAGGCGGAGATCCTCGGGGGACGAGCGTCCCGCCCACCGCGCACAACAACCGTATGACGCGACGCATTCCCGGTCGTCATGCCAGCGCACGGTCCTCACGGCATCCCGGAGGAGGAGTATCCGACTCGGGGAGTACTACCGGAGGTGGACCCCGCCCCCCTCCTCCTCTCAGGGTGAACCCTGAGGCCAGTTCCTCGAAGCCGCCTCGAACCGCCATCGCGTTGCGTATCAGCACACCGGCACGTGTAGTCCGTAAGCTGTGGTCCTGGCAATCGGCAATCTGTGCTCCGAAGTGGACAGCACGCCCCGGGCACCGGGGACCTGACGGTGGGACGGCAACGTGGCGAAGATGCGGCTCCGGCGCGAGGACCCGCGACTCGTCGGCCCCTACCGCCTGCACCGCAGGCTCGGCAGCGGCGGCATGGGTGTGGTCTACCTCGGCTCGGACCGCAAGGGCCAGAAGGTCGCGCTCAAGCTGATCCGGGCCGAGCTCGCCGAGGACCAGGAGTTCCGCACCCGCTTCGCCCGTGAGGTCGCCGCCGCGGCCCGGATCCGGGGTGGCTGCATCGCGCGGCTGGTCTCCTCCGACATCGAGGCCGAGCGCCCCTGGCTGGCCACCGCCTACGTGCCCGGCCCCTCCCTCTACAAGCGCGTCGGCGACGACGGCCCGCTGCACTGGCCCGAGGTCGCCGCCGTCGGCGCCGCACTGGCCGACGGGCTGGCCCAGGTGCACGACGCCGGCGTGGTCCACCGGGACCTCAAGCCGTCGAACATCCTGCTCTCCCCCAAGGGCCCGCGGATCATCGACTTCGGCATCGCCTGGTCGAGCGGCGCGAGCACCCTCACCCACGTCGGCACCGCTGTCGGCTCCCCCGGGTTCCTCGCGCCCGAGCAGGTGCGTGGCGTCTCGGTGACCGGCGCGACGGACGTCTTCGCGCTGGGCAGCACGCTCGCCTACGCGGCGACCGGGGACACGCCGTTCGGCTCGGGCAGCTCCGAGGTGATGCTCTACCGGGTCGTGCACGAGGAACCGGATCTGACGGGCGTTCCGGCGGCGCTGGCACCACTGCTGCGCGCCTGCCTCGCCAAGGATCCGAGCGAGCGGCCGACGCCGGCTCAGCTGCACGAGCGGCTGCGGGAACTGGCCGCGCGCGGAGCGGCGATCGGACGCAGCATGGCCCCGCCCCCGGCGCGGTCGCCCGAGCCCGGCCACGACACCGGCCACGACACCAACCGGCGCGGCGAGGTCTCCGCTGCCCGCAGGGACGCACGGGTGCCGCACGAGACCGCCCGCTCGCACGAGCAGGCGCCGCGCTCTGCGGCGGCGTCCGGTGGCACGCGACCCGCTGTGAGGAGAGACCAGCCCTCGCGCCCCCTTCCCCAGCGTCGGCCGATGCCGCCGACGGTGCGCGAGCCGCAGCCCACGCCCGTGCGACGACCCGCGCCCCCGCGCACGCCCCCGCCCGCGCGCCCCACCGCCCGACCCACCGGCGGCCCGGCGGCGCGCCGTCGGCTGCTGCGGCAGCGGCTGATCGTCTTCGTGACGGTGACGGCCGGCGTCGCGCTCGCCATCGCGGCGGCGCAGGGCTGCGAAAACCGCACCGCGAAGGGCGCAGGACCGGCGCAGCCGCCGACCCACGGCCCCACGGCCTCTCCCGCCTTCCCCGCCTCCTCCGCACCGACGGGCGCCGCTCCCGCGCAGGACGTGAGCCTCGGGCTGGTCGCCGCTGTCGGGACGGATGCGACGGCACAGGCGGTCGGCGCGGTCGACTGGGCCTCGCGCTCGTACCAGGATCCGGCCGACGGCTCCCGGATCGACCTTCAGAACGGCCACGGCACCGGTCCCGGCGCTCCGGTCAGCCTCACGGCGGTGCTTCCGGCCCGCTACCAGGGCTCGCCTGCGGCGGTCGTCGTGCTCACCCGCCGCGACCGGGCCGTGCCGGAGGACATGATCGAGCTCTACGGGCTGCAGCAGGGTGCAGAACCGGTTCTGCTGGCCGCCCACGCCTCGACCGGCGACCCGAACGGCACCAGCGCCTGGCAGATCGAGAACGGCTCCGTCCTCCGCGAGGAACGCACTCCCGCCAGCGGCGACCGCACCACCAGCACCACCCGCTTCACCGTCGCCGCCAAGGGCACCATGACCGAGACCTGGCCCGGCGCGGGCGGCGCGGCGGCCTCCCCTGCGGCGGCGACCGGTGGCTGAGCACGCGGCGGCCGGCCGCGTCACCCCATGCGACCCCGGGGCGGGAGTGTCTCGCTCCGTGCGGGCTCAGCGGCGGGTGGCGTAGAACGCCACCGCCGAGGCGGCGGCCACGTTGAGGGAGTCGATCTCGTTGGACATCGGGATGGTCACCCACTCGTCGGCCGCGCGGAGCGCGGCGGTGCTCAGGCCGTTGCCCTCGGTGCCGAAGACCAGGGCCAGCCGGCTGTGCGGGCGCGCGGCGAAGTCGTCCAGGGAGACCGCGTTGTCCGCGAGGCAGAGCGCGGCGATGGTGAAGCCCTCGTCGCGCAGCAGCGTCAGCCCGTCCGGCCAGGGGTCGAGGACGGCGTAGGGGAGGCTCAGCACCGCGCCCATCGAGACCTTGACGGAGCGTCGGTAGAGCGGGTCCGCGCAGCGCGGGCTGAGCAGGACGGCGTCCACGCCGAGAGCGGCCGCGTTGCGGAAGGCCGCGCCGGTGTTGGCGTGGTCGACCAGGTCCTCGAAGACCGCGACCCTGCGCGCCCCCGCCAGCACATCCTTGACCTGCGCGGCGGGCTTGCGCTGCATCGAGGCGAGCGCGCCGCGGTGCACGTGGTAGCCGGTCACCTGCTCGGCCACCGCCGGGGTCACCGCGTAGACGGGCGCGGGGACCTCGTCGATGACGTCCTTCAGCTGGTCGATCCACTTGGCCGACAGCAGCATCGACCGCATCCGGTACCCGGCGAGCCGCGCGCGCCGGATCACCTTCTCGCCCTCCGCGATGAACAGCCCCTCCTCCGGCTCGCGGCGGCGGCGCAGTTCGACGTCGGTCAGCGCGACGTAGTCGTGGAGGCGCGGGTCCTCGGGGTCGTCGATGGTGATGAGCTCGGCCACGGGGTCGATCCTGCCTGCTGCGCGTCAGCCTGCCAAGGCGACGACGTCACCGATCACCACGACGGCCGGCGGACGGATCCCCTCGGCCTCGACCACCGAGGCCACCGTGGCCAGGGTGGCGCGCACGACGCGCTGCGCGGCGGTCGTCCCCTCCTGCACGACGGCGACCGGCGTCTCGGGTGACCGGCCGCCCGCGACCAGCGCGGCGGAGATGGCGGCGATCCGCTCGACGGCCATCAGCAGCACGAGCGTGCCGCGCATCTGCGCTGCCGCGTTCCAGTTGACGAGCGAGCGCGGGTCCTCGGGCGCGACGTGACCGGAGATGACGATGAACTCGTGGGTCACGCCGCGGTGGGTGACCGGGATCCCGGCGGCGGCGGGCACGCTGATCGAGCTGGAGATGCCGGGGACCACGGTGACGGGCACGCCCGCCTCGGCGCAGGCGATGAGCTCCTCCATGCCGCGCCCGAAGACGTAGGGGTCGCCGCCCTTGAGCCGGACCACGAACTTGCCCGCCTTGGCGTGCTCGATCAGCGCGTTGTTGATGGCCTCCTGGGCCATGTACCGGCCATAGGGGATCTTCGACGCGTCGATCACCTCGACGTGCGGCGGCAGCTCCTCCAGCAGTTCGCGGGGCGCCAGCCGGTCGGCGACGACGACGTCCGCCTCGGCGAGCAGGCGGCGGCCCTTGACGGTGATCAGGTCCGGGTCGCCGGGCCCGCCGCCGACGAGTGCGACGCCGGCGGTGTGGCCGCGGTGGTGCGCGGCGGCGAGGCTGCCGTCGCGAATGCCGCTGATGACCGCGTCCCGCAGGGCCGCGGAGCGGCGGGGGTCCCCGGAGAGCACCGCGACGACGGTCCCCTCCTGCCGCCCGCTGGCCGGCGTCCACGCGGACGCGGCAGAGGCGTCGTCGCTGCGCGCGCAGAAGACGCGCCCCGCCTCGGCCTCGGCGGCTGCCGCCGCGTTGACGGCGGGGTCGGCGGTGGCGATCAGCGCGTACCACGCGTCCGCGAGGTCGCCTTCGCGATAGCCGCGCTGCTCCCAGGTCAGCTCGTTGGCGTCCGCCATGGCCTGCACGGCGGGTGTGGTCTCCGGCGAGATCACCACGACGTCGGCCCCGGCGGCGAGCAGCGTGGGAAGCCTGCGCTGCGCGACCTGCCCGCCACCGAGGACGACGACACGCCGCCCGGCGAGTCGCAGCCCGACCGGATACGGCGGAGTGGCGTCGTCGTCGAGGGGGACGGTGGGCATCAGAAGACTCCGTAGAACTCTTAGGACGGACGGTCAGTCATTCAGGGGCGCGAGGAACTGCGCGAGCAACCACTGATGAGCGGATGGCCCTGCTCGTTCGGGGACTCACCACCAAGGGTGGCTTGTCGCGCAGTTCCTCGCGCCCCTGGCGGTGCAACTACCTCACGTGCGGAACGCTCTCGGCCGAGCCGCCGCCCCGCAGAACCGATTCTGCCCCGTAGGCGAAACCCGCCCGGCGAGGGCTCAGTGCTTGTCGGTCACGCCCGCCGAGTCGAACGTGGCCACGTCGTGCATCGCCCTGGCCGCCGCCTGGACGAGCGGCAGAGCAAGAAGCGCGCCTGTGCCCTCGCCGAGGCGCAGGTCCAGGTCGATCAGCGGTCGCAGACCCAGCTTCGCGAGAGCGGCCTTGTGGCCCGGCTCCGCCGACCTGTGGCCGGCGATGCACGCCGCCAGGACCTCAGGGGCGATCGCCTTGGCGACCAGCGCCGCAGAGCCCGCGATCACGCCGTCCAGGATCACCGGCGTGCGCAGCGACGCCGCGCCCAGCAGGAAGCCCGCGATGGCGGCGTGCTCCAGGCCGCCGACCGCCGCGAGGACGCCGATCGGGTCGGACGGGTCCGGGCGGTGCAGGTCGAGGGCCTGGCGGATGACGCCGATCTTGCGGGCGTGCGTCTCGTCGTCGATGCCGGTGCCCCGGCCCGTGACGACGGCCGGGTCCTCGCCGGTGAAGACGCAGATCAGCGCCGCCGCAGCCGTCGTGTTCGCGATGCCCATGTCGCCGGTGACCAGCGCCTTGTTGCCCGCCGCGACCAGATCGCGCGCGGTCTCGATGCCGACCTCCAGCGCGCGCATGGCCTCCTCGCGGGTCATCGCCGGACCCTGCGTCATGTCGCCGGTGCCGGGACGGACCTTGCGCGGCAGCAGACCGGTGGTGCGCCCGGACTCGATCGCCGGGGGCAGCTCGGAGGCGACGCCCACGTCGACGACGCAGACCTCGGCGCCCAGCTGGTTGGCGAAGGCGTTCACGACCGCGCCGCCGGCCAGGAAGTTGCCGACCATCTGCGCCGTGACCTCCTGCGGCCAGGGCGTGACGCCCTGGGCGTGCACGCCGTGGTCGCCGGCGAAGACGGCGACGCAGGCGGGCTCGGGGATCGGCGGCGGGCACTTGCGGGACAGGCCGCACAGCTGGGCGGAGATTATCTCCAGCATCCCCAGCGAGCCGGCCGGCTTGGTCATCCGCTTCTGGCGGTCCCAGGCCTCGCCCAGTGCCTTGGCGTCCAGCGGGCGGATGCCGCGCAGGGTTTCCTGCAGCACGCTGTGCGGCTCCTCTCCGGGCAGGGCCCGACGCCCGTAGGTCTCCTCGTGCACGACCCAGGAGAGCGGACGCTTCTTGGCCCACCCCGCCTGAGCCAGCTCGGGCTCCTCGGGGAACTCGTTGACGTAACCCACACAAAGGTAGGCGACGACCTCGAGATGATCGGGGAGGCCGAGCTCGCGGACCAGCTCTTCTTCGTCGAAGAAGCTGACCCAGCCGACGCCGAGGCCCTCGGCGCGGGCGGCGAGCCAGAGGTTCTCGACCGCGAGGGCGGCCGAGTAGGGAGCCATCTGCGGCTGAGTGTGACGGCCCAGCGTGTGCCGGCCGCCACGGGTGCGGTCCGCGGTGACGACGATGTTGACCGGGGTCTCCCGGATCGCCTCGATCTTGAGTTCCTTGAACTGCTTGGCGCGGCTCTTGGGGAGCGACTCGGCGTAGATGTCGCGCTGGCGCTCGGCGAGCTCGTGCATCTTCGCGCGGGTCTTGGCGGAGCGGATGACCACGAAGTCCCAGGGCTGCGAATAGCCCACGCTCGGTGCGGTGTGCGCGGCCTCGAGGACGCGGATCAGCACCTCGTGCGGGATCGGGTCGGAGCGGAAGCCGTTGCGGATGTCGCGTCGCTCGCGCATCACGCGGTGGACGGCCTCGCGCATGTCGTCGTCGTAGGCCGGGGCGGCCTCGCCCTCGGCGACAGTCGACCCGTCCTCTTCAGCCTCGACCTCGACGGCGGGCTCGGCCACGGCGGTCTCCGATTCGGGCGCGGGCTGGAGTTCGGGCTGGGGCTCGGGCTGCGTGGCGTTCGTGTCCTCGACGGGGGCCTCCGGCTCGGCGGCCACGGCCGACGGAGCGATCTCCGACACGACCGGCTCGGCCTCCGCCAGCTCCGCGACCGGCTCGACGACGGCCTCGGCCACGGGCTCGACGACGGGCTCGGCGACCGGCTCGGTCGACGACTCAACGGCCACCGGCTCGGTGGTCAGGACGCCGGTGCCCTGCGCGGTCACCTCGGGCTCGACCGCTGCCGGGGGCGGCGGGGTGATGAAGGCGGCGATCCGGCTCTGCGGAGCGTCAACATGTACGGCCTGCACCGGAATGACCGGCTCGGCCACCGGCGCGGCGATCGGCTGGAGCAGCGGCTCAGCCAGCGGCGCGGCGGACCCGGCGAACTCGGCGACGGGCGCCTGCTCGACCGGCAGGGTCACCTGCTCCAGCGTCAGCGGCGGCGTCGTCTCCGCAGGGACCTCCACCGCGGGCTCGGCGGCCTGCGCGGAGGCGCCGCCCAAGGTGCTCTCCGGAGACGGCATCTGCACGGGAACCGTGGCGGTGACGCCGGCAGTCGTCAGATCGGTCGGCGCGGACTGGTCCAGGTACTCCGGCACGCCGTGCGTCGCGGCACCGGAAGCCGCAGCCGGAACGGGCACGGCCGTCGGCACGGGAGCCGCGACCGGAACCGGCTGCGGGACCGGCTGCGGGACGGGGACGGGGACGACGGGCGTCGGCACGCCATACGGCGGGGTCCCTGCCGCCAGGGGCGCGTTGCCGCCGTGGCTGCTAGGGCCGCGGTCCGCGAGGGAGCGGACCGGGACCTGGCCCGTCATCAGGGACGGGTCCGGGATGGGCGGACCGGCGTGCAGCGGCCGACGCGGGGAGGCGTTCTGCGCCGAGGCGTCCATCGCGTCGAAACCGATGGACTCCATGGGAACCTCGCTCAGTTGCTGTTCGGTCGGGAGCGCCTGCTCCGTCGGATATCCCTGCATCAGCCCGTCGCCCAGGCCGTGTCCGTGGAACGACTGCTCGACGGGCGGCAGCTCCCGCGAGACCTGCGGGACCTGCGGGACCTGTTGGGCCTGCGCGAGCTGCGGGTCGTGCAGCGCCTGCGGGTCGCCGAGACCGGGGGGCATGAGCGGGGGCCAGGAGGGCGCGGGGGGCTCGGCGTGCGCCGTCGCGTGCATCGGTGCGCCCTCCCCCGGCAGGCCAGGCTGGAGCGGCGAGCCGGGTGCGGCGAGCGGCGTGCCGTGGTCCTGCGTGCGAGCGGCGGCGTCGTTCCAGGCGCCCTGGGGACCGGGCATGAGCAGCTCGTCCTCCTCCTCGTCGAGCTCGTCGAGGAAGGTGTACGCCGGCCGGACGCCCTGCGCCCGGCCCGGCTCGGCCGCGAAGCCCGCAGGCTGCAGCACCTGCTCCGCCTCTGCGCCCGAGACCTGCCCCCCGTTCGGGACGTTGCCGGATTCGCTCATGTCACTGGCTCCTTCCAGGGCCGCCTGGCGTCCTCGACGGCGCGGTACTCGACCACGACGCCCACCGTTCCGGTCCTCGTCTCGCTGCAACAGGCCGGCGCGCACCGATCTGCCGCAACAAGAACGACAGAACCGGGGCAACCGGCACGATCGCCCCGGACTCACCGGCATTCTTCCGTCCCACCAGGGGCGATGGCCAACGCGCACGCCCGCCCGCGCTGTGGCTTCCGCCACGTTGCGCCTGCCCCGCGAAGAACAAAGCGTCAGCCTACCTGCCGTCAGTGACGGCGAGTGCCACGGTCTTGCGGCCCGGACAGCAGTGCGACGCGACCGACGCGAACCCCGCCGAGCCGGTCGCCTGCGGCCCGCTTGCGAGTCCCTGCCAGTCGCCTACCGGTCGCCCCAGAGCACGTATCTGGGCGACGCCGCGCCCAACGAGCCCTCTCCGTCGAGCGGCGAGGACTGGAGCAGCGTGCCCTCAACCCGGTAGCCCGCCTCCGTGAAGGCGCGGCGGACCTCCTCGACCTGGGCGAGCGATCCAGGCACGGCCACGATCCGCTCGGGACGCCGGGCCAGGCAGGCGCGGAGCACGTCGGCGCCGCCGCGAATGAGGACGGTGTCCGGCTCGGGCAGGTCGGCCAGCACGGCCGGCGCGGTGCCGGGGACGGTCTGCACCTCCACGCCCACCCGGCGGGCGTTGACGTCGAGTCGGGCACACGCGTCGGCGTCGCGGTCGACGGCGATGACCGCCGCTCCGCAGCGCGCCGCCTCGACGGCGACCGCGCCGTCGCCCGCGCCGATGTCCCAGAGCAGATCGCCCGGTCGCGGCCCGAGCCGCGCCAGCACGAGTGCCCGGACGGGGGCGGGCAGTTCGCGTGCGTAGCCGCCCGTCTCGGAGGGCAGCGCCCAGCCGCGCGCCGGGTCGGGGTAGCCGACCGGCAGACCGGCCAGCCAGCCGGAGGGCGGAGTCGCTCCGCTGCGTCCGGACCGGCCGACGACGAGCACGACGTTCGGGTCCCGCCACAGGTGGTCGGGGACGCGGTCCGAGGTGAGGACGGTGACGTTCTCCTCGGGCGTGCCGAGCGCCTCGCAGATGACGAAGGTGCGGTGCACGTCGCGCAGCATCAGCGCGAGTTCGGAGGGGCCGGCGCCGGGCGCGGTCAGCACGGCGACCTTGGCGTTGGCCCGGCAGATGTTGACCGCCCGGCGCAGGCCGCGCCCGTGGGTGCTGACGATCTGTGCGTCATCCCAGGGCATGCCCGCGCGGGCGAAGGCGGCGGCGACGACGGAGACGGCCGGGATGACCTCGAGCTCCAGCCCGTACTCGGGGCGGCGCAGCGTGCGGACGACTCCGAAGAAGCCGGGGTCGCCGTCGGCGACGACGACGGCGCTGCCGCGGTGGTCGGCGACCCGGCGGGCGACCAGCTCCACGCTGCCGAGGACCATCCGCTCCACGCCCTGGGACAGGTCGAGCGCCCGGAGCTGGTGGCTGCCGCCGGCCACCAGGGTCGCGGCGTCGACGGCCGCCTGCGCGGCCTGGCTGAGCGGGGATCCGTCCCAGCCGATCACGGTGACCCGGTCAGCCATGGCGGTGGTTCCGCCTGTCCACGATTCCCCCAGCGTCGGAAGCAAGGTCGTACGAACGTCGCGCGAAAGACTGAAGAGAGTCGAGCACGCGTGCGGACCCTGCCGCGCCCGCGCGCACAGGCTAGCCGGTTCCGGCGCGCGGATCACCCCGGCCGTCAGGCCCAGCCGGACTCCAAGCCGTCAGACAGCAGATCCTCGGGCAGCAGGTCCTCCGGCAGCAGGCTCCAGACGATGAGGTCGGAGCGGCTCGCTTGCTCGGCGTCGGCGCCGCGGACCAGCCAGGCGCTGCGCAGCACCCCCTCGCTGATCGCGCCCAGCTTCTGGGCGACCTGCTGGGCGGGGGTGTTCCCGGCGGCGGTACGCAGCTCCAGTCGTTCGAACTTCTGGTCCTCGAAGAGCCACTGCGCCACGGCGTGGACGATCTCGCCGGCGTAGCCCTCGCCGCGCGCCCAGGGGGCGACCACGATCTGGGCCTCGGTGCCGCGCAGCCGCCAGTCGGTGGCGCGCAGGCGGACGGTGCCGATCAGACGCTGAGTCAGGAACTCGACCGCGGCGAGCGCCAGCCCGCGTCCGCTGCCGCGCTCGGCGGCGGCGCGGCCGTGGATCCAGGCGTCCGCGTCGGCGGCGGTGAAGGGGTGGGGGGCGGTGGTCCACTGGTGGACCAGTTCGTCGTTCATCATTTCGGCCAGCGCCGGTGCGTCGTCCGGCTCGAAGGCGCGCAGCTCCAGGCGATCGGTGTTGATGGTGATCTCCGGGAACGCCGGGACGGCTACCCGCCTGGCATACCCGGACGGCCCGGACTTCCCGGACGCCGTATCGCTGCTGCTCATGGAACGATCATGCTCCAGGGTGGGGGCCGCCGTCACCTGTTTGCCCCGGCGCGCCGGGGCAAACAGGCGGGACAGGCGCTGTGCGCGAGCGTGGGAGAACGAGGCTACCCGCTCCGTCAGAAGGCCGGAATGACCGAACCGGAGAAGGTGGTGTCGATGTACTGCTTGACCTCCGGGGAGTGCAGCAGCTCGGCCAGCTTCTTGATCCGGGGGTCGTTCTGGTTGCCGGACTTCACCGCGAGGATGTTGGCGTAGGGGTTGTCCTGCGCCTTCTCCAGCAGCAGGGCGTCCTTCTTGGGGTTCAGCTTGGCGTCGAGCGCGTAGTTGCCGTTGATGACGGCCGCGTCCACGTCGCTGAGGGTGCGCGGCAGCTGGGCCGCGTCGATCTCCTGGAACTTCAGGTGCTTCGGGTTGTCCGTGATGTCGTTCGGCGTGGACTTGGTGCCGACGCCGTCCTTCAGCTTCAGCAGCCCGTTGTCGGCCAGCAGCTTGAGGGCGCGGCCCTCGTTGGTGGCGTCGTTGGGCACCGCGACCGTCGCGCCGTCGGCGAGGGCGGCGGCGGACTTCACCTTGTTCGAGTACAGGCCCAGCGGCTCCAGGTGCACGGCCTCGACGGAGACGATGTTCGTGCCGTGCGTCTTGTTGAAGTCGTCGAGGTAGGGCTGGTGCTGGAAGTAGTTGGCGTCGGC
This sequence comes from Streptacidiphilus sp. MAP12-20, assembly GCF_041262525.1. Taxonomy (NCBI): domain Bacteria; kingdom Bacillati; phylum Actinomycetota; class Actinomycetes; order Kitasatosporales; family Streptomycetaceae; genus Streptacidiphilus; species Streptacidiphilus sp. MAP12-20. The sequence goes on from NZ_JBGCCK010000018.1 coordinate 127,816, forward strand.
GGAGCCGTCCTGCACGGCGGTGTTCGGCGTGACGTAGTCCGTCACGACCTTCACCTGCAGGTTGAGGCCGGCCTTGGCCGCCAGGTTCTTCTCGATGTACTCGAGGATCTGCGCGTGCGGGGTCGGGCTCGCCACGACGACCAGCGGCTTGCTCGCGTCGGCGGAGGAGCCGGAGGCGGCGGAGCCGGTCGAGGACGAGGAACTGCCGCAGGCGGCGAGGGTGAGCGCCAGCGCGCTGGTGGCGAGAGCGGCGGTGGTGAACTTCACGGAGGTACGCACGAAAAGTGCCCTTCCTGTATTGCTGTCGGTGCAGTCGGTGCAGTCGGTGCGGTCGGTGCAGGTGCGGTGATTCAGCGCGGGGCGCCGGAGAGTTCCGGCTCCTGCACGGGGGTCTCCGTGGCGGGTCGCGCCACGGAAGTCTGAGGGGTGCTGCGGCGGAGGGTCAGCCGTCGGCCGACCGTGCCGCGCTTGTGGTCGAGGCGTCGGGCGAGGCCCTCGCCGAGCAACTGGACCAGGGTGACCAGGACGATCAGCTCGGCGGCGATGACCCACATGAACGTGGTCTCGAAGCGCATGTAGCCGTAGTTGATGGCCAGCGTGCCGAGCCCGCCGCCGCCGACAGTGCCGGCCATGGCGGAGTATCCGACCAGCACGATGACGGTCGTGGTCACGGCCGAGATCAGCGCGGGCAGGGCCTCGGGCAGCAGCACCTTGCGGACGACTGTCCAGGTCGAGCCGCCCATGGCCTGCACGGCCTCGATGAGTCCGCCGTCGACCTCGCCGACGGCCGACTCGACCAGCCGGGCGAAGAAGGGGATCGCCCCGACCGCGAGCGGCACGGTCGCCGCCTGCCAGCCGAGCGTGGTGCCGACGACCCAGCGGGTGAACGGGATGATCGCGACGATCAGGATGACGAAGGGCAGCGAGCGGCCCACGTTCACGACCGTGCCGACGAGCTTGTTGACGGCGGCGTTCTGCAGCAGCCCGCCGCGGCGGGTCAGCACCAGCAGCAGACCGAGCGGCAGCCCGATCAGCAGGGTCGCCAGGGCCGCGAGGCCGACCATCCACAGGGTCTCCTGCGTGGCCTGCCACAGCAGCGGCTGCATGTCGTTCCAGGTCACGCGGCCACCTCCACCTGCAGGCCCTGCTCGCGCAGGAACCCGATCGGGACGACGTTCTCCTCGAAGCTGCCGGGCAGCGCCACGCGCATCCGGCCGACCTGGCGGCCGGCGATGGTCTCCACGGCGGCGCCGATGATGTTGACGTCGACGTTGTAGGTGCGCGACAGCTGCGAGATGAACGGCTGGACAGCCGCGTCGCCCTGGAAGGTGATCTCCACGACGGTGCTGCCCTGCAGCGGCGCGTCCGGGTCATCCGGTCCGGCGCCGAGCGGAAACAGCTCGCGGGCCAGCTCGGAACCGGGCTGCGAGAGCAGCTCGCTCAGCGTGCCGGACTCGACCACGCGCCCGCCCCGCATCAGCGCGGCGGAGTCGCAGACGGACTTGATGACGTCCATCTCGTGCGTGATGAGCAGGACGGTGAGCCCGAGCTGCTGGTTCAGCTCGCGCAGCAACTGGAGGATGGAGCGGGTGGTCTCGGGGTCGAGCGCGGAGGTCGCCTCGTCGGAGAGCAGCACCTTGGGGTCCCCGGCCAGCGCACGAGCGATGCCGACGCGCTGCTTCTGCCCGCCGGAGAGCTGCGCCGGGTAGGCGCGGGCCTTGTCGGCGAGCCCGACCAGCTCCAGCAGCGAGGCCGCCTTCGCGGCGCGCTCGCGGCGCGAGAGCCCGGTGAGTTCGAGGGGCAGCTCGACGTTCTCGGCGACGGTGCGCCGGGCGAGCAGGTTGAAGTGCTGGAAGACCATGCCGATGGAACGGCGGGTCTCGCGCAGCTCGGTCGCGGAGAGCGCGGTCAGCTCGCGTCCGTCGACGCACACGCTGCCCGAGCTGGGCCGCTCGAGCAGGTTCACGCAGCGGATCAGCGTGCTCTTGCCGGCTCCGCTGGTGCCGACGACGCCGTACACCTCGCCCGTGCGGACATGGAGGTCGACGCCGTCGAGTGCATGGGTTTCCCGGCCCTGGGCGCGGTAGACCTTGCGCAGGTCAGTGGTGGTGATCACAGTGTTTCCGTGGGTCGGCGCGCGAAGATTGGCCGAACCGGCCGATCGCGCGGGAAGTGATGTGCGGGAGCGACCCGGAGCAAGGGGCTCTACGGGTGCTGGTGGGACTGAGCGGAAATGCTCAGCAGCCGCACATTCGACAACAGCGCATGCCACGACCACCTGCCGGCATGGCGCCGGTGAGGTGTGCAGTCGTGTTCGCAGTCATGAGAAACAGTTAAGCAGATGAGCCGCAGATAACCCAAAACGGACAGTTGCAACTGCCAGGGGCGCGGGGAACTGCGCGACAAGCCACCCACGCAGGTGTGTCGCCGAACGAGCAGGGCCATCCGCACAGGGTGGTTGCTCGCGCAGTTCCTCGCGCCCCTATCCGCTTACGCGGACACGGCGAGGTCGTCGACGCGCTTCTCGAGGCTGATGAAGCTGAGCTTGCTGTTGATCTCCTCCACCTCCGTCGGGCGGTAGCCCAGGCGCTGGTAGAGGCGCAGATTGCCGACGCTGCGGTGGCCGGTGAAGAGCCGGTAGGCGACGACACGTGCGTCGCCCGCGGCGAGCCGGGACTCCATCGCTCGCAGGAGTCGGCTGCCAAGCCCATGCCGCTGCATGCGCGGGTGGACGCAGAGACGCCCTATCCTGCCGACGCCGTCCGCGTCGACCCAGCCGCGGACGCTGCCGACGACCTCCTCACCGAGGCGGGCGACCAGCACATGACGTTCCTTCAGCTCCGTGCGCAGGCTGTCCAGACTCTGCGTCAGCGGCTCGATGCTCCAGTCGCCGTAGAGCTCGGCCTCGCCCTGGTAGCACAGGTACTGCAGCTTCAGGATCCGCTCGGCGTCGTCCTCGGTGGCGACCGAGGTGGTCACGCTCATGCCCATCCGCGTCCTCCCTTTCTCGTGAGCCCGGCCGCGCGAGACTGAGGGGGGCGACCGGGTTGCCCTGACCGGAGGTGTGGTCTGCCTGACGATCATGCGCTGTCATCGGCATACGTTCCAGAGCCCTTTACCCGCCGGTCTCCGGGTTGCAACCTCGGCCGCGGGCCGAATCCCGTCGCCTACCGATCGGTATCACTGACGTCCCACCCGAATTGAGTCCATAGTGATCGAGTTCACCGGCACTCGAACGGACTTTGTACACCACAGCCGACATCCCAGCCTGCGAGGGAACCGAACAGCAATGGACATCAACAAGGAGTACGACGTCCTCGTCGTCGGCGCCGGGCCCACCGGCCTGTTGCTGGCCGGGGACGTCGCGGCGGCAGGGCTGCGCGTCGCGCTGCTGGAGCGGCGCGCGGAGGAGTCCAACCTCACCCGCGCCTTCGCCGTCCATGCCCGGACCCTGGAGCAGCTGGACGCCCGCGGCCTCGCCGACCAACTGCTGGAGACCGGCGCCAAGCTCGACAGCCTGCGCGTCTTCGGCGCCCTCCGGATCGACCTGAGCCGACTGCCGAGCCGGTTCCCGCTGCTGCTGATCACCCCTCAGTACCAGACCGAGCAGTTGCTGCTGCACCGCGCGCTCGACGCCGGAGTGACGCTGCTGCGCGGCACCGAGGCGATCGATCTGCGCCAGGACGCCGACGGCGTCGAGATCGACGCGGACATCGCCGGCGAGCGGGTCACCTTCCGCGCCGCGTACGCGGTCGGTACGGACGGGGTGCGCAGCCGCGTCCGCGAGCTGCTCGGGGTTCCGTTCCCGGGCGAGTCCGCGATCCAGTCCGTGATGTTGGCCGACGTGCGGGTGGAACGCCCGCCGGCGGACGTGCTGACCGTCGGGGCGAACAGCGCCGGCTTCGCGTTCATGGCGCCGTTCGGCGACGGCTGGTACCGGGTCATCTGCTGGGACCGCGCGGACCAGCGGCCGGACGGCGACCCGGTCGACTTCGACGCGCTGCGTCGGCTTTCGGCCAATGTGCTGGAGGCGGACTACGGCCTGCACGACCCGCGGTGGCTCTCCCGCTTCCACAGCGACGAGCGGCAGGCGCCCGACTACCGGGTGGGCCGGGTCTTCCTCGCCGGCGACGCCGCTCACTGCCACTCCCCTGCGGGCGGCCAGGGCATGAACACCGGCCTGCAGGACGCCGCCAACCTGGGCTGGAAGCTGGTCGCCGCGGTGAGCGGTTGGGGCGCGTCCGACCTGCTGGACAGCTACCAGGCCGAGCGGCACCCGGTCGGGAAGAAGGTGCTACGCACCTCGGGCGGGATCCTGCGGGTGGCGCTCGGCGAGTCCCCCGCGCTGCGGCTGGTGCGCGGGGTGATGAAGAATTTCGGCAACCGACTGCGGCCGCTGACACGGCGGGGCGGCCTGGAGGTCTCGGGCGTCGCCATCTCCTACCAGAAGCAGGCCCCGGCCGGCGCGCACCGACTCGTCGGCCTCCGCGCGCCGGACGTGGAGCTGACGCGTGAAGACGGCGAGAAGGGTCCGGCCCGGCTGTACGAAGCGCTGCGCCAGGGCCGGTTCGTCCTGGTCGGCCCTGACGCAGCGGCAGCGGAGGGCTGGTCGGAGCGACTGGTCACGGCGACCTCGGCGAAGGTGACGACCCGCACGGTCCTGGTCCGCCCTGACGGCTACGTGGCCTGGGCGGCCGAGACCCCGACCCCGCACCAACTCCGCGACGGCCTCACCGCCTGGCTCGGCGCCCCCGCCGAGCCCGAGGAGCCGACACCGACACCAGCGACGGCGACGGCGCAGGAGGAAGCCCAGCCGGTCCAGGACGGCGAAGCCTGCTAGGTCTGTCCCGTTCCCGGCGCCGCTGATCAGCGGGGTGATGCGGATAGGCTGCTTCCGGACTGCCTGCTCACGCGTGGTGGCTGGCTGGGAGAACAGTGCGGGAGAAGGTTCACGGTGGAGCATGGTGCCGGGGAGCCGCAGGCCGGGGGCGTGCGGTGGTTGGTGCTGGTCTACAAGATTCCGGCGGAGCCGACGCGCTTGCGGGCGGGTGTGTGGCGGAAGATCAAGGGCCTGGGAGCGATCTACCTGCAGAACTCCGTGGCCGCGCTGCCCGTGAGTCCGTCCGGCGAGCGGGCGTTGCGGCTGTTGCGGAACGAGATCGTGGAGATGGGCGGCACCGCGTCGCTGCTGGAGTCCGCGGTGCTCGGCGGCGGAGCGGAGATAGAGGACACGTTCAACGCGGCCCGCAACGACGAGTACGAGGAGATCGTGGATCGCTGCGAGGACTTCCTCGGGCAGATCGACAAGGAGTACCGGGCGGAGCACTTCACCTACGCCGAGTTGGAGGAGAACGACGAGGACCTGGTGAAGCTGCGCAACTGGTTCGCCAAGGTGGAGGCACGCGACGTGCTCGCCGCGTCCGGCAAGGCGTCCACGGTGGCGGCGTTGGAGCGGTGCGGGCAGGTGCTGGACGAGTACGCGGCGCGCGTGTACGCGGAGGAGGGGGACGGCCGCTGACGGCCGTCCCCCTCGGTGCCGCCCGCCGTCAGCGGCGGGCGGCCTTGACGACGCGGGCCAGCGAGAGGCCCAGCAGGGCGGCGACCGCGAGCGCGGGCAGCCACCAGGCGTTGAGTCCGGCGCGGGTCAGGCCCCAGGTGGCGGCCAGGGACACGGCGACGCCGAGGGCGACGCGCCAGTCGTCGCCGACGATGAAGTCGTACCAGAAGCGTGCGAAGGACCGCAGGGCGCTGAGGGCGTTCATGTGAGGCTCCCCTCGGTCGGCACCGGTGCGCTGCCGACACCGGCGTCGCCGGCGTTCTGCGTGCGGCGCAGGGTGGAGGTGTAGCCGAGCGCCAGCAGCGCGACGGCGGGGACGATGGCGAGCAGCGCGGCGTCGGAGCCGGGCCAGTTGGCGCCGGCGCCCTCGGCTGCCCAGAAGAGGCCGAAGGAGGTCAGCATGATTCCGACGGCGAACTTCATGGTGTTCTCGGGAACCCGCGCCAGCGGGGCCCTCACGGCGACGCCGGCGATGACGACGACGGTCACGGCGACAAGGGCGCCGAGGACCGCGACGGGGACGTTGTGCTGATTGGTACCGAAAGTGACCACGATGAAGGCCACTTCGAGGCCCTCCAGGAACACGCCCTTGAAGGACAGGGTGAAGGCGTACCAGTCCTTGACCCGCCCGCGTCCGCCCGACGCGGCGGCGGTGGCGGCGGCCACCTCGTCGGCGTAGGCCTGCGTCTCGTCGTGCAGGGCCTTGTAACCGGATCCGCGCATGATCGCCTTGCGGAGCCACTGGAGGCCGAAGACCAGCAGCAGGGCGCCGACGACCAGCCGCAGCGCACCCAGGGGGATCTGGCCCACGGCCGGTCCCAGTAGGGCGATCGTCGCGGCGAGTACCAGCAGTGCGGCGACCGTGCCCTGCCAGGCCGACTTCCAGTTTCGGCTGGTTCCTGCCGCCAGCACGATGGTCAGCGCCTCGACGGCCTCGACCGCGCAGGCGAGCAGGACCGTGAAGAAGAGGACGAAGGTCGTCACCTGCGACCTCCAGGCTGCGGGTTCGAGCGGTGACGGATGGTCATGGGATCTCCACTGGTGTGCGGTTGAGCTGTGAGGTGGACTCGCCGTCGATCTGCGTCGGCGAGGCGGGGGAGGCGGGGTAGGCGAAGCAGCCGTCCGGGTCGAGGGTGACCCGGACGCGGGTGCCGCGTGGGTGAGGCTGCCGGTCGAAGACGCCAGTCAGACGTGCCCCACCGGACAGTTCGACGACATGGTCGTAGCCCCGGCCGCGGTAGGCCGTGTCGGCGACCGTCCCCGACAGGGTTTCGCGCGCGTCGTCGACGGCGTCACGGTCGCGTGCGATGGTGACGGCGGCCGGGCGGATGAGGACGTCGACGCCGGTTCCGTCGCTGAGGGGACCGGCGGGTGCGACGAGGAAGGAGCCCGCGTCCGTTCGCACCAGCACCCTGTTCAGGTGGGCCGGACCGTCGGCGGTCCCGGACAGTTCACCGGCCAGGCCGGTGAAGCGGGCGACGAAGGGCGTCGCGGGCCGCTGGTAGACGGCCTCGGGCGTGGCGAGCTGGACGAGGCGGCCGGCCTCCAGCACCCCGACCTCGTCGGCGAGGGCGAAGGCCTCCGCCTGGTCGTGGGTGATGTAGACGGCGGTGGCGCCGCTGTCACGGGTCAGCGTGGAGATCTCCACGCGCAGCCGTTCGCGCAGGTCCGCGTCCAGGTTGGACAACGGCTCGTCGAACAGGAGCAGTCCCGGGCGCGCGACCAGGGCACGGGCGAGCGCGACCCGCTGCTGCTGCCCGCCGGAGAGCTGGTGCGGAAAGCGGTCGGCATGATCGGACAGGCCGACCCGCTCGAGCACTTCGGCGACCCGCCGGTCCGATTCGGTGCGGCCCGGCCTGCGTCGGCGCAGCGCGTAGGCGACATTGCCGGCTGCGGTCATGTGCGGCCACAGGGCGTAGTCCTGGAAGACCATCGCCAGGTCACGCCGGTCCGGGGCCAGGTGGGCCCGGCCGTCGGCGAAAGCCTGCGCGCCGAAGGAGATGGCGCCGCCGTCGGCGCGCTCGATCCCGGCGAGGCAGCGCAGCAGCGTGGTCTTACCGGAGCCGGAGGGCCCGAGCAGCACGAGGAAGCGACCTGGGCGCACGGTGAAGGAGACCTCCTCCAGCACGCGGGTGGAGCCGAAGGACTTGCTCAGTCGCTCGACGGTCAGTTGGTCGGTCATGCCACGGCCTCCATGCGGCGGGCTGCGGGGAGCAGGAGCCGCAGGGCTCCCAGGGCGAGAGCGATCAACACCACGGTCGCGGCGACGACCAGGACGGTCATCGCCGCGCCGGCGCCGAGGTCGTAGCCCTGGAGCTGGTGCGTGATGGCGACGGACAAGGGCTCCTGGCCCGGCGGGGCGAGGAGTTGGGAGATCGGGAGTTCCAGCAGGGTGCCGCAGAAGGCGATCAGCCAGGCCCACACCAGGGAGCCCGCGACGAGCGGCAGCACGGCGCCCGTCCAGGCGGAGGCGGCGGGTCGCCCGTGGGTGCGGGCCGCCCACAGCAGTTGGTCGCTGACCTGCCCGAGCGAACCCGACAGCAGGCGGGCGGCCGAAGGAAGGGCGCCGGCCAGATAGCCCAGCACCAACAGCGTGGTGGTGCCGTACAGGTCGATGCCGAGGTCGGAGGCGATCGGCAGGTTGTAGGTGAAGATGTATCCGCTGGCGAGCAGCACGCTGGGCAGCGCGATGGCGGCGAGCAGCAGCATGTCGAGGACGCGACCGGCACGACCGCCGCTGCTGCGGGCCAGCGCCCGGCCGGCGACCGCGCCCAGCACGACGGCCGCGCACGCCGTGATCGCGGCGAGGCGGGCGGAGTAGCCGAGGGCGGACACCATCTCGGTGGAGTGCAGCACGTGACGGAAGTTGTCGAGCCCCAGTGCGGCCGAGCTGACCTTCCCACCCGACGGCAGCAGGGACGCGGCGGCGGCGCCGAAGGCCGGTACTCCGAGGGCGAGCAGGAAGAAGCCTCCGACGCCGGTCAGCGCGGCGAGTTGGCCGCGGCGGCCGAGGCGCGTACGCCGAGCGGGACGGGTGCGCCCGGAGAGGATCTGGAAGCTTCGGCCGCGCATCGAGCGCCGCTGCGCGAGCAGCGCGAGGGCGACCAGGGTGAGCAGGAGCCAGCCCATCGCCGAGGCGAGCGGGAAGTCGGCTGGGAAGGTGCCGATCGCCTGCTCCATCGCACCGGTGAGCAGCGGGAAGCTGCCCTGGGACGCGAGGGTCGCGGCGACGCCGAAGTCACTGATGGACTCGGCGAACACGATCGCGAGTGCCGCCCACAAGCCTGGCGCGAGGATGGGCAGCAGCAGGCGGAAGGTCCCCAGCCGCCCGGTCCCGTGGGTGCGCGCGGCGTCCTCGAACTCGCGGCCCATGCCCCGAAGCAGGGCGGACACCGCCAGGTAGGCGAACGGCACGCCGCGGGAGGCCAGTACCCAGATCACCCCGGCCGGCCCGAAGACCAGGGCGCGCAGCGCGGCCGGGTCCTGGCCCAGCACGCGCGACAGCACGCCCTGCGGTTCGACGAGCCAGGTCCACCCGAGCGACTCCAGGTAGGACGGGGCCAGCAGCAGCGCCCACAGGAGCAGCCGCCACAGCCCCCTCCCCGCGAGCGTGGTGCGTTCGGTGAGCCAGGCCAGCGCCAGCGCGACGACAGTGGCCAGCAGCGCCGACCCCAGACCGACCAGCAGGGTGTCGACGAGCGCGCGGGCGGTCCACCCGCTGAGCACCTGCTGGAACGGCGACCAGGTGAACCACGCGTCGCCCTGTCCGAGCAGCCGCGGGCTGACCGCGACCAGCAGGAACCCGCCGACCGGCAGCAACAGGACGGCGGCGAACCCGATCCAGGGGAGCGTGCGCACCAGACCCACAGCGCGGCGCCGCAGGTCGTCCGCGCGGGTCCGGGAGGCCCGGGCCCCGCGCGTGGCGCGCGGCCCGGGGGTGAGAGATGTGTCGATCATGGATCAGTGGGCGATCGTGTTCGTGAACCAGGTGTTGATGGTGCCCTCCTTCGGGCCCCACACATACGGGTCGATCGCCTGGGTCGGCACGGACGCCAGCGCGGGCAGCTCCGGGTCGGGGTTGACCCCCTGGACGATCGGCCAGAACAGGGAGTCGCCGTGGCGGTCCCCGGTGAGCATCACCTGCTGGCCCTGCGTGCTGAGCACGAACTCGGCGAACCGCTTGGCCTCCGCCTGGACCTGGGCGGGCGCCTTCGCGTCGATGCCCATGACGCTGGGCAGCGAGGTCACCTTCGGCAGGTAGGCGGTCTTGATGTTCTTGTCCTTGATGCCCGCCGCGACGCCCGCCGAGCTCTGGATCAGACCGACCTTGATCTGACCGGTCTGCAGCGCGTGAAGGGTGTCGTCGTTGGTCTGGAACACGTGCAGACCGTTGCCCTTGAGGGAGCTGTAGAACGACTGGCCCTGGCTGTCTCCGCCGAGCTGGTTGAACATGCCGGCGACGAACGGGTACGTGGGACCGGACACGGCCGGGTTGTTCATGCCGATCGCGCCCTTCCACGCCGGCGAGAGGAGTTCCTGCCAACTGGTCGGCGGGTTCGGCGTCTTGCTCGCGTCGTAGACCAGAGCGGCGGTGACGGTGAGGCCGGTGGGGATGTAGCTCTTGTCCTGAGGCACGACCGCCTGCCCGGCGGCGTTCAGCTGCGCGCTCGGCTCGTAGCCCGTGAGCAGCATCCCGGCCTTGTCCATCGAGGCGAACGCCTCGTCACCGTCCACCCACAGCACGCCCCACTGCGGGTTGGCCCGCTCGGCCTGGACTCGGGCCAGCAGCGGGCCGGTGCTGTCGTCGACGAGCTTCGTCGGGATCCCGGTCGCCTTCTGGAAGGCGTCGGTGACCGCCTTGTCGTAGCCCTGGGCCGAGTAGACCACCAACGGCACCGGCGCACCGGTGGCGGCCGCGCTGCCGCCGGCCGACGACGCGGCCTGACTCGCCCCGCCGCACGCGGACACTGCTGCCATCACCAGACCCGCTGCCGCGGCGCTGCCGACGAGCCGTCTGTGCGCGCCGACCATCGTTCGAAGAGACATGTTCGCTCCAGCACAAGTGAAATGTAACAACGGTTAGAACCGTCGTGCAACGGAGCAAACGGAGCGCTCGCCACCGGTCACCGGGAGATGAACACCGTCCGAACATGGGATCCCGGAGCGGGGACGCATCCGGCGATGTCGGCACAGACCGTTCCGGGAGGCTAACCGATGTCCCTGAGGACCGCGGGCCGCCGTCCAGGATGTCCAGCGCGGCCCGGGGCGGCTCAGCCCGGCGCGGCTCAGCCCGGCGCGAGCCGGCGGCGCAGGCAGGAGAGGCAGCGGGAGCGGGTGGGGCCGAGGCTGCCGCGTGGCATGTGGAGGCGCGCGGCGAGCTCGGCGTAGTCCGTGGGTGGCTCGTCGAGCAGCGCGCCGAGAAGGGTCGCGCACCGGGCGGGAAGACGTGCCACGGCGGCGCGCAGCTCCGCCGTGCGCTCCCGCTCGAGCAACAGGGTCTCCGGACAGGGCGCAGGGCGCGGCAGTCGGAGGCCGGAGGGGATCTCGTGGCGCGTCTGGTTCATGCCCTCGGGGACGCCGCGCGCCGCGTCCCCGGCTGCGGCGCGCCGACCGGACCACCTGATCGGGCGTAACCCCGGAACACCCGATTGCAATCAAGGCATCAACAGAATGTAACCGGGGCCACTCCGCCCTGTGTACCAGGCGGTAACAGAACCCGACTAGGATCCACGCATCCCGCTCGCGCCAGCGCCAAGACGACGGAGGCACGGTGTTTTACTGGACGCTCAAGAGGATCATTGTCGGCCCACTGGTCCGCACGCTCTACCGGCCGCGGATCACCGGGCTGGAGAACGTTCCCCTCGACGGTCCCGCCATCATCGCGCCGAACCACCTCTCCTTCTGCGACTCCGTCTTCCTCCCCCTCGCCGCTCCGCGGCAGGTGCACTACGTGGCCAAGGAGGAGTACTTCACCGGCACGGGCCCCAAGGGCCGACTGATGGCGTGGTTCTTCACGGGCGTCGGCGCGGTCCCGGTCGACCGCAGTGGCGGGCGGGCCTCGATGGCCGCGATCGACACGGGCATGGCGCAGTTGAAGGCGGGTCGGCTCTTCGGCATCTACCCGGAGGGCACCCGCTCCCCCGACGGGCGGCTGCACCGGGGCCGCACCGGCGTCGCGCACCTCGCGCTGGCGAGCGGCGCGCCGGTGATCCCGGTGGGTCTGGTGCACACGGACGAGGTGCAGGCCAACGGCAGCATGCGCTGGCGCAGGCCGTTCCGCGCCCGCCCGGAGATCCACTTCGGCACGCCGCTCACCTTCGAGCGCTACGAGGGCATGCAGCGGGACCGCTTCGTGCTGCGCGCGGTGACCGACGAGATCGTCTCGGCGATCCTGGCCCTGTCGGGTCAGGAGTACGTCGACATCTACGCCACCAAGGCGAAGCTGCTTGCCGCCAAGGCGGCGAAGGACGCGTCGAAGGACAGTGCGGCGACGACCCGGATGGACCGTGCGGCCTGACCCGGGCCGTGAGTGGGCTGCGGCCATCAGCTTGCCGCAGCCCTTCGACCCCGAGGACCGACGCCTGGAGACGCGCGTCTAGGCGCCGGGCGGCACCATGCTGGCCAGCAGCTTGCCGTGGGCGTCGTAGACCTTGATCCGCTCGCTCGAGAAGTGGCCGGGTGAGGGCATGACCTGCACCCCCGGCACCCACAGGTACGCGGTCGCGTAGCCGGGGTGACCAGCCAGCTTCACCACCGTCGCGTCGTACGGTTTCCCGTCGATCTCGATCGTCATCGCGGCCACGTCGCCGGGACCGATGTACAGCGGCGAGTAGAGCGTGCCCGAGCGGTTCCCCTCGCTCTGGGCGCCCACCGTGCCCTGCGGCTGGTTCCCGTCCGTGACGCTCTTGCAGCTGTAGGCGCGCGTCGAGTCCGGGCCGAGGCCCTCGCAGCGCTCCCCTGCCGTCAGCTTCATCCAGATCTGGTGACCGAAGTTCAGGTCCTTGCCCGCCGGGACCACGCGCACTGCCGGGTGGCGGGCCTCGGCCGCCTTCGTGGGCGAGGTCGACGGCTGCGCCCCCGGCTGAGCCGGCGCCGACCACGCGTGCGCAGGCCCCTGCGCGGCCGCGTGCCCCGCCTGCGCGCCGCCGGGCGAACTCGCCAGCGCCACGCCCACGGCCGTCGCGGCCGTCGCCCCCACCGCCAGCGTCACCGCGACCGCCCCACGGACGCCACGACGACGCCGCGTACTCCGGTCGTGCACCGCCGCGACCTTTCCCGCCCAGTCGGATGGTTGGTACCCCATCGCCTCGTCCTCCAGTGCGCGTCGCACCATGTCCTCGTCCTCCCCGCTCATCGGTCTGCCTCCGTCGATCCCGACGCCGCGTACCCGGCGAGCGCCGGATGGCCACGGAGCTTGGCCAGGCCTCTGCTCGCCTGGCTCTTGACGTTTCCGGTGGAACACCCGAGGACCTCGGCGACCTGCTGCTCGCTCAGGTCCTCCCAGTACCGCAGCACGACCACCGCCCGCTGCCGGGGCGGCAGTTCGTCCAGTGCCTGGAGCAGCACGGAGCGCTGCTCGACCTGGGCCGTGGCGGACTGCTGCGGGCGCTCGGGCACCCAGGGCATCAACAGCTGCCGGGCGCGCCGAATGCGGTGCCGACTGAAGCTGTTGTTCACCATGGCCCGGTGCAGATAGGCGTCGGGCGAGTCCAGCCGCCTGATCCTGGCCCAGTGCGGGTACGCCTTCGCGAGAGTGGCCTGCACCAGGTCCTCGGCCTCGTGGTGATCACCCGTCAGCAGGAAGGCGGTACGCGTCAGGCGCTGCCAGCGCGCCGCCACGAAGGCATCGAAGTCGACCTCTGCCAGCCCTGGCCAGGTGTCGCCCTCCCCCGCGACCGCCATCGTCGCCACCACGCACCGCCCTCCCCCCGTACGCCGTGGAACCGCGTCAGCCACGGCTCTCTCCCTCTTCACCACGCGGGAGCCACCGGGGTTGCACGCGAGGAGGAGACAGCGGGGCGCCGCACGCATCTTCTCTGCGTGCGGCGCCCCGCGGCGTCAGGACTGGTTCAGCGCTTGGCGGAGAGCCACTCCTGCTGGAGCGTCAGGTTCGCCTTGACCTCGGCGAGCTGGACCGCCACCGCGGCCGGAGCGGTGCCGCCGCGGCCGTTGCGGGAGGCGATCGCGCCGTGGACGGAGAGGACCTCGCGCACCTCAGGCGTCAACGTGGGGCTGATCTCGGCGAACTGCTCGTCCGTCAGATCGTTCAGCTCCAGGCCGCGCGGCTCGCAGAACTTGACGCAGGCGCCCGCGACCTCGTGCGCGACGCGGAACGGGGTGCCGCGCTTGACGAGCCACTCGGCAATGTCCGTGGCGAGGGAGAACCCGGCCGGGGCCAGCTCCTCCAGGCGCTCCTCGTGGACGGTGAGCGTGGCCATCATCCCGGTGAAGGCCGGGAGCAGCACCTCGAGCGTGTCGCAGGAGTCGAAGACGGGCTCCTTGTCCTCCTGGAGGTCCCGGTTGTAGGCCAGCGGCAGCGCCTTGAGCGTCGCCAGCAGGCCGGTCAGGTTGCCGATCAGGCGGCCCGACTTGCCGCGGGCGAGCTCGGCGATGTCCGGGTTCTTCTTCTGCGGCATGATCGAGGAGCCCGTGGAGAAGGCGTCGTGCAGCGTGATGAAGCCGAACTCCTTGGTGTTCCAGATGATCACCTCCTCCGCGATGCGGGAGAGGTTGATGCCGATCATCGCGGTGATGAAGGCGAACTCCGCCACGTAGTCGCGCGAGGCGGTGCCGTCGATGGAGTTAGCCGCCGAACCGCCCTCGAACCCGAGCTCCGCCGCGACGTACTGCGGGTCCAGGCCGAGCGAGGAGCCCGCGAGAGCGCCCGAGCCGTAGGCCGAGACGGCGGTCCGGGTGTCCCACTGGCGCAGCCGCTCCGCGTCCCGGCTCAGTGCCTGGACGTGAGCGAGCACGTGGTGGGCGAAGAGGACCGGCTGCGCGTGCTGCAGGTGGGTACGGCCGGGCATCGCCACGCCCGGGTGGGCCTCGGCGAGGCCGACCAGCGCCTGCTGCAGGTCGAGGATCAGGCCGCCGATGATCCGCGCGTGGTCGCGCAGGTACATCTTGCCGAGCGTGGCGATCTGGTCGTTGCGGGACCGGCCGGCGCGCAGCTTGCCGCCGAGCTCGGGGCCGAGCAGCCCGAGCAGCCCGCGCTCGAGCGCGGAGTGCACGTCCTCGTCGGCGACGGTGCCGGTCAAGGCGCCGGACTCGACGTCGGCGAGGAGGTCGGTCAGGCCCTGCAGCATCCGGGCGAGCTCGTCGTTGGTCAGCAGCCCGGCCCGGTGCAGGACCTTGGCGTGGGCCTTGGAACCCGCGATGTCGTAGGGCGCGAGCCGCCAGTCGAAGTGCACGCTGGCCGAGAGCGCGGCGAGCGCCTCGGACGGACCGTCGGCGAAGCGCGCGCCCCAGAGCCGGACGTCTTCGTTCTTAGCCACGGTCACGGCTGTCTCCATTCACTCACTGTGCGGCAGGCAAGCGTGCGCGTACGGCGGCAGGGCCATACGGCGCTAGGCATAAGTATGCACTAGCCCGTATGAAACTCAAAGCCACGCCGACCGCCGCGCGAACCCACCTGCCCCCTCGACGCACTCGCCCTCCGGCCGAGCTCGGGGAGGGTCCGACCTCGGGGCGAGCCGGAGCTGCGCCTGGCGCAGGGCGGGGACCCGTCCGGTCAGGCCTGATCAGGCGAGGGCGCGGGTCAGGTCCTCGCAGAGGTCCTCGACGTCCTCCAGGCCGACCGAGATCCGCAGCAGCGACGGGTGCGGGCGTGCCTCCGGAGCGACCGGGCGGTGGGTGAGGGAGGCAGGGTGCTGGATGAGGGTGTCGACGCCGCCGAGGGAGACCGCGTGGGTGATCAGCTCGCAGCGCTCCGCCGCCGAGGCCGCTGCGGCGAAGCCGTCGCGCAGGGAGAAGGTCAGGACCGAGCCGGGCCCGGACATCTGGCGGCCGACCAGGCCCAGCGGGTCGCAGTCCGGCAGGCCGGGGTAGTAGACGCGTTCGACCGCGGGCTGCTCGGCCAGCCAGATGGCGAGCTTGCCCGCGCTGCCGCTCTGGTGGCGGACCCGGAGCGGCAGCGTCTGCAGGCCGCGGTGGAGCAGGTACGCGGCGAGCGGGTGCAGGATGCCGCCGGTGACCGCGCGCACCGGGCGGAGCTTCTGCGCCCACTCCGCGTTGGTCGCGACGACGCCGGCCAGCACGTCCCCGTGGCCACCGAGGTACTTCGTCGCGCTGTGCACGACGATGGTCGCGCCGTGGCGGATCGGCTGCTGCAGCACCGGCGTGGCGAAGGTGTTGTCGACCAGCAGCGGGACGTCGCCGCAGCGCGCGGCCAGCGCGGCCAGATCGATCAGTTCGAGCGTCGGGTTGGCCGGGGTCTCGACGACGACCAGGCCGGTGTCCGGACGGATCGCGCCGTCGACTTCCTCGGCCGTCGCCCAGCTGACCTCGGTGCCGAGCAGGCCGGTGGCGAGCAGGTGGTCGGTGCCGCCGTAGAGGGGTCGGACGGCGACGACGTGGCCGCGTCCCTCCGCGCGCGCCGCGAGCAGGCAGGCGGTGAGTGCGGCCATGCCGGAGCTGAACGCGACCGCCTGCTCGGCCCCCTCCAGCTCCGCGAGCGCCTGCTCGAACCGCGCCGTCGTCGGGTTCCACAGCCGCTGGTAGACCGCGCTGCCGCCCTCCGGGATCAGCCCGCCGGTGGCCAGCGACTCGTAGCTGTCTCCGCCGAGCTCCACGCCGGGCAGCGGGTTGGTGGTCGACAGGTCGATCGGCGGGACGTGCACGCCCATCGCGCGCAGGTCGGCGCGGCCGGCGTGGACGGCTCGGGTGTCGGGTCGGGTGTCGGCGGACGGCATGGGGCTGGGCCTCCTCGTTGAGGGCTCGGACGGTCCCAGGATGAAGATTTGCTGATCCAACGGCTACAGTTCCGAAGAAGATTCGCGGTAGAGCCGTCCAGCTGTGTACTTCTTCGGATCCGAGCCGCACCATGGGTTCCGTGCCGAAGAATCCGCAGCCCGAGCT
Source organism: Streptacidiphilus sp. MAP12-20 (assembly GCF_041262525.1). Lineage (NCBI taxonomy): Bacteria > Bacillati > Actinomycetota > Actinomycetes > Kitasatosporales > Streptomycetaceae > Streptacidiphilus > Streptacidiphilus sp. MAP12-20. The sequence continues at coordinate 144,449 of NZ_JBGCCK010000018.1, forward strand.
GGCCCCCGTCGACCGCGCGATCCTGCGCCTGCTGGCCGAGGACGCCCGGATGCCCAACAACGCGATCGCCGAGGCGGTCGGCATCGCCCCCTCCACCTGCCTCGCCCGGATGCGCGCGCTGCGCGAACGCGGCGTGATCCGCGGCTACCACGCCGACGTCGACCCGGCGGCGCTCGGGCTCGGCATCCAGGCGATGATCGCGGTCCGGCTGCACGCTCACACCAAGGAGCGGATCTCCAGCTTCACCGCCGAGATCCCTCGCCTGCCGGGTGTGCTGGCGTCCTACCACCTCGCAGGCGCGGACGACTACCTGCTCCACATCGCCGTCGCCGACACCGACGCGCTGCGGGACTTCGTCGTGGACCACCTCACGGCGCACCCGGCGGTGGCGCACACCGAGACGAGCCTGATCTTCGGTCACATGCGGGGCCAGGTTGCCCCTTGAGAGCTGAGGCCGGTCCGCTCACCATGGCCGCGTGACGTCAACTCCGGCTCCTACGACGGCGGTGGCAGCGGCGCCTGCGGCGGACCGGCGAAGTCGCTCAGCTTGCCGGTCACCAGGCCGGGCCAGGTCTGCTTCAGCAGGTGGTCGTTGACCACCAGGACGACCAGACCGGCCGTCGTGCCCGGCTGTGCCGCCCACGAGCGCATACGAGCGAGTGTCCGCCGCTCAGGTCACGGCGCGGACACTCCACGATCTCAGGACTGGGCCAGCCGCAGCAGATACGCCGCCAGATCCTGGCCGCCGGCCGGGTCGCGGCTGATGATGAGGACGGTGTCGTCGCCCGCGATGGTGCCGATGATCTCCTCGACGCCCGACTGGTCGATCGCCGACGCGAGGAACTGGGCCGCGCCAGGCGGCGTGCGCAGCACCACCAGGTTGCCCGAGGCTGTCGCCGAGACCAGCAGTTCGGCGGCGAGCCTGGCCATCCGGCCCTCGCTGGCGGACTCGCCCATCGGGGCCAGCGGCGTGCGGTCGCCGCCCTCTGCGGGGACGGCGTAGATGAGCGCCCCGTCGGAGTTGCGGATCTTGACCGCGCCCAGCTCGTCCAGGTCCCGCGAAAGGGTCGCCTGAGTGACCATCAGCCCGTCGTCCGCGAGCAGCTTGGCCAGCTGGCTCTGCGAGCGGACGGGCTGACGGGTCAGCAGCTCCACGATCCGTCGGTGCCGCGCTGTCCGCGTCTGCGGCAGCTGGGCCGCCGTCGACGCGTCGCGATGGGGTTCGGTCATGGAGCAATTGTTCCTTACTTGATCGAGCGGAGCACACCCGGGAGCACGGCGAGCAGGGCATCCACGTCACGCTCGGTCAGGATGAGCGGCGGTGCGAGCCGGATCGTGTCCGGGGTGGCGGCGTTGACCAGGAAGCCCGCCCGCTGCAGCGATGCTTGGACCTCGGCCGCGACCGGACGGGTGAGGACCACGCCGAGCAGCAGGCCCGCGCCCCGCACGTAGTCGATCAGGGGATCGCCGAGCGCGACGATGCCGCTGCGCAGCCGCTCGCCCACCTTCGTGACCTGGTCCAGCAGCCCCTCCTGCTCGATGGTGTCGAGCACGGCGTTGGCCGCCGCGCAGACGACCGGGTTGCCGGAGAAGGTGCTGCCGTGGTGGCCGGGCTTGAACAGGGTCGCCGCCTCGCCGAAGGCGAGGGTCGCGCCGATCGGCAGACCGCCCCCGAGGCCCTTGGCGAGGGTGACCACGTCCGGCTCGACGCCCTCGAAGGCCTGGTGCGCGAACCAGTGGCCGCAGCGGCCGATGCCGGTCTGGATCTCGTCCAGGACCAGCAGCGTCCCGGTCGCCCGGGTGATCTCCCTGGCCGCGAGCAGGTAGTCGGCCGGCGGCACGACGACGCCGTTCTCGCCCTGGATCGGCTCCAGGAAGACGGCGGCGGTCTCCTCCGTGACTGCTGCGCGCAGCGCGTCGATGTCGCCGTAGGGGACGTTCGAGACGTGGCCCGGCAGCGGGTGGAAGCCGTCCTGCTTCCTCGGCTGGGCGGTGAGCGAGAGGGCGCCCATGGTCCGGCCGTGGAAGGCGCCGACGGCGGAGACCAGGTGGGTCCGGCCGGTCAGCCGACTCAGCTTGAAGGCCGCCTCGTTGGCCTCGGCGCCGGAGTTGGAGAAGTAGACCCGGCCGCCCTCGCGCCCGTCGTAGCCGATCAGCCGCTCCGCGAGGCGGACCGTGGGCTCCGCGACGAAGAGGTTGGAGACGTGGCCGAGCGTGCCGATCTGCTGCGACACGGCCGCGACGATCGCCGGGTGCGCGTGGCCGAGCGAGTTGACCGCGATACCGCCGAGGAAGTCGGTGTAGCGCTTGCCGTCGGCGTCCCAGACGTGCACGCCCTCACCGCGGACCAGCGGGATGCGCGGGGTGCCGAAATTGTCCATCAGCGCGTGCTGCCAACGGCTCGTCAGGTCAGCGTTGCCGGTCATGCCAGTCCCCCAGCGATAATGGTCTGATCGATGTCATTCGTGTCGGGCACGACCATGGTGCCGATGCCCTCGTCGGTGAAGATCTCCAGCAGCAGGCTGTGCTGGACGCGGCCGTCGAGCACGCGCGCGGTGCCGACGCCCTCACGGACGGCGCGCAGGCAGCCCTCCATCTTCGGCAGCATGCCGCTGGCCAGCGTCGGCAGCAGCTTCTCCAGCTCGCTCGTGCTGAGCTGGCTGATCACGTCGTCCGAGTTCGGCCAGTCGGCGTAGAGGCCCTCGACGTCGGTGAGCACGACCAGCATCTCGGCCTTGAGCGCGACGGCCATCGCGCTGGCCGCGGTGTCGGCGTTGACGTTGTAGACGTGGCCGTCCGCGCCCCGGGCCACGGAGGAGATGACCGGGATCCGCCCGTCCTCGATCAGCGCCTTGACCGCGCCCGCCTCGACGTGGGCGATGTCGCCGACCAGGCCGATGTCGACCTGCTCGCCGTCGACCTCGGCGTAGCGCTTGACCGCGGTCATGGTGTGCGCGTCCTCGCCGGTCATGCCGACCGCGAAGGGGCCGTGCTCGTTGAGCAGCCCGACCAGCTCGCGCTGGACCTGCCCGGCCAGCACCATGCGGACCACGTCCATGGTCTCCGGCGTGGTCACCCGCAGGCCGTTGGTGAAGGTCGACTCCAGGCCCAGCTTGGCGAGTTGGGCGCTGATCTGCGGGCCGCCGCCGTGCACGACCACTGGGCGCAGCCCGGCGTAGCGGAGGAAGACGACGTCCTGGGCGAAGGCCGCCTTGAGCGACTCGTCGACCATGGCGTTGCCGCCGAACTTGATGACCACGGTCTTGCCGTGGAAGCGCTCCAGCCACGGCAGCGCCTCGACGAGGGTCAACGCCTTGGGCAGGGCGGTGTTGTTGCGGGCCTGTTCGCCCTTGGGTGCGATCTGCACGACGGGTCCAGTCTTCGCTGTGGGTGGGCAGCCGGATCAGCTGGAGTAGGCGCTGTTCTCGTGGACGTAGTCGGCGGTCAGGTCGTTGGTCCAGACGGTCGCGGCGGCGGTGCCCGCCTTGAGGTCGGCGGTGATGACGACCTCGCGGTCCTTCATAGTCACCAGGTCGCGGTCCTCCCCCACGCTGCCGTTCTGGCAGACCCAGACGCCGTTGATGGCGACGTCGAGCTGGTCGGGGTCGAAGGCGGCGGCGGTGGTGCCGATGGCGGACAGGACGCGGCCCCAGTTGGGGTCCTCGCCGTGGATGGCGCACTTGAGCAGGTTGTTGCGGGCGATGGTGCGCGCCACGTCGACGGCCTCGGCCTCGCTCGTGGCGTTGACGATGTCGATGCGGATGTCCTTGCTCGCGCCCTCGGCGTCGCCGATCAGCTGGCGGGCCAGGTCGGCGGAGACCTCGCGGACGGCTGCGGCGAACTCGTCGGCGTCGGGCACGATGCCGCTGGCGCCGGAGGCGAGCAGCAGCACGGTGTCGTTGGTGGACATGCAGCCGTCGGAGTCGATCCGGTCGAAGGTCTTCGTGGTCGCGCCGCGCAGCACCGCGTCCAGCTCGGGGGCCTCGACCAGCGCGTCGGTGGTGAGGACGACGAGCATCGTGGCCAGGCCGGGGGCCAGCATGCCGGCGCCCTTGGCCATGCCGCCGACGGTCCAGCCGCTGCCGTGGGCGACGGAGGTCTTGTGGACGGTGTCGGTGGTCTTGATCGCGATCGCGGCGGCCTCGCCGCCGTCAGCGCTGAGGGCCGCGGCTGCCGTCTCGACGCCGGGCAGCAGCTTGTCCATCGGCAGGCGGACGCCGATCAGGCCGGTGGAGGCGACGGCGACCTCGCCCGCGTTCAGGCCGAGCACCTCGGCGACCTTCTCGGCGGTGGCGTGGGTGTCCTGGAAGCCGAGCGGGCCGGTGCAGGCGTTGGCGCCACCGGAGTTGAGGATCACGGCGCTGACCGTGCCGCCCTTGACGACCTGCTCCGACCAGTGCACCGGCGCGGCCTTGACCCGGTTGGAGGTGAAGACGCCGGCGGCGGCCAGCGACGGACCCTCGTTGACGACGAGCGCGAGGTCGGGCGTGCCGGAGGCCTTGATCCCGGCGGTGACACCGCTGGCGCGGAAGCCGCGCGCCGCCGTGACTCCGATGCCGGCGGTGCCTGCGATACCGGCGGTGGCTGCGGGGTTCTGGCTCACGGTGCGACTCCTGTCTGCGGAAGGCCGAGCTCCTCGGGCAGGCCGAGGGCGATGTTCATGCTCTGGACGGCACCGCCTGCGGTGCCCTTGGCCAGGTTGTCGATGGCGCTGATGGCGATGATCCGGCCGACCGACTCGTCGAGGGTGACCTGGATCAGCGCGTTGTTGGACCCCTGCACGGAGGCGGTGGCGGGCCACTGCCCCTCGGGCAGCAGGTGGACGAAGGGCTCACCGTCGAGCGCGGCCGCGTAGGCGGCGCGGACCTGCGCGGGCGTCGTGCCCGGCTTGGCCTTGACGCTGCAGGTGGCGAGGATGCCTCGGGACATCGGCGCGAGGGTCGGCGTGAAGGAGACGGCGACATGCTCGCCTGCGACGGCGGAGAGGTTCTGCGTCATCTCGGGCGTGTGGCGGTGCACGCCGCCGACGCCGTAGGGGCTCATCGAGCCCATGACCTCGCTGCCCAGCAGGTTGGTCTTGGGCGCCTTGCCCGCGCCGCTGGTGCCGGAGGCGGCGACGACGATCGCCTCGGGCTCGGCGAGCCCCGCCGCGTAGGCGGGGAAGAGCGCGAGCGAGACGGCGGTCGGGTAGCAGCCGGGGACGGCGATGCGCTTGGCGCCCTCGAGCGCCTTGCGGTTGCCGGGCAGTTCGGGCAGGCCGTAGGGCCAGGTGCCGGCGTGCGGGGAGCCGTAGAACTTCTCCCAGTCGGCGGCATTGTGCAGGCGGAAGTCCGCGCCGCAGTCGACGACCAGGACGTCCGGGCCGAGCTGCTCGGCGACGGCGGCGGACTGGCCGTGCGGCAGACCGAGGAAGACGACGTCGTGCCCGGCGAGGGTCTCCGCCGTCGTCGGCTCCAGCACTCGGTCCGCCAGCGGCCACAGGTGCGGCTGGAGCTCGCCCAGGCTGGTGCCGGCGTTGGAGCCGCCGGTGAGTGCGCCGATCTCGATCGCGGGATGCGCGAGCAGCAGGCGCAGCACCTCGCCCCCGGCGTACCCGCTGGCCCCCGCGACCGCCGCGCGGAACGTCGATGTCGCCTTGGGAGTCTCCTGCGCCTGAGCTGCCACCGTGTCTCCTCCGTCCCCTCCTCGATATGGGGATAACTATACGGAGCTCGGCACATTCATGCAATCAGGCATGGGGATCGGCCGGGCGAGGGGCCTCGATTCGCGCGACGGTGAGGGGTAGATGTCAAGATGTCCGCATGACGACCAAGGTTTTCTTCGACATCAGCATTGACGGCGAGGACGCGGGCCGGATCGCGTTCAACCTGTTCGACGAGGTGGTTCCCAAGACCGCAGAGAATTTCCGCGCCCTCGCGACCGGCGAGAAGGGCTTCGGCTACGCCGGTTCGGCCTTCCACCGGGTGATCCCGCAGTTCATGCTCCAGGGTGGCGACTTCACCGCCGGCAACGGCACCGGTGGCAAGTCCATCTACGGCGAGAAGTTCGCCGACGAGAACTTCACGCTCAAGCACGACCGCCCGTTCCTGCTCTCCATGGCCAACGCCGGGCGGAACACGAACGGCTCCCAGTTCTTCATCACGACCGTGGTCACCCCCTGGCTGGACGGCAAGCACGTCGTCTTCGGCGAGGTCGTCGAGGGCTCGGAGCTGGTGCAGCGCATCGAGTCGCTCGGCTCGAACAGCGGCGCGACCCGCGCCAAGATCGTGATCCGCGACTCCGGCGTCGTCGAGGGCTGAGTCCTTTCAACCACGCCTTACACGTACTTGGCCAGGGGATCCTCGTCGCCGTAGGTGCGCAGCCGGAGCGTGCGGGCGTCCAGCCCGCGGATCCGTTCCGCGTCGCGCAGCAGCGCCTCGAGGTCGTCCTGACCGAGGTGGAGGAACCGCCCGTGGAGCGCGTCGAAGCGCCCACGGGCGGCGTCCACAACCGTGCTGACCAGGTACGGGATGCTGCCCCAGTGGACCATGTCCGCGAACATCGGCATGCTCGCCGTCATCTCGGTCGCGACCGCCCCCGGACTGATGTCCAGGACGGTGACGCCGTGGGGCCGCAGCGACTCGGCAATGTTGTCGCTCAGCCGCCGCAGCGCCGCCTTGGAGGTCGCGTAGGCGGTGTACCGACCCTCGGGGCGCAGCGCGAAGCCCGAGTTCAGATTCACCACCCGGCCCGCGCCGCGCTCGACCATGCCGGGCAGCACGGAGCGCAGCAGGTTGAACGGCCCGCGCAGGTTGGTCTCCATGACCTGCCACCACTGGTTCTGGTCCGCCTCCCAGAGCGGCACCTCGGCGCGGTCGACCTGGCCGGCGTTGTTGACCAGCAGATCGATCCGGCCGAGATCGCGCTGCATGCTGGTGACGGCGGACTTCACCTGGCCGGGGTGCGAGACGTCGGCGGCGAGCGCGATGCATTTCACACCGTGGCGGGCACAGGAGCGCAGCGTCTCGGTGAGCGGGTCGCGATGGCGGCCCAGTAGCCCGAGATTCATCCCCTCCTCGGCCAGCCCGAGGGCGATCTCCCTACCGATACCCCGCCCGGCGCCGGTGACCAGCGCCGAACGACCTTGAAGACTGCGCAGACCCACGACCGGTCTCCCTCCCGTTTGACGTGTTCGACCAGCCCATCCTGATCCGCTCCTGGCAGGTCCGGCGACGGACACGCGGACGGGCAGGGAGTAACGTCGGGCCGTTGCAATGAACTGCAATGGACTGAACGCACTGTTCGAGGAAACTGGGGAAGCCACACGTGAGCGACATCGCGCGAGTTGGAGTGGTGGGCTGCGGCCTGATGGGGTCGGGCATCGCGGAGGTCTTCGCGCGCTCGGGGCTGGACGTCAAGGTCTCCGAGGCGAGCGGCGAGGCCCTTGAGCTGGGCCGCACGCGGATCACCACGTCCTTCGACACCGCCGTCAAGCGCGGCAAGCTGAGCGTGGAGGACCGGGACGCGGCGCTGTCGCGAATCTCCTTCACGACAGAGCTGGCCGACTTCGCCGACCGCGACCTCACCGTCGAGGCGGTGGCCGAGCGCGAGGACATCAAGGTCGCCATCTTCGAGACCCTGGACCGCGTGGTCGAGCGCCGCGACGCGATCCTGGCGTCGAACACCTCCTCCATCCCGATCGTGAAGCTGGCCTCCGCGACCAGCCGGCCGGAGCAGGTCCTGGGCATCCACTTCTTCAACCCGGCGCCGGTCCAGAAGCTGGTCGAGATCATCCCGACCCTGACCACCTCCGCCGAGACGGTCGCCCGCGCGGAAGCGTTCACCCGCGAGGCCCTCGGCAAGGACCCGATCCGCGCCCGCGACCGCGCCGGCTTCGTCGTCAACGCCCTGCTCGTGCCGTACCTGCTCTCTGCGGTCCGCATGTTCGAGTCGGGCATCGCGACGGCGGAGGACATCGACAAGGGCATGGAAGCCGGCTGCGCCCACCCCATGGGCCCGCTGCGCCTGTGCGACCTGATCGGCCTGGACACGATCGTCTCGATCGCGGACTCGATGTACTGGGAGTACAAGGAGCAGCTCTACGCGGCTCCGCCGCTGCTCCAGCGCATGGTCGACGCGGGCCTGCTGGGCCGCAAGTCCGGACGCGGCTTCTACCAGTACTGATACCGCTCACCGGCTCGCGGCGATGGGGACGGCAAAGTGGCTGCGGCAACGGCGCGGCCCCGCACTCCCGGTAGCGGGAGTGCGGGGCCGTTGGGCGCGTAGGGCGCACCGGGGATCAGCAAGCCGAAGCCCTTACGGGCAGACCCTGACCGGGTGAAAATCGGGTTGGTGGCCGTCTGGCCGACGTCGTGCCGCCTTGGCGCGTTCCGA